>CAYZET010000218.1:0-8988 GCA_964477215.1 uncultured Syntrophaceae bacterium | reverse complement strand
GGTGAACCTCTTCCTTACCAAGGAAGTGCTCTACCTACTGAGCTACGTGGGCCCTCATTGGGCTATGGCGCTCAAGCGATGGTCGAGCTGCCCGCCCAAGCCTCTGATTCCTCGTCCTGGGGCGTTCGCCTCCTGGTTGTTTTTGGAGCGGGAAACGGGACTCGAACCCGCGACGTTCAGCTTGGAAGGCTGACGCTCTACCAACTGAGCTATTCCCGCGTTCTCACATACCATCGAGGAGCCGGGATCGGTTTTGGTGGAGGGGGGAGGATTCGAACCTCCGAAGGCTGAGCCAACAGATTTACAGTCTGCCCCCTTTGGCCGCTCGGGAACCCCTCCGGGCCTTGGAGCTGGCGATGGGACTCGAACCCGCAACCTGCTGATTACAAATCAGCTGCTCTACCGGTTGAGCTACGCCAGCGAACGGCTCCTCTATAAAATTATTCTGTTTACGCCATTTTTTCTTACTTGTCAAGATCTTTTTGCACTACCGCCACCCAACACTGTACACTAGAGACAGTATTCCCGCAAAGACAAAGTTCCCATCAATCAAACCTTCGAACCATAATCGGTCCACAAGGGACCTCCGACGATAAACAACAAACAGAACTCCAAATGTCAAGACGTTCACCAGGAGCCACAAACCAAGACCCGGAATCACGTTTGTAGCCGCAGCACCCACCAGCAAGCATCCTACCGCGGGCAACAAGATTCCGAGCAGGAGTCTCGTTCTCCGCTCTCCAATCAAGATAGGGATCGTCTCGCGGCCCACAATTCGATCCCCCTGAATATCCAAAAGATCCGACATGGCGGTCCTCCAGAATACCATGGCCGCTGCAAACAGGAAGGCTACAGACAGGCTGACCATTGACACGGAAGGCTCGGACCCTATTACAGGGAGCACCGCCGCGGCAACCGCCCACCCCATTGCCACGAGAGGCGTCTTGGAACCGGGCAAGTCCTTCAAGCTCCTCCACCTGCGATTCTCCCTCACAGGTTCAGGAATTATCCGTTCGGTGTACAGTCTGCCCGTAATCACCATTGCCAAGAGCAGGAGACAGGTGATGGTCCCCATCCAAGAGCTCAGAATCACCGCAGCGAAGGATGAAGTCCATCCCAGAGCGGTCAGCAGCGAGCCGTGACGATTGTAAAAGGCTGCAATTTCGGGGGTGTTGAATCGAACCGCTCCAGACCGCTCCTGAATACGATTGAGCAGGTGCATCGAGAATACAAAGAGCATTGTCACCGCTACCGGCAGCCATTTGACCGCTCGCCCCTGAAGTACCAGGCACGTGGCCGCAAGACCCCCTCCCCCCAGGGCTGCCCAGCAGTAGGTCATTACGGCAATATCGATGGCTCGGCGAATCCGCTTGAGCGGTGCTGCCCTGCGACTCATCCCGATTTCCCTGAGCTTGTCTATCACACGACGTATCTGCCAATTGGGTGTGCTTGCCCCCGCCGTGACCCCGATGATGCGGGCATTGGTCACAGCGGCCGGCTCTATCTCTTCCGCCGTCTCCACATGGATCGTCGGGGTGTGGTGTGCCTCTGCCACCTTCACTAGCCTGCGCGTGTTACCTGATCCGCGCCCCCCTACCACAATGATCAGGTCTGCCTGTGCTGCCAGCCGCTTGACCTCGGCCTGTCTCCGCTTCGTGGAATCGCAAATCGTATTGTACACGTGGATATTCGGGCATCGGCCGCTCAGAAGCTGGACGACCCTCTCAAGGAGCTCTGGCTCCTGGGTCGTCTGAGCTACGACGCATAGATCCGAGGAGGTAGGAACCGCTTTTATGGCGCCATTGCAGTGGGCATCGGGAATCACCACTCCGCCCGCGACGGCGAATCCCATGAGCCCCCTGACCTCTGGATGGTCTTGGTCTCCGACGATCACACAGAAATGTCCCTTTGCCGCGTGCTTCCGTATTACAGCTTGCACTCTGGAGACACGAGGGCACGTGGCGTCTATGACCGTCAATCCTTTCGCATCCAACACCTTTCGCTCTTGGGGAGAGATGCCGTGCGCCCGGATGACCACTGTGCCGTGGTCAACCTCATCCAGGCTATCAACACATGTTATCCCACGGGAGACAAGCAGCTCCAGGGTCTGCGGATTATGGATAAGCGGACCGTAGGTGACGATGGGTAGAGGAGGAGACCTCCTCTGAAGGTCCAGGACCATGTCTACGGCCCTGCGGACTCCCATGCAAAAGCCCGCTGTTTGTGCAAGCCGAATCTTCATCGCTCCCGCGCCATCCAGAGATTTGCCGTCCTCTGCGCCACCGCGGCCGGTCGCTAGCTCTTGAGCTCCGCACAGGCCAAAAACCGGGGCGCAAGCGCGCTCTTCACAAGATTTCACTCGTATCCTCGTCCAGACCAAGCATCAGGCTGGTTCGCTTCACATCTTCAGGAGTATCGAAATCCGAGTCATCGTACCCGCTTCCCAGCTCGCTGTAAACAATCTTATCACAATGACGGTTCAACACGTTTCTTCCGCCCACATCCCCCGTCTCGTTCATGAGCTCGGGAAACAGGACTGAGGGAAAAATCACCGGGGTAGTCCTTCTGCCGCGAACGGTTGGTACGGCTATGCGGGAGGCTGAATCAAGAAAAGTCTGCATCAGACCGTCAATGACGTGGACCTGCAACCAGGGCTGATCCCCTAATATTACCATGGCTCCCGCGGTTCCCGCGCGGACGGCGCTGAGACCAACGCGCAGAGACGACGCCATTCCTCTTTCGGGATTTGGATTGATGACCGTATAAAGCTTCCGATTCATGGCCATCTGCCCGAGCGCGTCCCGATAAGCCTTCACGGGTTCTGCAAGCACCAAGATCACCCGCTCCAATCGAGATTTCAGAGCAGCTTTCACAACTCTTGCGAGCATGGGCTCACCATGGAGCTGGATCAGGAGCTTCGGACGACCCATTCGTGTCGACAGGCCCGCGGCCAGAATTATACCTTCCACACATGCAGTCACAGCAATTTCGCCAACCCGGAGCCCTTTACTTCCCGGGCATTTCTCATCGCGATGTCGCGCGTCGGCCGGTCCAAGGGCAAACGACCCCTGTCATTCCTCAACTGCTAGGGGGCAACTCGGCTCTCCACAATGGGAAACCCGAGGAGCTCCTTGAATTCCTCGGCCTCTATAGTTTCCTTTTCAAGCAGGCGTTCAGCCACTTTGTGGAGCAGCTTTTCATGTTCTTTCAACGTCTCGACTACCCGATCAAGTCGCTCCTCCATGATGGACCGGACCTGAACGTCGATCATCTTGGCCGTCTCTTCACTGAACTCCTTCTCCTGCGGCACTCCGTATTGCTGGAGAAACGGATTGGGAGTGCGCCGGTAAGACACTGCCCCCACTTCCTCGGTCATGCCGTACATGGCCACCATGCTTCGGGCAATATCCGTGGCCCTCTGCAGGTCGTTCTGGGCTCCAGTGGTGACGTCGTTGAAAACGATCATTTCCGCGGCCCTGCCTCCCAGAAGAACATCGATCTTTTCGATGAGCTCCTGACGGGACATAAGGTAACGGTCCTCTGTGGGAAGTTGCATCGTGTATCCCAGGGCCCCGATCCCGCGCGGTACGATGGAGATCTTGTGCACGGCCTCCGCTGTTGGCCGGAAAGCTGCCACGAGGGCATGACCTGTCTCGTGGTATGCGACTATCTTCTTTTCTTTTTCATTAAGGATTCGATTCTTCTTTTCCAGACCGGCCGTGATCCTGTCAAAAGCGTCCTCAAGATCCCGCTCGCTCACGTGATCGCTGTTGTTGCGCGCGGCAAGCAGAGCCGCCTCGTTCACTAGGTTCGCCAGGTCAGCTCCCGTAAAGCCCGAAGTCCTCCTGGCCAGGACCTCCAAATTCACGTCTGGACCAAGCACGACATCACGACTATGTACCTTGAGTATGGCAAGTCGACCCTGGAGGTCGGGTCTGTCAACGAGGATATGGCGGTCGAATCTCCCCGGTCTGAGCAAAGCAGGATCGAGTATTTCCGGTCTGTTGGTAGCCGCGATAATGACCACGCCCTTGTTCGGTTGAAAGCCATCCATTTCCGAAAGCAGTTGATTCAGGGTCTGTTCTCGCTCGTCGTGTCCTCCGATGGTCCCTGTCCCTCGAGCTTTTCCGAGCGAATCCAGCTCATCGATGAAAACCAGGCAAGGTGCGCTCTTGCTGGCCTGTTCAAAAAGGTCCCTCACCCGAGCAGCTCCAAGCCCCACAAACATTTCGCTGAAATCAGAGCCGCTGATCGAGAAGAACGGGACGCCAGCTTCGCCTGCCACAGCCTTTGCCAAAAGCGTCTTGCCAGTGCCAGGAGGGCCCACCAGGAGGATACCTTTAGGAATCTTGGCTCCCAATCTGGTAAACCGCTTCGGGTTTGCAAGAAATTCTAGCACCTCCCTGAGCTCTTGCTTGGCTTCATCCTGACCCGCTACGTCGTCGAACGTCACCCCCACATCAGTCTGTCCAACGATTCGGGCTCTGTTCTTCCCGAGAGTCATAATGCCTGCGCCCTGTCCCATACGTTTGATAATGAATACCCAGATTCCGGCAATGAGTAGCATTGGCAAGAGCCAGGAGAGTAGCGTCATCAAGAAGGTGTTCTCATTTTCCGCAATGATTTCCGCATTATTCTGTTCGAGAAACCGGACGAGATTCGGGTCGTCCAGGCGAGGGGTTCGGTACACTTCTCGAGCAAGCATGGGTTCCTGGCTGTCTTGCTGGGATTGCTTATACCCTCTGAGGAAACGAGAGGAGACCACTACGGATCGGATCTTTCCATCGGTAACATATTGCTTGAATGTTGAATAAGGCACGTTTTCGATCCTGGGCGCCAACCACGATTGGAGTGCCGTAATCAAGAGGAGACCGATGAGCACGTATACGATGGTGAACGAGGTCTTGTTGGAAACGTTCTTCAATGATTTCATCCATTCTTCTCCACCTTCAGAACTCCTAACACGAGTCACCACTTGCGGAGAGAAAGTGTGGGCTACCCGCCTGTCATGTTATTGACGGGCCTAGTCTTACTTCGTACTTGGGGCATCGTTTGTCAAGAACACACACGATCTGGAGTGTGGAACCGACCGACGCGCAAGACAACTCCAGAAGGGCCCGGGTAATATCTGGTGCCGTGCCACTCTATCTTCCTTAAGAAGATGGACCTGACAAACACAAAAGATCCCACCAGCAACAGAGGAGGAATCGAGAATAACCACCGAAAAACAGAGAGTGGGTAAGGGTTGAGGGTCTTCAGACTGAGCCCAGCCAGGACAGACAGCGCCAACGCTCCCGAGCTGACCAACCCCACGGCGAGGTTCACAGAGCCAAGAGGAAAAAGAGCGGCCATTGCAAGTGACACGACAAGCCCGATGGTTAAGTTCACGGAGCAGATGAGCGCACTGGACCACAGAAGGGGATTGGTGAATTTCGGAAACAGGATTTGGCGATCCAGGTAGGCCAGCAGGCCACGAAAGGTGTGGCGATGAAGTGGGGATCTCAACAACAGCCCGGGATCGAAGTGCACCCCCAGACCGGCTTTCCGCAGGATGTTGCCGAGCACGAGATCGTCCACCACGGTACTCGCCCAGGTTGCAGAAACGTGAAGCATATCGAATGTCTGTCTCCGGATGGCGGTCGCCCCTCCCCACGGAGTCGGTCTTGAAGCATTTAGAACCACGATGCAGGCAGCGTACACGGCTTGAGACATTCCGGCCACTGTTTCCGGTTGAGGATCGAAAGCGCGGAATGTGGTAACCGCGTGGGCTGAACCCGCTCGCAGGGGACGGGTAAAATCCCGGAGCCAATGGGTATCGGCTTCGTTTGTGCTGTCGCAGAAGACAATAATTTCCGTGTCGGGACGGAGGTGCTTCACTCCTTCGACGAGATTATGGTTCTTCTGGGCACAGCATTCGCTGACCCCGCTGATGACCTTGCGAGCCTTCTTATACTCCATGCACAGCCTATCCACGAGGCGGTTCGCTGGATCATCGACACTTTCCACGATAAGTACAACCCCGTATTGCTCGTAGTCCTGTTCCAGGAGAGAGCGCAAAGCTGGTTCGTGATAAGAAACCACTCCTGTGATAGGGACGAGAACCTCGACGGGAACAGGCTGCCCCCCCTCCTCTCCCGTACGGTCACGCAGTGCCTGTGAACGCGTTGTTCTCGCTCGGAATATCAAGAAGAGAGTAACAGGAATGACAGAGACCGCAACATAGAGGCATAGCCCCCCTTCGATAAGGCTCATCGCTCACCGTCAGTAACCGTAATCGTTCTCGCGTATGATGGAGAAAATGGTGCCAGGAAGTCCGATTTGTACGTAAGGGCCCCTATTGCTTGATCCTCACCCGCACATTGCACGTCATGCCGTCTCGGATCTTGCCATCGACATTTGGCATGAGCGCTTCCACTTCGTAATCAGCAGGAACCTCCAGGGAAGGGTTTCGGCTTACCAGCGGAATCCTCGTCAGGCTGCAGTTGTACTGCTTATCGGGAAGGGCATCGAACGTGGCAGTCGCTTTGTCCCCCGGCTTAAGCTTCACCAGGTCCAGCTCATGAACCTTGCAGCGCACAACCATGGGATCCATGGGAGCCAGCCGCACACTGTGGAATCCCCTGGGGGGCTCAGCCTTGACCCGGAGCTCGGGATTCAGCCACACGACACTTGCGGCGATGGGGGCGGTCAGGTACGCGATGTCGTGGGGCAGCTTGGAGTCGTTCCCATAGGATCGGTTCGTGTTCCATTCAAGCAAGTCCAATTCCCGTTCTCGATTCTCTTTCTGAAATTTGAGATCCTTTCTCATGGTTTCCAGACTGGCCTGCCCTTGCTTGATGGACTTATTCACGTCAAAAAGCTCTTTTTCGGCAATTTCTAGCTGATCGGCTTTCAACTTGACAGCCTCACGCTCGGCCATGCCTCGGTCAGCTAATTCTTTGACATCTTGAAGCTCCTTTTTCGCGCGGTCCACCTTTAGCTGAGCAACAGGGAGCGTCCCCTCCTTCAATTTCGCGACCGCTGTTTCTTGAGCAAAAATCGAATTCTCTAAACTGAGAATAGAGCCCGGAAACAGAATCGCCTCTACCTCCTTCCTCGCTGTCCGGCTGAGCTTGTAGGTCACGAGCTTCTCGTCCTTCTCAACTACCTGCCCTTCCTTGACGTGGATCTCAAGAATCTCGCCCCCGTACGGCATGCTCACCGTCCTCTGGAGCTGAGCAAAGCTCTTGCCCCGGACAAGTATTTCCGCCTCAGACTTTGCGTCTGCAATCTGAGGCACTATTGCCGCCTTTGCAGGACCTGGGCTCGATACAGCGCTCTTTGGGGGTTGGGTCAAAGCAGCCAAAACCAGAGAGGCAACCGCCACAGCCGTAGCCAAGAGCACACCGTAGACCCTGGTCCTCTTCCCGGAACTCCTGGAAGAGCTAGAATCTGATACCCGCATGATACCTATTCAAACCTCCCGCCATGGTTGCCAGTTCGATGAGGTTGAGCACTCTCGTTTGGCTCGTCTCAAGCGCACCTACCTGAGCTCTGACTTTCTGAATACGGCTGGACATGTATTCGCTATACGGAATATTTCCCGACTTGTATCCGAGAAACGCCTTTTCTTCGGCCAATTCAGCCAGCTTTACCTCTTCCCGGGCGTGTGACTCCGACTCACCCGCGGTCGCCAGGGTTCCTCTGATCCTCTGGAAAGCACCATAAATCTCTTCAGAAGCTCGCTTTCGCCGGATCTCAGCATCTTGGGCATTGAGCTTTTGTCGTTTGATATCACGTACCCGTCGAAACCCATCCCACAGCGTGTAATCAAAACCGAGGGCAAAGTTAAAGCCCGAAGTACGGTCGACCTGGTTTTGGATGTCCTCGAACAGGATCACCGGCCGAGGCAAGAGCGCTACGTAAGATCCTGTGACATAATTGGATTGGAGCTGCTCCTTCTTGGCCAAAATCTTCAAGCTCCAGTTATTGCCCTGAATTTCCGGAAACGTCACGGTCTCTCCATTGAAACCGCCGAGTATTTGCCGTACCGCATCCCGGGTATCCAAAGGAAGATAATGGTCGGGGGGGTACCCGATCAGCGTCTTGAGAGTTGCTATTTGCTCATCGCGTTGATTTTTCAGCGTCTTGATGCGGATCTCCATGCCCTTAAGAGCATTGGTCATTCCTCGCAATTCCAGCTCATCGATGCTGCCCTGTTCATTGAGGCTACGCGAATAATTCAGTCTATTTCTTTGCAGAGCCACTATCTCCTTTTGCGCGCGCATGCTCTTCTCGATCATGGCTATCGAGTAAAAAGCCTTGGCAATGGCGCTCGTATTCTCCGCTATCTTGTCGGCATGGGCGGTCTTCGCGATGTCCACCAGAATCTGACCCGATTTGACCTTCAAGAGGGCCAGGTACGGATTCCAGCCCGTCATGAAGAGCTGTACGTTGAATCGGCTGCCCTCGCCCGTGGTCGTCCGAGCCCGAGTAAAATAATACCTCGTGAGAAGTTGCAGCGTTGGGAGCACCTCAGAGTGCGCGTCCTTCAGATCTACCGAACGGACCTGAATGTTAATTCTGCTCGAGATGAACGCGTCCGAGTGGACTAGAGCGTAGCGGACACAGGTGGGAAAATCGAAATAGCCGTACGAGGGTGGCTTCAACTCCTTCTCACCAGCAGCGCAGGAGCCCAACCAGGAAGCGTGCAAAAGGAGAACAGCCAGGATCGCCAGGGCAACAGAACGGACTTTCGGTCCGCACCTCCGGTCCCGACAGCAAGTGGGAGCGTGCACTATGCTAGGTCCACGTTGGAGCAAATTTCTCACTAGATTTCCATACCCTCAAGCCCCCCAATGAAATGATTTCGAGGGACTGATCACAACCAACTAACACCGTTATGCAAAAAGAGGCTACAGAACTTGCAGCCACGCCACCGCGCCAAGTATAGCGAATCGCCTGACAAATGTCAACGACGTTCTGGAAACGATCTCTTGCCATATGTCC
>CAYZET010000217.1:0-9024 GCA_964477215.1 uncultured Syntrophaceae bacterium | reverse complement strand
GAGTATGATGAGTGCAAACGCGTGGCTCTGGAGAGGGGGGTTCCACTCAAAGAGGTGATCGATGAGGTGAGGGCGGCTGCGCTCCGAGTCGGGCAAAAATTGCGGCAATGACTCTGGAAACCAATGCCTTAACCCGGGACTGCGATCACCTTCCCCCATGTGAGCGATCAGCGCTTTTGAGCAGATTTTTGCGTGCTCTGCTCCCTGCGATCTCTACCACGAAACCTACCCCGTGCACCCGAGAAGCGAACGAACGCGGATCTCGGCCACAGAGCGAAAGAGACTGGAAGGTCGTCGTGTTCATTCAGTCTTGTTTACAATCAGAAGAGGCGGTGAGCGGCTGGATGCGGAGATTGGATCTCCCATTCCTCTCCTTTGGCTCAAGAGAAAGCCCATGAACGGATCGGACATATGCAGACTGCCACACTACATGAATTTCTGGACTCGTTGGAGAAGCTGCTCCGATCGGAGTACATCTCCTCCGAGGCGGAGTACCGGATCCGAAAGCTTTTTCAAAGATCAGTTCCCCTGGCTGACAAAATGTTTCTCAAGACTGTCAAAGGCGGAGAGCTCTTGTGGGAGTGCAGGCAAAAGGCCCTTGATCTGCCGAAACATGTTGATTCCGGGACCGATGACATGTACCGGCTACTCACGGAGCTCGAGCGCGCCTATGAGGAGCTTGTGCAAAGGGCCTATGAATTTCGGGTGAAGGCCGGTTGACCGGCGGAAAGTGTGGCTTGCACCGTATTGTGGGCGAGCGTAATGCTCGTTTCTGCAGGACAGACATGGTATAGTGCCGCGTATCTCGCTTCAAGATAGAGGTTCCACGGGTGGGTTTGGTTTTAAAGCCTCCCCTACCCTAGCACGTCGGCCAAGCCGCCATCTTAAGCGCGCACCACGATAATCTGACACAGGAGCCTCACTTGATGGAAAACGAGTGGATAGCGGAGGACGACGTTGACACAGGATGATTCGCTGCTTAAATTCGAGGTTCCTGAAATCATTTACGGACTCGGAGCGCTTTCAGAAATCGGGAATTGTGCAAGAAGATTGGGCGGAGAGCGGGTCATGCTCGTTTCCGACCCTGGGGTTGTCGAGGCCGGGTGGGTAGATGAAGCTATCAAGTACCTGGAACAGGGGGATCTCGGTTACGTGGTGTATGACAACGTAGTTACCAATCCCCGAGATTTCCAGGTCGAGGAAGGATTCAACCTTTATGTCAAGAAGAAGTGCGATGTCATAGTGGCTGTGGGGGGAGGCAGCCCCATTGACACTGCCAAAGGAATCGCCATTGTGGTTACAAACCACGGAAGGATACATGAATACGAGGGATGCAACCAAGTGGTCCATCCAATACCTCCGCTCGTGTGTGCTCCGACCACAGCCGGAACTGGCGCTGACGTGTCGCAATTCGCCGTGATAACTGACACCGAGCGGAAGATGAAGATGACAATCTTGAGTCGCGCGATCATGCCCGATATATCTCTTGTAGATCCTCGACTCCTGCAAACGAAGCCGCCCGAGCTCATGGCCGCGACGGGAATGGACACGCTGACACATGCCCTGGAGGCGTATGTTTCCTCGCTTGCATGGGCTATGACTGATCCCCACGCAATTCATGCTATTGAGCTCGTCGTCGGCAACCTGGTCCAAGCAGTGAGATACAAGAGTCGGGAAGCGCTGGAAGGCATGTCCATCGCGTGCCTTGAATCGGGAATGGCCTTCTCCAACGCGATACTCGGGGCGGTCCATGCACTGGCCCATCCTCTCGGGGGCCTGTTCGACATTCACCATGGGATAGCCAACTCGGTACTCTTGCCTGGAGTCATTCGGGAAAATCTTGAGCATTCAACAGTTAAGTATGCTCGGGTAGCCCAGGCCATGGGAGTACAAACGGCTGGGATGAAAACTGAACAGGCAGCCGAATGCGTTCTCGAAGAAATCCTCAAGCTCATTGAGGCACTCGAATTGCCGACAAGCCTTTCCGCTCTGGGAGTTAAGGCGGAAGATATTCCCCGGCTGGCCGAAATGGCTCAACAGGATATTTGCATGCTCACAAATCCGTACTGTTATTCAACGGAGGAAATCGAGCGTTTGTACAGAGCCGCATTGTAGGGGTTTTTCATGACTGATAAGATGAGGTTCAGCCAGTATGACTTCAAGGGAATTGGCTTCTCCAAGATCGGCCACTTCAAGGAAGTGCGCTCAAAAATTAACGAGCTGGAGAAGCTCAATATAGAATTGGCGATGCGCCACAACAGGCTCGAAGCGATCATCAACGGCATAAGTGATGGCATGGCGATACTGGATCGCAACCTGAACATCACCTTTGTGAACAAAGTGCAAGGGGAGATGTTTCCCGAGAGGGCTCTGGTGGGCAGACGCTGTTTCGAGGCCCTTTTTCGCAAGACCGAGGTCTGCAACAACTGCCCGGCCCTCAAGGCGCTCGAAACCCGTGAAACGTACAGGGGAGAGGTCCTCATAAAGGGCGGAGCTTATGAGGGACATCACTACGAGTGGACCGTTTCTCCAATAGTGAGCCCGTTCGGAGCAGTCAACGAGATCATACTCCTTATGCGAGACATAACACGACGCAAGGAGTACGAGCACAACCTGCTTCAGGCAGACCGAATGGCTGCAGTGGGACTTCTTGCGGCAAGCATTGCCCATGAGATTAACAATCCGCTGACTTCCATTGCGGGATTCGCCGAGGGCCTCCTAAAGAGAATCAAGAGCCTCGACGAAGCCGGCAGCACTCTGAAAGCAGAGTCTTTTCGAGAATATCTCGAGATCATTCTCAGTGAATCTTACCGCTGTAAGGACATTGTTCAGAACCTGCTCCAGTACGCTCGCAAGCCAGTCGATGCACCGGAAATACTGTCCATTGACTCGATTCTTAACGATACTGTTTCGCTCCTCCGACAGCATGCGAAAGACCATAAGATTAGGCTCGGCGTCCGGAACATGTTGGCCGCAGGACTTGGCAACGTTTTTGGCAAGGAAACGCAGCTCAAGCATCTGTTTCTCAACATCTTCAACCTGGCGTTTCGCGCGATGGAGAAAGGTGGAGAGATTACAGCTCTCCAGAGGAACTCCGGTAGTCTCATTGAGGTGGTGATTTCCATCGAATCTCACGAGAATTTTTCTCCGGCATGGGAAGACCTCTCGGTTTCTTCCTGTTACGGTGACAAATGGCCGCAGATATCGCCAATAAATCTTTCCGTCTGCTACACTATCATGCGAAACCATAACGGAGAGCTGTCATTCGAGCGCCTCGGCGACACCAAAGCGGCCTTCAAGCTCTCGTTCCCTGCGAGTGTGCTCGAACACTGCGGACGGGCGCAGGAGTCCGCCCTGTAGCTTCCAGTCAACACGACATCACTGCCCCGCGGCATCTCAAGGCACACGAGTCCAGGGTAGCAGCCCTTCATAATAATTCGGCCATCTTGCGGGTCGCTCGTTTGTAGTGTAAAGCTATGGCTGAGACTGGACGCAAGTCTGCACAAAGCCTTGGAGGGGAGCCTGTCATGGATATTACCGAGCCGACTATCCGACGAGACGAGATACTATTTCTTTCAGACGAAGACTTCAATTCGCGAAACGTGTGTATCGTGACTGGAGCGGGAACGGGGATTGGCCGGGCCACGGCCATAGCAGCAGCGGCCAACAACCTCATCGCCGTGGGTCTGGACATCAATGAGGAGGAAGGCGAGAAGACCAAGACGCTCGTCGAGGAGATCGGTGGCCGGATGGTTTTCCTCAGGACAGATCTCACAATCGACCGGGAAATTGAAGAGGCAGTTTCTCAAGCAGCAGAGCTGGGCCAGATAAAGTTTTTGGCCAATATTGCAGGGATTCAGCACATCGATTCCGTGGAAAACTTCCCGATGGAAAAGTATGACCTGATGCAACGGCTCATGCTCAGAGCTCCCTTTTACCTTGCCAAGCTCACTATTCCCCACATGAAGAAGTCCGACAACGGCTGCGGTGCCGTGGGCAACATGGGCTCGGTGCACGGGCACATCTGCACAAAGAACAAACCCGTATACAACATCACAAAATTTGGATTGCGAGGCCTGACCCAATCTATTGCCGCTGAGGGCGAAGGAAAGATCCGTTCCTTTACGGTGAGCACCGGCTACGTCAAGACCCCTCTCGCCCTGTACCAGATTCCGGCTCAGGCTCAACAGCGTGGCATCACACAGGAGGAAGTAGTCAGGGAGGTTATGATGGGGGCTTCCCGGGTGAAGGAGATGATGTCACCGATTGAGGTTGCCAATCTCCTCATGTTCGGATTCTCGAAACACTCGCGGTATCTGGTGGGTGGAGATTTACTCTTTGACGGTGGCATGGTGCTGACGTACCAGAGTTCGTAGCAGAATCTCGTTGGCCCGCATAGTTTGCGGCAGCGAGCTTCAAGATCCCGGCCTGAGGACAAGCCGAGACATTCAAAGGGGCCACAACACCACGATGAACCGTTTCCCGTAGCGCCGGTATCCCGCCGGCATCTTCGTCACGGTTAAAGGTCACCGGCGAGATGCCGGCGCTACGAAATCACTCGATCGGCAGCACTCTCCTACCACTGAAATCGCCGTCCCAATATCCCCTCGCGCCGGCGCCTCGCCGGCATTCTTTTTCGTAAGCTTCCTTTCAGGAAAGGGCGGGTTTGAACCCCGCCCCCATGTGTCAAACAGGGATCAGGCGGACGAGAGTGTCGTAAAAGCTGACGCTGCCCCCCACGGGATCGAGCATACAGGTGTTCTTCAGGGTTGGGTCAATCCACATGGCCGCATTGGCATGAACGCCTGTCCCTCGCCTCGCTTCACCCCGTATTCGCGTGTTATCGATAGTCAGGTCCGAGGCTCCTGTGGCCCAATGCCCGAATCCAAGGACTACGCTTACCACCCCAGGTCTCATGGTTTCCGTGGCATTGACCTTGCCCACCATCGCCTTCTTGTTGCCAGCGCTTAGATCCCATTCACCTTCAGGGTTTGTGGCACTGACAATTTTCACTTGTTGACCGTCACGAAGGCCTAACCGTTTGACGTCCTGAGGATTCATCATGATCCCATTTTCCGGCAACAGGGGTGTCAGCCACGCGTCTGCTATGGTTCGGCTCTTGCAATGAACGATGGTCCTGTTGGTGATCAAGTGAAGATCATATCCCTTTCTCAGATCCGTTGGCTCTTTGCCGTGATAGTCTCTGATTGGCAGATAGGTTGCGTATCCGGGGTGGTACTCCCCAGTCCCCGAATGCCTAGTAGTGGCTGTCTTCTCCTGGTACAAGTTCAGAAGCTTGTTCCACGGGTGAGCGACCCATTGACCTTTGTAACCTTTCGAGTGATTCTCGAAACGCCCCCCGCGGTTGAGGACATACACGACCTTGGGCCATAACTTGTCCCCAGCAATCTTGCGCCAGCGCTCTTCATCATACACCGATTTCGGCAAATGCCGCCGGGCTTCGCGAAAAATCTGCATCTCACGCTCGTTCGCGTCGGGTACCTGCTCCGATCCATCGGGTTTTTCGCCGAAGGCAAGATTCGCCACTCCCCGTATGTACAGATCATCGGGGTGATTGAAGTCTAGCCCCTTGCCCAAGCCATCTTTGCCGTACCCGGGGAGCTTCATGTACTCGGCAATTCCCATCATCATAGACTCGAAACAGATGGGGACGGTCTGTCCTAACACCGTCACCTCCTCCGGAATGGGGGCCATGGCAGGCTGGCGCACGGGCTGGACCTTATTGGGCATGCTCGGATGACTCCCCTGGAATTCCCATCGTTCCAAATGCGACAAATCGGGGAAGATGTAATCAGCGTACATCGACGCCGATCCTACAAGAATGTCGCTGGCAATGAACAGCGGTAGCTTCTCCGTGTCGCAAAGCACCTTTATGTTAGTATGGCCCGCAGGAAGGGCATAGGTGGGAGCCCCCTTGTACAGAAACAACACCTTCACCGGATACGGATACTGGTCCCCGATGGAAGGGATTATCTCTTCATACACGTCACTGCTCAGCGGATACCAGTTGCGTTTTGCCGGGTATCCGGCAAACAGAGTTGTGTCTTCGTATGGGATGCCGTGCCGAATGGAGCTGATGCCAAAGCCCTTGATCTTGCCAGGGTGCTTCTCCAAGTCGAACAGCTTGCTCTTCTTGCCGCTGGTATCGTACTTGCTCGCCAGGATCATTCCGCCTTTCGCGTCTATGTTACCAAGCAGAACGTTGACCGTCATCCAGGCGAGCACATTGTAAAAGCCGTTCGTATGCTGTGCCGGTCCGCGATGCAAGTCCACCGCTGCCTGCTTCCCATAGCTCGTCAGCTCTCGTGCGATATCGATGAGCAGTGAGTCGTCCACGCCAGCCAAATCCGCCCATTCCTTCACGGTATGCTCTTTGGCGGATTCATAAATTATCTGAAGCCCACTCTTGACCCTTGTTCCATCTTCCAATTGGGTGTCAACAAAGAGATCCCCCATCACCGGCTTTTCTTTGTCGTTCGGGTCGAAAGCAACTGGTTTGCCGTTGTCCATTACTACGAGAAATTTCTCCTGGTACTCTTTGCCGTCCTTTGTTTTTCTCGTCTCTGCAGCAGCTATACCGTGGTCCGCAGCACGGACCAGCTTGCCGGGCTTACCTTCCTGGACCTGAACGAGCCACGTCGCGTTGCACCAGCTTGACTCACCAGCTTGTTTTGCGGCCGCGTGATTAGCGCAGTTCAAGAACTTCTCGTCGTAGCGTTTGTTTTCGATCATCCACCGGATCATTCCGAGAGCGACGGCCGCATCAGTTCCTGGTTTCAGCGGCAACCATTTCCAGGCCTTGGACGCTAGCTTGCTGAATCTGGGGTCGACCACTGCTATTTTCGTGCGGCCTGACACAAGATTTCCGGTCAAGCGTACCGACCTGTTCGGAGGGCCATAATTGGCTTCAAAAAGATTAGCACCCACGAAAAGGATGAAGCGGCTATTCTCCGTGTCCGCTTGCCAATAGAACTTCTTGCCGCCCCCGAATTTTCCTTCTTGGTACTGCTCGCTTATGGCCTTGCAGGTGAAGTACAGCGACCCCTGGCACACAGTCGTGTGGCCGTGGGCGTTCACCGTTCCCAACGCGTGGGCAAATCGGGTGTAGTGTTCCTTTCGTCCGTCTTTCATCCGGCCCCATGCACAGACAATCTGATTATTCTTTGGGCCGAGATCGGGGTGATCCGGATCGATCATTTTATCGAGATGCTCGGCGTATTTTTTCTTAAAGGAATCAACGAGATCTCGCTTCTTTCCTTTTTCTTTCTCCTTCAAAATCCGGCTGACGTCATCCGCCATTGCCTTTGACACTTCCGGGTCGGTCAGTACTGCGAGATCTTTGAGTCCTTCAACATGCCGATTTTCCTCCCCCGGCACATGGACAAAGAGCTTTCCCCCATCCGAGATTTCCTTCACTGCTTGCTCGAAGGAAATGGTTACCCAGCGGTTCTCTCCACGCTTGCCTGCTCTCTTCAAGACCTTACGAATGCGATAGGGATCGTACGCTGTCTGTAAGCCCGCCTGCCCCTTGGGACATACGGAGCCATCAACTGCCGCCGCATCCTCGAGAGGCGTCTCGTAGTCCAGGTGTGGGAGAAGTGTCCACGGATTGTACGGGTTCCCATCTACCTTAGTGATGATTCCATCCTGAAGCTTGCAGCGTATCCCGCAACCGGTGTTGCATTGCAAGCACACGGTGTGAATCATGTTTTCCGGCTTCCCCAGCTCATAGGGGCGATCGGGCCTATCGCTGATCATCACAGCACCAGCTTTCTGCACATCTCCGGCAGCAGAGGCATGCGGGTGCGAGGCGAACAGTCCGGCTCCGAGCAAGGCTCCACCCGCAAGGAAGGCTCTCCTGGACGTCTTCTTGTCTTCGCTCACTCTCATCTCTCACCTCACGCTCTCTGCTCTGTCTTGGTAGCCAGTGCCACGGTCAGCCGACGGCCGACGTAGAATACGGCCATGCCCACCGCAATCATCAGCGCGCCAATGAGGTATTCCATTGAGCTCGGATGATACGAGTAGACAAGCCTTATGTCCTGAAAAGCTTCTTGCAAGCCGGGGATCTGGCCGACGACTTGGCCGGGAACGAGGATCCCAAGGCGAGCAGCCACAAATCCGACAATCAGGAGGACCGACGACAGCGCCCATGCTGCCCTGCTCTCGGACATCACATACAAGGCCAGGGGTATTGCCGCTCCTATGAAGAGCTGCACGATCCAGAAAACCCACCAGTACCCTCCATGAATGAGGAAGTCCACGGCCCGGTTTTCGGAATACGGCCTCCAAACCGCGATAGAAAGCTCTGCAAATTCGAATGCAAGATACACAAGCAAGGCCAGCACAGTGATGACTCGGAGCCTCCGTATAGCTTCATCGCTTTCGGACGTCGAGGAGCCCACCCTCCTATCAGAGAGGACTCGGATCATTAGGAGCGAGCCAGCTCCGGCCGCCAGAGCCGATGAAAGAAACATCATCGACAGCAGTGGGCTGTTCCAGTATTCTTTGGTGCCGACCGCCTCAAAGAATACCCCACTCTGACTCGGGAACAGAATTGACAGGAAGGCCCCGAGACATAGGAGGGGCTTGAGCCAGACCGATTCGGCCTTGAAGCTCAGCAGCCAACTTAGCACCGCCACAACGAGAAAGGAGTTGTACATCCACGCGTTGAATGCGATCATGCTGGTGAATGTTGCCGATGTAAACACCATGTGCAACCGATCCATGCGTCCCAGATCCAACCAAATGACCATAAACGCGGGGAGGATGGCCGAAACGCTCAGCACAATTGCGAGCCTCAGATCGGCCTTCGTGTCAAAACCCGGCCAGCCGAGTATGTACCCTGCTGCCCCAAACACGAACGTGCCTCCCGCAATGGCAACTCCCATGAAATACAGGGCGATCCAAATGCCCCACGGTACGTAGGAACCGTAACCAGCGGCATTATGACCGAAAACAAACCTTTGCCAGAGCCCTAAGAGGCCAGCCACCAGGAGGACG
>CAYZET010000216.1:0-9079 GCA_964477215.1 uncultured Syntrophaceae bacterium | reverse complement strand
GCCCAAAAAGAGTGTCTCCTTTGAGTGGTGTTCCAAAGGGCCCGACCGGTCGAATGGTAATGTCATAGAGTTTCAAGGCACTACACTTCCTTTTTCAGTGGTTTGATTTGAAGAAATCTCTGGCCTATGGTTTCGTCATCGAACTCGAGCTTGATCCGACCGTAGCCTCGGCTGCCGCTTCCTCCCAACGCGTCCAATTCAAGGAGCCTTAGCCCTTCAAGGAGCAGATCCAAGAGCTCTTCTTCTTCTCCCAGATGCTTCAGGGTCACGGAGAAGCTGAACTCCGCGTTTGCCGGCACTCGTTCCGAGAATCGTGGATTTTCGGCGACGCCTTTCACCCGGTCTATGGAGTTCTCGCTTTTCACTTCCGTGAGAGGCCAGTTCCTACGCTGGGCTTCGTCCCTCCACTCCGGTTTCAGAGGACAGTCCGCGAAAGACACGCGGGTAGGTCCGAGCATGAGATCGTCGTCACTGTCAGCACCGCTCGATCCGAAGAGCTTCAGTATTTTCTCGCACTCGTCTCTTTGTTCACCCTCGAGACCCTTGAGATCTTTCAAAGAGAGCGGTTTGCCGCCTGTTTTGGCCATGAGACCGCTCTTGAGCTCCAGCAGGGACCGTACCTTTCCTTTGAGGGATGAACCGGGAATGTATGGTTCCAGCGTGTGGGGGTGCTTGATCACGGGGTTGTCCACCCCACCGATTTTCATTTCCATGTCGCCAGCCCCTATGTGAAGGCCGGTTTTGAGAACGATCTTTCCCGTGATTTCCGTTATCCCAACGAGTTTCATGAATCTCTCCTCCCTTTCACCCTTTCGGAAGATACATCCGATAAAACCCCATAAAGGCCTCGAAGAAGTTCGCGAAGACGGCAAGGTCTTCAGGCTTTTGGATCTGACCCACCGAATGCTTGATAAAGGCAAGGAAATTGTCAGAAACCAGGCCTCTCCCCCTCGCGTAAGCTGCCTTCGCGGTCAGCATGTGTACTTGGGGCAATACAACGTCCCAATTATCCGGTTTGTTTTGAGCGAGGTTGTCCAACCGTAAGACTTCGTCATAGAACTTGCGAACCTGGGTCCGTTTGTTCGCCTTCTGGCTCGGGCTTTCTCTGTTCTCGTCCGCGAACGCTGTTGCCAGGTTCTCGGCCTTCTTCGAGAAGAGAAACGGGTCCACCGTTCCTTTGGCTTTGTCCTTCCAGAAGTCAATTTTTTCCACGGCACGTCCTCCTATCTGATGTCATAAAGAACCTCCCAAAGGGGGATTCGCAGCTTTCCTCTCAATTCAGTCAGCCAATCGGCAGTGGCAGCAGAAATCCGCTTCACGGCCTTGGTGCGATCGTCACCCTTCAGATTCTTCGCGGCGTTACGTTCGACGCTGTATGCCAAGAGCGAGCGCCATTTGGTGCAATCCATGTCTCGGAGATCTATCTCATCACCCCGGACAATCTGTTCCTCTGTCATGGCCATTCTGATGAGGTGATTGAGTCGGTACAACATGGCTTTGTTGATCCATCCATCGGCGAGCCACTGCCGCAAGGTCTCTCGGACTCCTGAAAGGCGTTCCACTTCTTCCCACGTTGAAGTCACTCCGAAGACTGAGAGCCGCGCTCGTCCGAGGGATTTCGATTCAGCCAGAGCCGTCTCCGCCTGCTCTGCCATCTTGTCGACCGGTCGGTGAGGCTTCTCAACAGAGATTCCGGCAGAGAAGGTTATGCCTCTGTTATTGCAAACATAATTGGCAAATGAGCCACGCAGCACTCGAGCCAATTCGAGAATTCGATTCCACGGCCCAATGAGAAAAAGGTCATCCCCGCCTGCAAAGACCGTATAAACGTCTCGAAACTGGGGGTCCGTGCGGAGCAAATGAGGGATGTACAAACTGAAATAAAGATGGAACTGCCGACTCAGGGTTGCGAGCCGCGAGATGGTGTACCGCTCCTCGGAAAGCCCGCAGGAAAGCAGGAGACCGAGATTGTCCACATCGGCCTTGAGTATGCCCAAGGCTTCCAGTCCTGTCATTCGATTCTCCTGAGTGTGGACATTGAGGGATTTTGCCGCTATGTGCCCAAACGTCTTCGGTTCACCTGCCCGTATCCTGTCCGGAAGATGGTGGTCTGTGCCTTCCCGCTCTTCGATGAGGGCTATCCGGTCGTCCCAGCGATCGGATTCATTCAATTGTGGGACGTATCCCCCGATGAGTTTTACCGCCAAACCTGGGCTCAAATCTGCTTCGGCATCCGTTGAGACCTGCCAATATCGCAAGAGTTGTCCGTTCTTAGCGAGATTTTCCAATGCCTCTTCTTGGAAGAAGGCCACCTGATATCGGTGAAATATTGGCTCGAGGAGACAGTTTTCAGGCTTGATCGGCAGCTCTTGCTTTCCAAGGATCGCTATTCGACTTTTCTTGGGCAAGCTGGTCCCCAAGAAAACATGATCACGACATATCTTACACGCGGATCCCGTGTCGCCGAGGTATGACGAATCCTCCGCTTCGGATGCTGACGGGCGTTTTCCGCACAGAGGACAGAGAGGGTGGGAAAGATCATTGTTGAATGCATCGAGATACGCGGTCACAGGACCGCAGTAGCGATTCGCGTCTATCCGCGAGTATTTCTTCTTTTCTGCGTCACTTTGGAGCCGCTCCCACAAGACCGAGAAGCTTCCTTCGATGAAATCCGCGGGCGAAGCTTCCCGGACCGAAAGGCCAAGAGCGTTTTCGCCTATGGACATGTTGAGAAGCCAGTCGTTTGCTTGTTCTTCGGCCTGCGAGACCAGTTTCACCACGCGGGGTGTGTTGGGCAGAATGGCAGTGAATTTCCCGGCTGCGTTCAGGGCTACTGAAGAAAACGGAACCCCTACTTCGCGGCATACCATGTCTGCAACAAGCTCAGAAAAGAGGGAGACCTGCAGGGATCTACCGCGCAGGAGCTTTGAACGATGCTTTCTCGTATCCCCCGAGCATGCAAACAGGAATTTCTGAATGCCATAGAAATCACCGGTAACGATGAGGAATTTGGGAGACTCGGAAGACTTTATGTGCTCCACGGTCAGGGTGCCCGTTTCCACATGATAGAGATAGAGGGCCGTAGCGAGAGCTGCCGTGGAGCGAGAGTGATCGTACAGGGAGACGTCGGGGACAACGTTTCCCCATCTGGCGGCAGGTATGGCCGAGGTCCACGTCATCATGAGACTGTCAAAGTGCTCGAACCAGAGCTGGACATTTTCATCCCTGTGCAGGAGGCGCTCGATGCCTCCCAAAAACCCCTTGAAAATCTTTTCGTACTCAGCCAAAGCGCTTTGCGTGCTTGAAGGAATCCCTCTTTCAATTGGCGTCGGGAAGATACTCGAGGGAGAAATGGGCTCCAGTGGGTAACAATACCCAAAGGATTCCTCCGTTGCCGACTCCGACGCATCCGTCGTCCGAAGCTGTTCAAAAAGCGGATAGAGTCGGGTTCTTCTATAGTCCTTTTGGGAATACTCTTGCTCTCGTCCCCTGCTCTCGTCCCTATCCCATCCGGCGCTGAGTCGGTCGGCCACAGTGACGATCCATTGCATGGGAGTCTCAGGCTTGTGATGGCAGGCAGCCAAGTTAATGAACGCATCCCCGTCTCCCCAGACCGGCGAGTTCAGCGGGGCCGGGAGGATTTCCTGCAATCGCTCAATAAAAGCTGCCGTGTACAGGGCGTGCCTGTGGGAATAGCGGCCCTGGTAATTTGGCTGATACAGGTCGATATTATTGTTGATGAAATCGTCGGTAAGCCCCAGAATATCCCGATTGGCGAATTTGCCGATGTCGTGCATAAACGCTGCCATGGCGATTTTCAGAACGGTTTCATCCATCTCTCACTCCTTCCGGGCCCTTATACAAAGGTGTCCTTTTAACGAGCTCCGCGCCGAATGCCGAAGGAGAAATCGGAAGCCCCGGCTCACACGTTACCATCACAATGACCGCCTCCCCGGATAGAACCTCTTGTCACTCTGATCTTACGGAGTAGGTTGGGCCCGAATTCTTCCGTGCAGTGGGGCTGAGCGAACGCAAGAGGTTCGATCCGAGGCCAGGATTGCTGGCATCTTGCTTATTCCCCAAACCACTCGCGCATCTTCGCGTCTGCTTTCTCCCGTGCGCTCTGAGGAATGTTCATTTCCAGAGCCGCTATGGCTGCAGCCAAGACGGTCAAATCGTCGGTGAACCCTACGGCTGGAATGAAGTCCGGGATTGCGTCCAAGGGAAATATGAAATAGCCCAGGGCTCCTATGATGACGGTCTTTGCCCACGTCGGCACATTAGGCTCTTGAAGAGTGTAGTAAAGTGTCAACGCATGTCGGAGGCCGACTTTTCCCAGCTTCTTTGCGTGGCTCTTGAGGCGAGACCAGAAGTCGCTCTCTGAATAGTGCTTCTGGAAGCTTCCGTACTTGTTGGTGAAGTCTTCGCTGTCTGATGACATGGAATTCCTCCTTTGCTGTGAGGGCGGACAGAACTCTACCTGCCCGCAGAATCTCTCCGCCCAACATGAAGACGTTGAGCGGGTTTCTTAACGATCCGTACCTCGGGGGTTGACCCTCACTGGAGCCGGGAACCCTTTGGAATCCTGTGTCCACGCGTTCATTTGGCGTCACGAAGGACACGCGCCTCCTGAGCGGGCAGTGGGCGGCAGCCCATGACGTTGCCACGCTTGCGCTCGGTCGCAACGTTGCTACGTTCCTGAAATCGTGGAAAATTCCGGTACATCTTGCCCTCCTTTTCCGGATGCTGCGACCCAGTATAGACGGCTTATCTGACAGATGAGGTCAGACGTCGTAGAGTTTTTTCGTCAAAGACGTCTTTTTCCCCCTGGCGAGGGCCGCGTTTCAGGAGCACGTGTCTGTTCATGTTGATTGGCAACCGGACTGTGGCGCGGTATAGTGCCTGCCAGCGGGCCTGAATAGATGACCGCAGTGTACAACAGCAGCGCAGAGGGAGTAAAGCATGATCACGGCGCTCGTTCAATTCAAGCTTCCCCAACCGGTGACGCAGGACCAAGCCACAGCAATCTTTTCGAGCACGGCACCGAGATACAGAGACGTCCCTGGACTGATTCGCAAGTATTATATCCTCTCGACTGATGGAGCCACGGCGGGAGGCGTGTACCTGTGGAAATCCCGTGAGGACGCTGAACGACTCTATACGGAAGACTGGAGAAAGTTCATCGCGGATAAGTATGGCGCTGAGCCGTCTGTGCAGTATTTCGCCACACCGGTGGTCGTTGACAATGTGATCGGCGAGATCATTACCGGCGATTAACGAAGGGGTCAGGCCTTGTTTTTTGACTTGCCCCTTATAACCCTGAACTGTCCCGCTCAACCGAAGGGCAAGGATGTTCCAGGGGTGTGCGGCAATCGATGCCTGAACCAGGTTCAGTCCAATAGACAGGCAAAGCTCGAACAGGTAATAGGATGGCAGTCTATCCTCCTGTTCGAGCCTCTTGTCCCATTCGCCACACTGTCACCTCATCAGGCTCGGCAGCCAGAGAATCAGCGATGGGAAGACTAACAGCAAAATGACCATAGCCATATTTACGAAGAAGAATGGTATGCACCCTCTATAGAGCGTGCCCATGGTTACGTCCTCAGGCGCTATCGTTTTGAGATAGAAAGCTGAATATGCAAAAGGCGGGGTCATGTTCGAGATTTCCAGGGTGGAGCAAAAGAGTATTGCAAAGTAGAGCGGGTCCACACCAACGGTGGTGATCAAGGGACCAAATATGGGTACCAAAATGAAGATCAGCGCGATCCAGTCCATGACGAATCCCAAGAGCCATACGATGAGGAGCATAATGATGATTGTCCCGAGCTGGCCGAACTGAAAGCCCAGTATGATCTTTCTCAAGGCCACATCCCCGCCCATAGATATGAACACACCTGTGAAAAGCTGGCCTCCGAGACATATCATTAGGACCGCGGTTGTGATCTTTAGCGTGGAGGTCGTTGCCCTGGTAAGGACATCCAGGTTCATCCTGCCTGCCAGGACGATCAGGCCCAGAGCGCCCAGGACGCCCATCGCTCCGGCTTCCGAAGGGCCCACGAGACCAAAGAAGATGGATCCCATGACGGCCAGGATGAGAACAACAGGGGGGACAAGAGACTTCCCAACCAGGTTGACAAGCTCTTTTCCTTTGATTCTCTCATTTTGTTGAATGGGCTTGCCTACGCTAGGATCGACGATTGCCCAAATGTATACAAAGGCCATGTACATAAGGCCGAGCAGCACGCCAGGGATTGCCGAGGCTATATAGAGCTGAGAGATGGATACTCCGGCAGCGCAGCCGTAAAGGATCAGCATGATACTCGGCGGAATCATGACTCCCAAACCGCCCCCCACCATGATACTGCCTGTAGCGAGCGCCTTATTGTAACCGCGGGAGAGCATTGACGGCAAAGCGAGCAATCCAATGAGGATCACGCCAGCTCCCACGATCCCTGTGCAGGCGCCGAAAATGATCGCCATTCCTATTGTGGCCAGCGCCAGACCTCCTCTTACTGGACCGAGCAACTGATAAAATGCGTCATAGAGCTTCTCAGCTACACCGGCATGTTCCATGAGAGCACCCATATAAATGAACAAAGGCGCAGCCACGAACGGGTAGTTGCTCATCATCCCGAAGGCCTGGACCGGATACATGGGAAGGACCCGTTCCCCCATGAAGATAAGTCCAAAAATCAGGGGGATTGCAGAAAGTGCAATAGCCACATGCACTCCGATGACGATCGCGAAAACGATCGTTCCCAGCATGATTAGGGCGTAAGTCTCAGCTCCCATTGTTGTTTCTCCTTGTACTGGTCAACCAAGATAGCAAGCCAATCGGAATAGGAACGGGTGCTCCTTTCAGTTCGTCGGAAGTGAGAGTCGGGATCACGCCACTTTCTCTGCATCCCCCGGTACGGGGATCTTGTCGATCTTCTGTTCCGGAGCGGCAAATAGTGACCGTACGAGCCGGATAAAATCTGCGAACCCCTGAAGGAAGAACAAGAAGAATGCAACTGGAATAATGAACCTCCAGTGGTACACAGGTTCGCCCCATTGACTGGTATTGCTTATTTCTTCGGCAATCCACGCACCGTAGGCAATTTTGGTCCCCCACCACACCATCACCGCGGCAAAAGGCACGAAAAAAAATAGGAAAAAGATGATGTCCAGGGCCGACCGCATCCGCTGGGGAAGCATATTAAAGATCACGTCTACCCTGATGTGTCCCTTCTGCTGCTGAATAAACGCCGCGCCCATAAGGAACATGGTGGAAGAAATCATCATTGCCAGATCAAAGGCCCAGATCGTAGGTCGATTGAATGCGTATCGTGCGATTATCTCATACAGGACAACGAGGCTGAGGAGCATGGCCAGCCAACGCACGATCTTTCCGCTCCAGATACTTATGCCGTCGATTATGTTAAGGAACTTCATTTGTCCCTTCCTTTCCCGGACCTCGACAGGGACGGGTAGCATACCCCACGCGTGGGAAGCGCCCCGCCACTGTGGCATCGGGCCGGGCGGGGATGAACCCCGGTTCCTCGGCCCGTGGTTGCGAACCGGTCGGGGGGCGCTTAGCTCCATCCCTGTATCCGGTGATCGCTTGCTCGATATCCGGTATCAGGCATCGCCCTTTACCAAGCCCACATGGTCTCCGGTCATGTTGAAGTAATCAATCCACTTGCCGTACTTGCCATAGTCCTGCTTGAATTTGGCCCATGATGCGAGAATCCGCGCAAGGTCTTTGTCGGTTTTCGCTTTCTCGTAGTAGTAATCCGCGGCGGCTTCGTCTACTGCTCTGGTTACTTCTGGTGGGAGCATAAGGACCTCTGATTTCTTTTCCTCCACAGCCTTTTTCAGGGTCAAAATATCCTGCTCGATGCCCCAGGCGAGCGAACGAAGCGTAGCGTCTCTGCTTGCCTTTTCGATTGCTTTCTTGATGTCCGCGGGAAGCTTGTTCCACTTGTCCAAGTTGATCGCCCAAATGTTGATAGGTGAAGTAGACTTTGTTGGATGCATGTACAGATACTTGGTGACATCACAGAAGCCCACGGGATAAGTACAGTTGATGCTAGAGTATTCCATAGCATCTATCACTTTTCTTTCCATTGCCGGGACCATTTCCCCCTCCGGGAGAACAACAACCGACGTACCGAACTTGGTGAGAACCTCGCCCCTGACTCCAGCAGCACGCATCTTCAGGCCCTTGAGGTCATCCATCGTGTTAATTTTCTTGTTGGAATATAGCCAGATTTCGGCGGTTATCGCGACCATGAAGAGGGGATGCGAATTGTACTTCCTGTGAAAGATGTCTTCGAGGATCTCCTTACCCCCGCCGTTGTAATACCAGATGATCTTCTCGATGGGGCTCTGAGCACCGGGCGCGTCGCAGAACCACTGAGCGGCATAGGCTTTGGATTTCGCGAGGCATGGACAGCCTTGGCCGAAATCGATTATGCCCTGACCTGTGGCATCAAAAACCTGGCCAGCAGGCACCATTTCGCCCGCCTGATGGAACTGGATCTTAACCCGGCCGTTGCTGTACTTGGTGATCATGTCCCCGAAATCTTCGCCCAGTTCGTAGAGCCTGTTGGCTCGGGAACAGAAAGCCTGCCCTTTCCAGGTCCAGGTCTCTTCAGCGGCTTCGGCCTTGGATATCCCTTGTGTAGCAACTAAAGCCGGTGCGGCCACCAGAGCGGCTCCAACTGTTGCACAAAACTTTCTCCTGCTTTCCATCTTCGTCACCTTTCTTTTCTGCTTTCCAGTATCCGATGACTGCTAACACCCACTCTACGGCAGCGTTTATGGGATATTCGTGGGGACAGTGGAGCAAGAATCACCCACGGGTAAATCGTATTGGGGCGCTCACCAGTTCCACATGCGATAGCCCATCTTGAGCAGATAGGAAGTGGCTTCACCTGTGTGGAACACCTCGCACCCGAGCTCCAGCATCTTGTTTGTAATGCCGTAGCGATCGCTGCAGGCCTTGCAGCACCAGATCTTGCCTTCTTTACCTCCGTATCCCTGGATTTCTTTGATCAGCTTGATCTGCTCGCTGTCAGCCGTCAGACCCGCTATT
>CAYZET010000215.1:0-9081 GCA_964477215.1 uncultured Syntrophaceae bacterium | reverse complement strand
GGAGAAGCCTCTTGCTTTCACAGTACCCCTTCACAGAAAGAAATCCCCTGTGCGAAGGCCAGCTCCCCAACAAGAAAATTATCAAGCCGAACCTGTATTGGACGAAGCGGAATACAGTCACATTCTTGAGGTCATGCGGAGCATGTCTTTGGTCATGGAGCGAAGTCCGAGGGCTTTCGCAACCCTCGACGAAGAAGCTATTCGAACTCATTTCCTTTTGCAGCTGAACGGACACTATGAAGGGGGAGCCACAGGGGAGACCTTCAATGCCCATGGAAAGACCGATATCCTAATTCGGGTCGAAAACAAGAATATCTTTATTGCTGAATGCAAGTTCTGGGAAGGAAAGAAAGCATTCAATGAGGCAATTGATCAACTCTTAGGATACATGACGTGGCGGGACGCAAAATGTGCGCTGATTGTGTTTAACAAGCGACTAAATTCAGCCGGAGTTTGGGAAAAGATGCATGAGGTAATGGAGAAGCGGTCTGAGCATCGAAGAACGGTATCACATGACTCGAATGGGGACTCAAGGTACATTTTCGTTAAGGGATCGGAGCCTGGACGTGAGATCGTGATCAGTACGCAGTTGTACGATATGCCTTTACCGGAACCATGAGCATCACCAATAGGGGCTTACCCTGGCTCTCTACAGGACCTCGCAATTCCAGTGCGAGTCGATTTGGTGGAAATTCTCAGGCATTCATAAGAGCTGATAACTTTGGTGGAGGAATTATGCGGTTTCCAGACTTCAATGACCCTCTGGCATGTGCTCAGTTCGCAGATGTCTTTACAAAAAAGAGCTATGATCTCCATATCTTGAGAGAAGGCCAAGTATATCCGGTCATTATCCGTGCCGTTGAGGACCATTTCAACAATTTGGAACGCAGAAAAACTCTCCTGCTTCCCGAGCTCGCTCACGAAAATGAGAGTGTGGCGGTCTTTTCCGATTATGGCGGAGAATCCAAGGACAGTAAGTGCTTCACGTACTCCTTCCTCGTCTGCGCTTGGAACCAAACCGGCATGTTTGCCAGTCTGATGAAGTATCTAAGAGGGCGGCACTGCCTTAGGGACAAGGAGATATCCTTCAAGGACCTACGATACGGCCCGATTAACCGGGCTCTCGACGACTACTTATCTGCGCTCAATTTCGTTCCGGGGTTGCTTTGCACTGTCATCATAGAAAAAGGTGCTGCGTCTCTTGTGGGGCACAAAACAGAAACCGGCGAGATTCTGGAAGCCCTAAAGAAGAATGATGTGGGAGAGTGGAAACCCGCTGTGGCCGAGAAGCTTCTCCGGGTTTGCCATGTTTCGGCCTATTTGGTAGCATTACTGGCTTCCAAAGGCCAAAAGGTCTTTTGGATGACAGATCACGACGCCATAGCAGCCAACGAACTCTTGGCGGAATATTGGCTTAAGCTTTTTGCTAACCTGCTTTCTCACTATTGCAGAGAGGACCTTTCCTTCATAGGAGGTGGCCGCCCCTTTGAAGGGAAGCATCTTGAAACCTTGGATCTGCTGAGTTCTGCCGACATTGTGGCTGGATGCGTTGAGCACTATTACACGAGGACATCGAACGGTCGTGAAGATATGAAGGAAGAGGTGGGGAAGGTTCTCCGGTGGCTCTGTCACGACGGAATATTGCTTAAAAAGCAGCTCGTTACAATCATGAAAGCAGACACAGGAGGCGTGATTGCAGGTTCGGTGAATCTCGAATTGGCGGACCCAGATGTTACAAAGGTCCGGATTCCGGTGGTTCGACCTTGACTGATCTTCTACACCGCATTTCTGTATGCTATTGAGATGTAATCAATTTACAGGCGCGGCAAAACTTTGTGGCACCAGGCATCTGTTCGTTGGAGACGCGAAAGCTCATTCGACAGACTCAGGAGTGAGGCGGCGCACTTGTGGAGGCAAGGCGACCCCGACCGCTTGAAAGACGCGCGTACACGTGGGCTTCGGGTCAGAGCGAAGGATGAACCGCTTGCCTTGATGCTTCAGCTCCGTCTCGGTGAGACGATCCAGCGAGAGCAGGATATCCGCCCACTCCAAGGAGTATCCCTTGGCGTCGAGGCGTTCTTGGAGGGCTCGGCGAAGTACCAGCGCCAGGAACGAGCAGAAGACGTGGCCGCGGATAGTGCGGTCATACTTGTGGAACACCGGCCGAGTCCCCAGAAGAGACTTGGCTGACCGGAACAGATGCTCCACCATCCACAACTGCTTGTACTTCAGGGCTATGTCGGCAGCAGACAAGGTTGTGCTCGTCCTGAGGACCCACTTGCCGTCATAGCGTGCCTCCGTCTTGGCTTTGTCTTCGTCGACGCGGAACTGGGGCCCGTCGCTCGCGAGATACTTCCGGTAGCCCTTGTTGCCCACAAGCGACTTGTCTCCTCTCTTGACTCACATTCCGCGCCATTTTCGAGGTCTAATCTGACAATTTCGACCGGTCGTCAGGATCAGCAAAGCGGATAGAGGCTCCGTCATGGACGAACCCGTTTGGGTGATGAGGTTCTCGGTTGAATAAGGGTCTGGAACCGGCGTTCGGCACGCACCTTTCCGTTGCGCACCATAGGAGGCCCATAGTACGCTGTTCGCGTTCGGGAATAAAGACCCGGGACAGTCGCACGCATCAGCCGGAATCCCGCTGCAAGGCGTGGCCTGCTTGCAGTGCACACGTGAAGTGGGGATCGGTGAACACGTCTGGCGACAATCCCAGAATATGAAGGTATCGTTCCTGGACGGGATCCAGAGGCTCCGCCAGGAACCGTTCCGTTTGTGTGCGGATGACGATCACTGAGGGAAACTTGGTCGTCATCATGAAGGAGGTGGGACGACCTGTCTTTCTGTTATTCCACCCGACGACCTTGGAGTCATCTTGTTTCAAGGATATTCTCATGGTCCTCTCCATGAGACGCCAGATCATCAAGGCCAGCACGAGGATGAGGCCGAGGGCCTCAATTCGGCGAGGGGTCTTGAGAAACATGGCATTGACGAACACCGGGTCCTTGAGGAATCCGAAGTTCTGTTCCACTGAATGTTGGTCCTCATAGGCCCTGAGAAGCTCTTTCGAGCTCAGGCCTCCGGCAGCCTCTTCAGGCTCGTTCGTGATGAGCACGAAGCAACCTGCTTCTTTGCGGGCCCGAGCTATGGCCTTGTCTCTGGGCATGATGCTCAGCTTCAGGCGATAGATCATACGTTTGATTCTCTTGGTGCCATCGGCTCTTGGCCTGCCGCTCGCGTAGAGAGGCTTCTCTTCAACCTCGCCGTGAAACTCGTAAAATCGTCCTCTGGGAACCCGTGACAGCGCTGCCTGCGCATCGGCAAGGCAGGCGTACTCAATCTTCGCCTCCTTTTGTGCGGTGCGCTCCATCTCTACTCGGTCCTGCTCCAGCATCCGCTCGAGCCTCTTGGTACGGCGCTCGTCATGGGCATCTGAGTGGACCACCAACGCCCGATACCATACACCGTAAAGGTCCACCACCGTTTCGAACCCATGGTAATGGGCAGGCTTTCTCTTGGGGGTAGAAGGCTCTTCAGATAAGGAGCCCAGGTCTTCGATGTCTGGTGACATACACCCGTTTTTTGTCGACAATCATGAAATCGCCTCGCCACATGACATAAAGCCTCGTGTGTCGCTCATAGTGGTCCCCGGACATCCGCATCACGTCACGCAGGGTCTTCGATTTCTGGTGACATACACCCGGTTTTTGTTAACAATCATAAAATCGCCTCGCCACATGAGATAATGGTTCGTCTGTCGCGCATAGTGGTCCCCGGACATCCGTATAACGTCACGCAGCGTGGTGTTCGGTCTATGAACGTGTTTCATGAAGAATCGGACCGTCGTGAGTATCTTGGAATGCTGGGAGAAGAGATCGCCCGGCACGGAGTTTCGGTACTTGTTTGGTGTCTCATGACCAACCATGTCCACTTTGTCGCAGTACCGCACCGAGAGGACTCTCTGGCAAAGTGCTTTGGCAGGGCTCACTGGCGATACACACGCATGAAGAACTTCGCTGCAGGGGTCCGCGGTTACCTGTTCCAGGGGCGATTCAGCTCGTGTGTTCTGGACGAGGGTCACCTTTTGGCGGCAGCGCGTTCTGTGGAACAGAATCCGGTACGGGCCGGTATGGCAAACGTACCATGGGACTATCCCTGGTCGAGTGCGCGATTTCACATGGGGATTACCGTGCACGACCCGCTCGTCACAGATCGAACCCTACTGGGACTTGTCCAGGATTGGGAGCGATTGCTGCTCTCCTCTGACGAAGGTCGGTTGAGCTCGCTCCGAAAACGGACTCGGACCGGTCGCCCGGCCGGAGATGCAGCGTTTGTGGCAAGGGTCGAGAGGATCACCGGTCGAGACCTGAGCAAAGGAAAACCCGGAAGACGTCGAAAGCACCCAGCGTAGGAAAACCTAGTGTATGTCCCCAGATATCCAGATATCTACAGATATCTGATTTTCGGGTACCCAAACGAAAACCATTGATCTGCGGCGAGCGGCGGACTAATCTGCTGATTGGATAACGAGGCTTTGTCAAAGGATTGCTGGCCTTAGCCGGATGCGGACGCCGTTGTCAGGACCTTGCGATGGTAGTCCATCTTCGAGTGTGCCGTCTGACGCTAAAGAGGTTCGGCTGTTTCAGGGTCGCCTATCTTTGAGAGGAATCAGCCGTGGGAAGTGAAGTCCCTGTTCCAGGACAGCTCGTAGCAGTTCGACAGAGGCATTTCGTAGTCACTGATGTGAGGAAATCTGCCCTGCCGGGCGATCCTCTGCGTCCGGTCAATGGATCGCCACAGCACCTGGTTTCGTTGTCGTCCGTAGAAGATGATGGAGAAGGCGAAGAGCTTGAGGTCATTTGGGAAATTGAGCCTGGGGCTGCGGTTCACGAGAGGGTGCAACTGCCGGAGCCTTCCGGTTTCGATGAACCGCATCGGCTGAACGTGTTCCTCAATGCGGTGCGATGGGGGGCCATTTCTTCGGCTGATGTACGAGCTCTTCAGGCGCCGTTCCGTAGTGGGATTGAGATTGAAGATTACCAGTTGGAGCCCCTCGTTCGGTCTCTGCAAATGCCGCGGGTCAACCTGCTGATCGCTGATGATGTAGGATTGGGAAAGACAGTGGAAACCGGCCTCGTCATGCAGGAGCTCATGATAAGGAGACGGATTCACTCGGTTCTCATCGTTTGCCCAGCATCCATTCAGATTCAGTGGCGGAACCAAATGCGGGACAAATTCGGTCTGGAGTTCCGAATAGTAGACACAGACTTGATGCGAGACCTCCGCCGCCGAAGGGGTTTGCACGTCAATCCCTGGACCCATTTTCCTCGGCTGATCACGTCCATGGACTTCATAAAGCGGGACCGGCCGTTCCGGCTTTTCCGTGAAACTCTTCCTGCCGAGGGTGAGCCCAAGTTTCCTCGAAGATTCGACCTGCTGATCGTGGATGAGGCCCACAATGTCGCTCCGGCGGGCTCAGGCCAGTATGCGACAGACTCTTTGAGGACGGTCACAATCCGCTCAATAGCGGCACATTTTGAACACAAGCTGTTCCTGACCGCCACTCCGCACAACGGCTATCCGGAGAGCTTTTCAGCCCTTTTGGAGCTAGTGGACAGTCAACGATTCGCGCGTGGGATCAAGCCAGACCAGAGGCAAGTGTGGGCGGCCATGGTCCGGCGAATAAAAGACGAGCTGCCGCCGCGATGGGATGGAAGCCCACGCTTTCCCAAAAGGGCAATAGAGCCCCTTGAAGTGGATTACACTGACGAGGAACGTGCTGCTCACCTGATGCTTCGGGATTACACGACTCTAAGGACGCAGAATTTTTCGGGTGAGGCCGAAAGGTTTGCGACGGAATTCGTTTTGAAGCTGCTCAAGAAAAGGCTCTTCTCGTCTCCGGCAGCGTTCGCCGTTACATTGGAGAAACACGAGCAAACGCTCACCGGTTACAGACGACCTTCCACGGATCTGGGCACGCTGCCAATTGGAATTCTTCGTCGTCAACTGGACGGCATCGATGAGGACTATGCCAATGATGAAGATTACGAAGAAGCGACGGGTGAAGCCGTGGATGTGGCGAGCAGGGTATTCCGCCCCCTCACAGCCGATGAGAGAACTCTTCTTGGGAAACTCAAAGATTTTGCCCGCAGAACATCGTCTCGGGCGGATTCCAAAGCAAAACGCCTCATTCAATGGCTTCACGAGACCGTAAAGCCTGATGGACGGTGGAACGATGAGCGCGTTCTCATTTTTACGGAATACCGAGCCACTCAGAAGTGGCTTCACGGTTTACTTGCTGCAGAAGGACTAACGGAAGGAGACCGTCTGCTAACCCTTTATGGCGGGATGGGGAAAGAAGACACCGAGCGAATTAAAGCTGCGTTTCAAGCAAGTCCGGCGGATGCCCCAGTGCGCATCCTGTTGGCCACCGATTGCGCGGCTGAGGGAATCGACCTGCAGAATCACTGTTGCCGGGTAGTCCATTACGAAATCCCGTGGAACCCCAACCGCATGGAGCAGCGAAACGGAAGAGTGGACCGGCATGGTCAAAAGTCTCCGCACGTTCGGGTTTACCATTTCGTAGGTAGGGGATACGAAAAGCATGCCTCTGAAGGAGTGAAGACGCCAGGCGAACTGGAGGGCGACTTGGAATTCCTGCTTCGAGCCGTGCTAAAGGTGGAAACCATTCGTGAGGACATCGGCAAAGTCGGACCGGTCATCGCTCGACAGGTAGAGGAAGCAATGCTTGGCCGTCGCAGGGCTCTTGAAACTTCGAAGGCGGAATTAGAGGCCAGGCCCATTCGGCAGTTGCTGCGCCTCCAACGACAATTAAAAGATCAAATTGACAAGCTCCGTGAGCAGCTTGACGAAACCAAGGAGGCATTGCGGCTCTCCCCGGAGAATGTCCAGAGCGCAGTGGAGATCGGATTGGAGCTTGCCGGTCAGCCGCCATTAATGGAAACCCAGTTAACCGGCATCTGGCCTGATCCATTGGGCCGCCGCACAAAATGCCCGGTCTTTGATCTTCCTCCACTTTCCGGGAGTTGGTCCGCGTGTCCACAGGGGCTGGAGCATCCCCACACAGGGAAGAAACGTCCGATTGTGTTTGATCATGCACTTGCAGCCAACCGGGATGACGTGGTCTTGGTACATCTCAATCACAGGCTGGTACAAATGTCATTGGCTCTCCTCCGTGCGGAGATCTGGGCTCACGGAGAGAACAAGAACCTGCACAGGGTATCGGCGATGATTGCCCAGAGCACAGCTATCAAGAATCCGGTGGTCATAGGTCACGCGAGGCTGGTAGTTTTGGGCGGGGACAACCGCCGACTTCATGAAGAGGTCATCGCAGCCGGTGGGCAGATTCGTGAGGGCAGATTCGCCCGCATGAATGTTGCCGAGGTTGCCGCAGCGCTGGCCGCTGCCTCAACCGACGAGCCCCCTGACTGGATCAAGAGGAAGCTTTCAGAACTCTGGCCACAATATTCCGAGCCATTGATGCGCTCCCTTGAGGCCAGAGTGCGAGATTTGGCTGATGGCTTGAAGAAACGCTTACAAGAGCGATGTGATAAAGAAATCAGTGACCTAACGGCAATCCTCACTGAGCTGCAAGAGAGCATTCAGAGGGAGCTGAAGGATTTTGATGCAGGTCCGGCCCAACTTGAGCTCCGATTTCCCGGCTGGACACCCTCCGAAAGGGAACAGTTAGAGCGAAACATGTCAAGCCTGCGAGCTAGGTTGAGGAAGATCCCTGAAGAAATCGCCCAAGAGACTGAAGGGATTCGTTCCAGGTACGCAAATCCATCGACGCGTCTTTTCCCTGTGGCTGTCACGTATATTGTGCCTGAGAGTCTGGCTCGGCAACGGGAGGAATGGAGCTGATGTCCATTACCCGTCACCATGCTGAATGGCTTTCTCTCATTGACGTGTCAGGTCCTTTCCTGTCCATGCCAGTATTGTTGAGGGCTTTTCCGCAAGGGCTTCATGCTCATGATCCCGAACATTTTAAGGAACTTAAACTTGCCCACGAGGAGTGGGAGCAGAACTGCACGGCCCGCCGTCCGGATCTTGCTATTCATAGGGCCTGGATTCGGTTTGTTTTGGAGAGAACCCTCGGCTTCGTGAATGGCCTCCTGGTGGAAGGCCAAGAAATCCCTCCCGGCCTTGATGTGAAGATCGAAGAGCATCAGGAGATTCTCCGGCCAAACTTGGCGGTCATTGGGCCGCAGCATCATGCTGCTTCCGAGCGAAGGGTTCGCCTTCTCATTCAGACCTATGCCTGGGATCAAGATCTGGACAAAGCTATTCAAGGAAGTCACTGGAAAGCATCCCCTGCGACCCGGATGATGGAGCTCCTTCATGGTACGGGGATTCCGCTCGGCCTTGTCACAAACGGCGAGCACTGGATGCTCGTGCATGCGCCTCGTGGTGAAACATCAGGGTTTGCTTCGTGGCACGCAAACGTCTGGTTGGATGAAAAAATAACCCTGCGGGCTTTTCGTAGTCTCCTCAACGCGGACGCTTTCTTCAACAGAGCTGATCATGAAACCCTTGAAGCCCTTCTTGCAGCCAGCGCTCAAGATCAGCAAGAGGTTACCGATCAGTTGGGCCTTCAGGTCAGGCGGGCCGTTGAAGTCCTCATAAGGACAATCGACCGGATTAATCAAGATCGAGAGCGGAAGCTTCTCAAAGGGGTCAACGAGAGGCAGCTTTATGAAGCCGCCTTAACGGTCATGATGCGTTTGGTTTTCCTCTTTTGTGCAGAGGAGCGGGGATTGCTGCTTCTCGGCGATCCGACCTATGATCAGTTCTATGCTGTATCGACTCTCCGAGACAGTCTCCGCCAGGCCGCGGACAGACTCGGCGAGGAAGTCCTCGAAAGAAGATGTGATGCATGGAGTCGCCTTCTGGCCACGTTCAGGGCCGTTCATGCAGGAGTGGATTGCGGCCGCCAAGCTCGAACCCGACGAAGTGGACGAGCTTGACGTGGAGTTCTGAGCTCCGATCAGTGTGACATCAGAATTGGCAGCGGCGCTTCGGTCAGCAGGCTTTCGGTCGCCCCGCCCAGGATGACTTCGC
>CAYZET010000214.1:6014-9094 GCA_964477215.1 uncultured Syntrophaceae bacterium | reverse complement strand
ACGGGCCTATCTTTATCATTTCCGTCGGAATCGAGAACGCCTGACCGCGGCCACCGATTTGCGCTACGTACTGGGTGATGACCAGCGGCACGGTGATCCACTGCGCGGCCATAGTCGTCATGATCAGATAGAACCCTTTGACCCGAGCCGAAGGGAGCCCAAAGAGCACAGACCATATCGCAGCCAGAAACCCAGCACAAATGATGCAGATCGGATAAACAAGTCCACCGTCGATCATGGACTGCGGCCACGGAACATTCAGCATCATCAGAGCAGTCGTATATCCGCCCACCGCGACGAACGCTGCATGCCCCAGAGTGATCTGCCCGCAGTAGCCGATGAGCAGTTGGACGCCCAAAGCAGCGAGGATGTAATAGTTTATTGTGTACGCCACGCTTAACCACTGGGAATCCACCAGATAGGGAAGAATCGCCAGCAGGACGACCATGAGGATCATCTTTCCTTTGATGAAGCGAGTGCGCCACCATTTCTGATCGTCAGCGTAGCCCTCGAAATAATAACCGCATGGCAGGTAGCTCATGGATCACACCCTTTCTATCCGTTCCCAGCCCCACAAACCATAGGGTTTGAACAGCAGGAAGATGACCATGAAGACAAATGGAGCTATCTCTTTGATTCCTCCTGGGAAAAACCTGTCCAGATAACCTCCGGACAAATTCTGGAGGATGCCTATCGTTATTCCCCCGACAATGGCCCCGGGAATCGAATTAAGCCCCCCGAACACGACCACGGGGAGGACCAGAAGTCCCAACAGGCTGACAGAGTAATTCAGCCCGTTAATGTTTCCGAGGAGCGTCCCGCCGACACCGGCTGCCATGAATGCGATTGCCCACGCAAGAGCATAGACGAACTTGGCGCTCACCCCCAGGGAAAGTGCGGCCATTTCGTCATCCGCACAGGCCTGCATGGACAAACCCCACCGCGTGTACTTGAAAAAGCTGACAAAGATGACCATAAGGATCAGTGCCGCTACGAAGCTCCATATGTAGACCTGCCCGATCGCTACTCCAGCAACGACCGCTGGCTCAATAGGGAAGACCCTGGGGAGGAAGACCTGGGTGTCCGTGTCCCAGATAATGAACACCATGCCTTTGAAGAAGAAAGACAATCCTACGGTGACCATAATGACCGCAAGGATGGGCTCGCCGATCATTTTCCTCAAGAATATGCGCTCGGTCAGCAGTCCGAGAAACAGACCCACAAAAATCGTTCCGATCAACGCGAGCAGAAATGCATACTCGATGGGCATGGTGGTGACAAAGCGCTGGTAGAGCCCCAAACACACATAGCCCCCGATCATGGTGAGCTCGCCCATCGCCAGATTGAGCACGCCGGAGCATTTGTAGATCAGCACCCAACCGAGAGCAACGAGGGCAAATATCGATCCAAGCATGATTCCCGTGATGAAAAGTTGCAGGAAGAGGTCCATTCTTTACTTCCTCCCTCCGTCTTTGACATCCTGGAGCCGAATGTCCGCCTTGATCTTCGCCACCCGACCATCTTCGTATGTGATGCTCGTATCCATATGGAGCATGTCTTTGTCCGCGTACATGAAATCAATGATGTCCTTGTAGCGATTTTCCACGAAAGCCCTTCGGATTTTCCTCGTTCGGGTCAGCTCGTCGTCGTCTGCATCGAATTCCTTGTAAAGATTGGCGAATTTGCGAATCTTGGCCACATCCGGCAGGCTACGGTTCACCTCCGTGATCTGGCTCTCCACGAGATCGTACACTTGGGGTAATTGGGAAAGCTCCGTATAGCTCGTATAGTTGATTCCGTGATCCTCGGCCCATTTTCCGACAGTATTATAGTCAATGCAAACGATAGACGTCACGTAGGGTCTTTTGTCACCCACTACGAGCGCGTCCTTCAAATAGGGGCTGAATTTGAGTCTGGCCTCCAGGAATTGCGGAGAGAATTTCCGGCCGTCGCTGAGAATCATAATGTCTTTCGAGCGATCGAAGACCACCAAGTGCCCGTCTTCGTCGATGAACCCTGTGTCGCCGGAGTAGAGCCAGCCGTCCTTCAACGTTTTCGATGTCTCCTCTGGCATCTTGTAGTAGCCGATGAATACCGAGGGGCTTTTGGACAGAATCTCGTCATTCTCGCCGATCTTGACTTCCGTCTCGGGAATGGGCTTGCCTACTGTATCGAATTTGATGTCGTCGTCTCGGTGAACCACCGAGATCCCCGCTATCTCGGTCTGTCCGTAAATCTGTTTGAGGTTTACGCCGATAGCGTGGAAAAAACGAAAATGGTCAGGTCCCATCGCAGCGCCTCCCGTATAGGCATGGCGCACTCTGGACAGTCCTAAGTGATCGCGGATCTTCGAGAAAAGAAAAAGCTCCGCGAACCATCGCAGAATCTTCCAATGAATCGGTATTGGCTCCTTGGCGAATTTCAGGTCAGCGGTGTGGTACCCGATTTTCATCCCCACCCTGTACAGGATCCGCTTGAGCCAAGACGCATCCAGGTGCTTGACCTGCACGGACCTCGTGTATTGCTCGTAGAGCCGCGGGGGGGCGAACATGACGTGCGGGCCGATTTCCCGCACATTGTGTTGGGCCGTCTCGGGTTCTTCGGGAAAGTTGATGGTGTACCCTATCTGGAGTCCGCAGGATATTGACATCATCTGCTCGCCGATCCATGCGAAGGGAAGGTAGGAGACGAAATCGTCCGATGCCTTGCAAGGATCTACCCTCATGAGATTCCGACCCATCGTAAGCATGTTGTAGTGGGTCAATAGGGCACCCTTGGGCAAAGAGGTGGTTCCAGACGTGTAGAATAGAAGGCAAACGTCTTGTCCTTGCCCCCGATTGACGAGATTATCGAACAGATCCGGCTCCTTCTGAATTCTTTCGCGCCCAACCCTCATGACCTCGTCGAGACTGATAAGCATAGGGTCTTCGTAGTGCCGCATTCCTTTCGGATCATCCCAAATGATCTTCTTGAGCTTCGGGCACCTGTCCCGAATCGCGAGAGCCTTGTCCACTTCTTCCTGGCCCTCAGCCACATAGAATTTCGCGTCCGCGTGGTCGACAATGTATTGGACTTCTTCC
>CAYZET010000214.1:0-6004 GCA_964477215.1 uncultured Syntrophaceae bacterium | reverse complement strand
AGGCAGTCCTGAAACAGCCATACGCCGATTCCTCCAGCACACATTGCCGCCATCTCAGACCATAGGGCCTCGGGACGGTTGTCTCCGATCATGATCACCTTGTCCCCTGGCTCGAGGCCCAGTTCGACAAAACCGAGAGTGATTTCTTTGACGTATTGAAGGTACTGCGCCCAGGTGACGGGACGCCAAATCCCGTATTCCTTCTCCCGCATAGCAACCCTCTGATCGCCAAACGTGGTGCACTGTCTGACCAGGAGCTTGGGCAGAGTCAAATCCTCGGTAATCTCTATTTCTCCGATGCGTCGTTCATCTGCGGCTGACATACAGATCCTCCACCTCACCGAGATAAGCCTTGATCACTTCCGGATTCTCTTGAACTTCCGACGGAGTTCCATCTGCAATCTTGACGCCGAAGTTGAGAACCATGACTCGATCGGAAAGATCCATCACAACCCCCATGTCGTGCTCAACCAGGACACATGTGACCTTCCACCGGTCATCCTCATTGATATCCACGATGAAGCGGGCCATGTCTTCCACTTCTTCCAGGTTGAGGCCGGCCAGAGGTTCGTCCAGGAGGATGACTTCGGGCTGGACAGCCAGCGCGCGGGCGAGCTCGATGCGCTTCTGCATGCCGTACGGGAGCATTCCCGTCACTTCGTTGCGTACGGCTTCGATCTCGAGGAGGTCAATTATCTCTTCTTCAATGAATTTCCGGGCCTCGATTTCTTCCCTGGAGGTCTTCCCCCAGTAAATCGCAGAGCCGAGAATGCCCGATCGCAGATGCAGGTGTCGTCCAAGACGAATATTGTCCAGCACGGTCATGCCGCCAAACAGCTCGATCTTCTGAAAAGTGCGAGACAATCCCAAGGCGGCCCTGCGGTGTGGGGTCAAGCCGGTGATCTCTGTCCCGTTAAAGAACAGGTTGCCTCGTTGCGGACGGTAGAGCCCGTTGATGCAGTTCATCATACAGGTTTTTCCCGCTCCGTTCGGGCCAATAATCGAGAAGATCTCTCCCTTCCTAACCTCGAAGCTCACGTTCGTGAGGGCTGCCACCCCGTGGAACGAGAGAAAGATCCCCTTCGCCTCCAGTATGACTTGTGACATTCGGCATCCCCTTTTGCGTGATCAGCGGCCGAAATACCCCTGTCGGCCATTATACAGCCATATGAGAGCTTGGACCGTCGTAAGACCTTCGTTACAGATGAGTGATCTTCAGGAAATACCCGCCTATCGAGAGGAGGACCAACCATAGCAAATGCCCGGACCAAGGTCAAGCTTTACTCCGTGGCTGAACGGGCCCCCTGGCCGCACCGCAAGATGGACACTCGGGAGCGGAATGACAGCATCCGTTCTTCAAGAGATTGCCCCTCAGCCGGTTGCGCTCATCGACAGGGTAAGGCTCGTGATTGCAGCGCGGTCCATGTTTCGAGCCGCACCGTGCTCCTTCCTCAATGGAACCGTACAATGAGGGACTAGGCTGGTAAAGATCTCTGCGCTGCGCGCGCAGACGCGTTTGGCGCACATGAGGCTCAGTCCCGTTCGCGCCGCCTGTATCCAAAGTCCAATCTCTGGCTATCGGCTTGTGTACCATTTTCCGCCAGTTGAGGCCCCTGGGGTCCGCGAGTTTGACAAGAGGATGCGACAGACGTGATTCACTTTGATATCTTAAGATCATAAGGGATTGCCGGAAAACTCTCCCGTGGATAGACTTATCATGAAGAAACTCGTGTTGAAAAGTCAAGACGAAAAATGGTATAGAAGATCCGTTCGCGAACTGCACTCGTACTCCACGCACGTGACATCGTCATACGGGAAGCACACCCGCATGACAGTTAGTTGAGCGATCTCGAGATCTTCCTGCAGGTGTCCCATCCGGCGCGGGAGAGCCCGTTCCCCCTGAGGTCTCTCACGAAGATGAGCCAATCCTTGTGCGTTTGGGAGATATGGGAGGTGCTCGACATGAGCAACGAGACTTTGCTGAAAGAGATGCGCGACGGGATCATGGTGCTTACCATCAATCGACCTGAAGCGCTCAACTGCTTTGACATGCCTCTCCTGGCGGCATTTGGGGATGCCCTTGCGGAGATAGCGTTCGACCGAGAAGTTCATGTCGTGATAGTCACGGGGTCTCGAGAAGGCAAGAACGCATTCAGTACTGGCGCAGACCTGAAGGAACGGGCCGGGATGACTCCCGATCAGGTGAGGAAGTACATTCAAACCATTCGCAACCTCTTCACTGCCGTGGAGGAGCTCCCCCAACCGGTTATCGCCGCAGTGAACGGGTACGCCTTTGGGGGGGGGCTAGAGCTCGCATTGGCGTGCGACATCCGAATAGCCGCGAAGACTGCTGTGGTGGGGCTCACCGAGACAAGCCTCGCTGTTATCCCCGGCGCGGGCGGGACTCAGCGGCTCCCCCGCATAGTGGGGATTGCACGAGCCAAGGAAATGATATTTCGCGCCAGAAGGATCAGCGCCGACGAAGGGGTTCAGTACGGTCTTTTTCTCGAGGCGGTGGATCCTGATGAGCTCATGGACCGGGCGCGGCAGATAGCTTCCGAGGTAGCAGCGAATGGCCCCGTGGCCCTGGCACAGGCCAAGTACGCTATCAATAAGGGAATAGAAGTGAGCTTGCCAGTCGGGCTGGCAATCGAGTCCAACGCCTACGCCGTGACTATACCGACGAAGGACCGAATTGAAGGGCTTACGGCTTTTCGTGAGAAACGAAAACCAGTATACATTGGCGAGTGACCCAGGAAGGAGACTTGCATGGTCAATCACCGGCTCAATTACCCCAAGAAAGTCCAAATCAACGATATTACCGTTCGAGACGGATTTCAGCATGAGGAAATATGGATTCCTACGGACGCGAAGCTCTTCTACCTCGAGGAGTTGATCTTGTGTGGGATAAAGCACCTGGAGGTTACGAATTTCGGGAATCCCAAGCTCATGCCTCAATTCAAAGACGCGGACGAGCTCTTGAAAAGACTCAGAGACTCCAAGAAGCTCTCTCGCGCCGGGGTTAACTGGGATGACATTACCCTCACCGTGATAACCATCCGCGAGAAATCAGTAGACCGTGCCATCGCGGCGAAAAAGGATGGCTATGGTCCCGATCGAGTCCTCATGATGGTCTCGACGGACGAGGAGCATCATTTCGCCAATTCGGGGACGACGCTCCCCGATTATTGGGCAGAGGCAAAGCGCTGCATAGAAAAGACGACCGCTGCGGGAATCAAGATGTGCGGCACGGTTTCCACGATCTGGGGGTCCCCCATATCGGGTCCGACTCGACTGGAAGAAGCTGTCGAATTTACGAAACGGTGGCTCGAAATTGGAGCGTCGGATATCGAGCACGCCGACCATGACGGCAGTGCGCCTCCTGACCAAGTCTACAAGTACTTCTCCATGATTCTCGATGAAATCCCGGACACAAAACTCCACATAGCGCACTTCCACGTCACCCGAGGATGGGGAACTGCCAATTGTTTGGCAGCCCTTCTGGCTGGAATCGAGATCTTTGAAGGAACGCTCGGTGGCCTCGGCGGCCAGCCGGCAAATTTCATAGACCGAGTACCGGTAGGCGGGACCGGAGCATACTACTATCGGGATCCTAATGTCGTAGGGTTGCAGTCCATCGAAGACATGGCAGTCATGATGGACGAGATGGGAATCGGTACAGGCATAGACGTCGATCGTTTGCTCGATCTCGGCAGCATGATGGAGAAAACAATCGGACGCCGGCTGAGGTCCGAATCGATACTTAACAGACGTATCCCCAAAGTTCCTCGAGAAGAATTCAGGCGAAAGGGCCTGGAAAAACTGAAAGAGAAGTTGGGAGAGAAGCCGGACCAGAAGTTTCCTACTGATTGGAGCGAAGTCTCCATGTACAAGCACGCGCCACGTTGAGCCACGCGTTGCTGAGTGTCGCGCGGCCTTTTCGTGCAGGAATCACCGTTCTAGATACCGGCTGCTTGCGCTGAGAGACGAAACGAGAAAAACCAAGAGCCAGGAGTTGGGCATGAAACCGTTATGGGTACCGTCGGAAGAACGCAGGCGTAACGCAAACATCACGAGATTTATCGATACGATCAATAGGAAGTACTCTCTTGACATATCGGACTATCACAGCCTCTGGAGATGGTCTATCGAAAATCGCGAGGATTTCTGGGCATCTGTCTGGGAGTTCGGTAACATCATCGCCTCCCAGCCATACAGCAAGGTGCTGGAAGATTCGCCCACTATGATCGGCGCAAAATGGTTTGACGGGGCCCGGCTCAATTTTGCCGAAAACCTGTTGCGATTTCGTGACGACCGGACGGCACTTGTGTTCAAAGGCGAGGGCCAAGTTCCCGTACGCATGACCTATGCCCAGCTCCATGACGAAGTCTCCCGAGTGGCACAGGCCCTGAGAGATGCCGGCGTCGTCACCGGAGACCGAGTGGCCGGATACGTTCCAAACATGATACAGAGCATTGTCGCCATGCTCGCCGCGACCAGCATCGGCGCCATATGGTCATCCTGCTCACCGGATTTTGGAATAAAGGGAGTGCTGGACCGCTTCGGTCAGATCGAGCCGAAGATTCTCTTCACAGCCAACGGATACCGGTACAACGGGAAGGCTCACGATTCCCTCGAGAGAATAGCCGGAATCATCAAGGAGCTGCCGAGCATAAAGCAGATAGTCGTCATTCCCTATACAGAAGAGCGGGCTGACCTTAAGGGCCTTCCCAAGGCAATCCACTATCAGGATTTCATCTCGAAGGCACCTGCTGGAGAGATCCGGTTTGAGCAACTCCCCTTCAACCATCCTGTGTACATCATGTACTCGTCAGGAACAACGGGACTGCCCAAATGCATGGTTCACGGTGCCGGAGGGACGCTCATCCAGCACCTTAAGGAGCTCCTCCTTCACTGCGACCTGAAGCGAGAAGACAACATCTATTACTTCACCACCTGCGGATGGATGATGTGGAACTGGCTGGTAAGCTCACTGGCTGTGGGGGCTACCATACTCCTGTACGACGGTTCCCCGTTTTACCCCGGAGCGGCAGCAATGTTTCAATTCGCTGAGGACGAGAAGATGACTATCTTCGGGACCAGTGCCCGCTACATAGCCGCCGTGGAGAAGGAAGGGCTTCGTCCCAAAGAGCAGTTCGATCTTTCAAGCCTCAAGACCATGTGTTCTACGGGATCTCCCCTCTCGGAGGAGAGCTTCAGGTTTGTTTACCATGAGATAAAGGAGGACATAGATCTCGCCTCTATTTCTGGTGGTACCGACATAATATCCTGCTTTGCTCTCGGCTGTCCGATCCTCCCCGTTTACGAGGGTGAGCTGCAGTGCCGCGGCCTGGGGATGGCAGTGGAGTCCTTCGGGCCGGATGGCAAACCGGTCAGGGGAGAGCAAGGGGAGCTCGTCTGCATCAAGACTTTTCCTTCTCAACCCATCTATTTCTGGAACGACCCCGACAACTCGAAGTACAAGGCTGCCTACTTCTCGGTGTTTGAGAACGTCTGGCACCATGGAGACTACATCGAGATCACCGAGCACGAAGGCGTCAAAATCTTCGGTCGTTCCGACGCCACGCTGAACCCCTCTGGCGTCCGTATCGGAACCGCCGAAATCTACCGGGTTGTGGAAGCAATGGATGAGATTTCGGACAGCATCGTAGTTGGCCAAGACTGGGAGGGGGATGTTCGAGTTATTCTTTTCGTCAAGCTGGCTGCAGGAGCAGAATTATCCGACGATCTCGTCAAGAAGATCAAGAGGAATATCCGAGAAAACACCACTCCGAGGCATGTGCCTGCCAAGATTCTCCCCATAGCGGACATTCCTGTCACGCTCAACGGGAAAAAGGTGGAGCTGGCGGTGCGCAACGTGATCGAAGGGCGGCCGGTCACGAACAAAGACGCGTTGGCTAATCCGGAGGCCCTGGACTTGTACGCTAATCTGCCCGCATTACAGTCTTGAACCTTGCGACAGGTTTCGGAAACGGCCTATGCT
>CAYZET010000213.1:0-9153 GCA_964477215.1 uncultured Syntrophaceae bacterium | reverse complement strand
AACCAGCTGCCGCGACGCGCCGGCACGCGGCCCGCACGAGACGGGCGCGGCGGACTGGTCTTCGAGCCGCGCCCTACGCCTCCCGCGCCACCGCTCGGTCGCGAGGCTCCTCCTCCACCTCCGCAACAGAAGCTCTGTTCCCGGTTGTGCTCCATCTCGACGAAATCGTTGACCGCTGCTCGAATAACGGTCCGGGGCTCCTCCCAGACACCACCGGAGCGGGCGATGTTGCAGGAATCGTGATACGTGAATCGCTGGCCGTCCCATACCGATTTGTCAAGTGTGATACGGCCCTCCTGAATGATCTTGGCGAAGAGCTCCATAGTGCTGGTAATCTTGAAGGGAACCCCTCCCAGCCAATTGGGAAGCTCCCATCGCAGACCTCGGTACCCATGCCCGCATTCACCCGAAAGCAGGTACTCGCACTCAAGCCGCTTCATCTCATCGAAAATCCAGGAAGCGAACAGCTTGGCATCCGAGTCAATCCCGTTGAACATGGCGTAATTGGTAAGATCCCAATATCTTGAGGATATGGTGAAATCCACCCCCGCAGCATTTAAGACCTTTGCTGTGGCCTGTATCGTTAGCGGATAGTACTTGGGCTCCCGGGGATTCAGAGTGAGGAAGTACTTGGCACCCTTCTTGTCCAATGGAATAGTGAAGTCTTCGCAACCGTCTTCTGACTGGAGCTCCTCTTCAATCCATTCGATCGTCTCGATGAACTCGTCCTGGGGGACCGCCATGTTGTTTCCCGAATTGTAGTGGGTGTCAATGGTGTCCTGAAGGTGCTGCGGAATCCGCCCTGCTTGGCACATGATCCCGCGGGCTGCTCTCACGAGCATCCCGTAGTCTACGCCCATCGGGCAGTTAAACGTGCAGCGGCGACACATGGTGCAACCACCCCATAATTTGTCGTACATCTCCTTTGCCAGCTCTTTCGTGAGCGGCTGTGCGCCTACAAAGGATGGAAAAAGCTTTGCCAACCAGTCGTAGCGCCATTTGTACCATTTCCGGAAACGGTCCGCCTTGTAGGCGGGGAGCAGTGTCTTATCTTCAGGTATGGAACGGGTATAGTGGCAGGCGTCAGAGCACATTCCGCAGTGAATGCAACCCGCTAAGGAAGTTGCCACGATTCTGTTAAGCTTCGATGGAAGCAATTTTTCCATTTCCTCCAGGACTTCTGGAGTAAATTCTGGCTTTATCGGCCACTTGCGTCCTTCCTGCGTGCCAAGCTTCATCGGTCCCTGGTCTTGTTGATCCTTCGCTTTGATATGCGCCACGTCGGCCATTGCTTCTCCTCCATTCGAATATTTGAGTTGGCTACCGGATGGGGTTTCCATCAAGAATTGCGGTTCAATACGCCTCTCCCACCGAAGATCTGCCCGAACATGACTCGGCCGAACGGGTAGAGCACATAGTGTGAAATCTTGCTGAACGGGACGTACAGGAGGAAGAAGGTTGTCATAAGGAAGAAGACCCACATCCACCCGGTTTCAGGCTTACCTAAGATCCAGAGGTACATCGTGACAAACCCCACGCCGAAGAAAACGGTCATCAAAGATATGGCAAAATAATCGTCCGGACTGCTGATAATGCTAATCTCGGGTACGGTAACGCGGCGATATATGCGGCGCACGCCGATGAGAAACGCCAAGCCCATAAAGACCATGAACACGGTAGAAACGGCTGGGGTCATAAGTTTCGGAACGAGAGGAATAAAGAAGGTTGCGCCGATGGTCAGAAACACAGCGATATGGAAGACGACGAATTCCGCGTAAAAGTACAAGTTACTTCTAGTACTTTCCATGCCCCACGGCCTGATCACGTTTGCCAGGGAATGCAGCGCGCCCGCGAATCGATCCCCCTTGAGCTCGGCCTTTTCCGGCGGCCCAGGTTTCTTCATAAGTTGATAAATTTTCAGCGAATACATGGTTGCCATGAACAGCAGGCAGACGTATTGAACCGGTTCCTGCAGCACAAACAGCGCGTAACTCACCTTATTCTCCATTGTTCGGATCTCTCCCTTCTTCATCAGAGTGTTTTCGTCATGGAAGGTGGAAGCCTCCCAGTATTGAATCTCAATAATCGTCACGGAGCCTTGATTTTCCCTCACCCCGAATCAGGGCTGTCTAATTTCCGACCAAAATGACCTGATGGTTGTACGATCAATCCCTTGGTTGATGTTATAAAATCCACAGTACCTTTAGGTAGTACGTCAGTCAAGAATTATTTTCTATGGTCAGTCGTTTTTTTAGCGATCCGATCAATTTCCATGGCCATTATGATTCTCTCTTTGTTAGCAATTTGATGATCAATTTCCGCAGCTTTGTGCCTTGTTTTCACGCGCGGAAAAATCTCGCTCCCGCGTTGTCGCAGCAGATCCCGGGAATCTCCGAACCGTCGAGCCGAAAAGTCCTTAAGAATCAATGGCCAAAGGATTCTTGCACGGTCCGACCTTCTTTTCCTTTTTTCTGCCTTTGGGAGTGTGTTATCAAAGCTGAAGACCTTCTGTAGTGGAGCTCCTGCTCAATCCCCCTTGGAGATTTACAGTGGAGCTGCGCAGGTTTGTTCGATAACATGTTCGAGGCGAGGAGCGGTAGGTATCGATACCATTCGAGGGCTTCCAGGTCCCTCGTCGGTTTTCCAAGGTGGGGTGCCGCAACGGAGTGGAGAATGATCATTGGAGTTCCCAAGGAAATTAAGGAAGAAGAACACCGAGTCGGTATTGTCCCGGCTGGCGTTCGGATGCTCAAAGAACAGGGACATCATGTCCTGGTGGAACAGGGTGCGGGAGAGGGCTCACGAATCGCTGATGAAGAGTACGCACACGCCGGAGCAGAAATTCTGGCGAGCAAGGCTCAGGTTTACGGCCGGGCGGATATGATCATGAAGGTGAAGGAACCTCTTCCCGAGGAATACGGATTGTTTCGGGAAGGTCAGATTCTTTACGCGTTCCTGCACCTGGCGCCCGCGCTGAATCTGACCAGTGTGTTACTCGAACGCAAGGTCATAGGGGTTGCGTACGAGACCATTCAGCTCGAGGATCTCTCCCTACCGCTCCTCGTTCCCATGAGCGAAGTGGCAGGACGCATGTCCGTTCAGGTGGGAGCACACTTTCTGGAAAAGACCCAGGGAGGACGAGGAGTGCTTCTTGGAGGAGTGCCAGGTGTCCGCAGAGGAAGGGCTGCTATCATCGGAGCCGGAACAGTAGGGAAAGCCGCGACAAAGATAGCCGTGGGACTTGGCGCTGATGTTTACGTCCTGGACATCGACCAAAGTCGTCTCAGCTATCTCGATGACATCTATGGCAACAAGGTTACCACGCTGATTTCGGATCGCGACAGCATAGCCTATTGCGTGGAGAACTCCCATCTTGTGGTAGGCAGTGTTTTGATTGCTGGAGCTAGAGCTCCCAAACTCGTTACGCGAGACATGGTGCACGCCATGAAAACCGGGACCGTTATAGTAGATGTGGCCATCGATCAGGGAGGCTGCGTCGAGACATCTCGTCCTACTACTCATCAGGATCCGGTTTTCGAGGTGGACGGTGTATTACATTATTGCGTACCGAATATGCCTGGCGTGGTGGCTAGAACATCCACATTCGCTCTGACAAACGTCACGTTGCCTTACGCTCTGAAATTGGCCAACTATGGATTTGCTCGGGCAGTGACCGAGGATACGGCTCTGGCCAACGGCGTCAATGTGTACAAGGGATGGGTGACTCACGAGAACGTTGCGCGGTCTGTGGGGCGAGAATACACCCCCCTCAGTGCTATTCTCTCATGAAGGTCGTGGGCTCTCTCGATTCCTTTGCGGAGGGCTAATGTGGTCCGCAATCGGCAATCTGAGCCCGTGAAAGGAAGTACCACGATGGATGCCATGGATGCTATTCTTAGCCGGCGGAGTATCCGTTCGTACACGACAGAGAACGTCCCTGACGATCTTGTTACGCAATTGCTTTACGCTGCCATGAGTGCACCGACTGCGGCGAATCAACCATACCATTTCGTGGTGATTAGAGACCGTCGGATCCTGCACGCAGTTCCTGAATTTCACCCTCATGCACACATGCTCAAACAGGCTTCAGTTGCCATTGCGGTGTTGGGAGATCCCTCCATAGAAACACTCAAGGGAAGATGGGTGCTGGATTGCGCTGCGGCAACGGAAAACATCCTGATCGCTGCCCATTCACTTGGGTTGGGTGCATGCTGGGTGGGAATCTATCCGGTGGAAGAACGGATCCGTGGGCTCAGGGAGCTCCTTGGCGCGCCGGATCATGTGGTGCCCTTGTGCATGGTCTCTCTCGGATACCCTGCAGAGAAGAAGCAGCCACCCCATAGGTTCCGAGAGGACCGCATTCATACCGACCGTTGGTAACCGGTAGCTTCCCAAGGGAGGCCGACCACTGGCAACAAACAAGAAATTACCTATGGTCCGGAGTCGCAGATTGCCATGAGCTGACTTATCAGTTCCAGCGTTTCGTTATCCTCTGTACTAATCCTGGTTATCTCGAATCCCGCTATGGACGATCCGTGCTCCTGCTTTTCCCACCGGCATTCTGCCGTGAATCGGCTTCGAATGCATTCGCCGTCGGATACCTCGGCCTCCACCTGGAGCTCTCGGGATTCCCCCACCAAACAGGGGATCCCTGCCACTTGACAACCGAACTTGGACAGATCCAGGAGTTGCCCTTGCACACCTCTGTGTTCAGCGTCTATCACACGAACATGAGTTATCAGATAACATCTGCGGTCTTGGCGGGGGTCTTCGTTTTCAGGTTCAAGCTCTACTTCAATCAGATCTTCGGGTGGTGTTTCGGGTTGAGTTATTCTGCAGGCAAGATCCTCGGCATTTAAGGTACCGTTTTGACTGAGTATTTCTAGTATTTCTTGGTACTCTCCCGGGCGGATCCCGTACTTCTCCATGATGGGCACATCTCCGAGGCCCCGTTTGAGATCTTTGATGATGGCGGCTAGCTTCGCTTTCTTTATGGTCATAGCAAGTAACCTCTCCATCGAATCTCCGCTACACCATTGACTTAGGAGGACTTGAGCCCACTTTCTCGAGGTTCACAACATCACGGTCATAAATTCGATCAGCCTCTCGAGCTCTTTCTTGTTTTCCGGTGAGATGTCCGTAATCTGAAACCCCAAGTGAGGCCCTTCCTCTTCCTCAGAGACCCATCGGCAGGTAGCTTTGAAGGTAAATGGCAGGAAATCTTCCAGATCTTCGGGCACCACCAACAGGTTCATAACCTCCCCCTGGAACGCTTTCATTCCGCTCACTTTCAATCCTTGCGGTGTGAGGTCCAATATCCAGCCATAGTTGCTCTTGTTGGAGACATCTACCACGGGCAGTTGGAAGACCGCGTAGCTTCTCTGCAGGAACCGATCGTCTATGACTTCGCATGTGTCTTCATAGGTTGGTGAATGTTGGCAGATCTCCTGATATCCTATGGCTTTTGCCGAAATCAGCTTGCGAAAGGCACTCTGAAGGCCTCGGGACGAAAGACCGTATTTGCTCATAAGATCGAATTCGGACATGCCGGCTCGAATGTCTGAGAGAATCTCGTTCACTCTTATCTTGATTTTGTGTTTTTCGGATTGAGGGACCTTCTGTTCCCTTCTGTCAGTCATGTGCTCCTCCCCAACCGATCACAGGCTTTCGGGCTCGCAGCGAAGACTTTTCTGCCGCCATAATGGTGGCAGTCAAACAATGAAATGGACATCCTGGGATTGAGCTCTCATTCTCCGTGAACAACTCCTCCGATTCGGCGATTTATGGTCAATTGTGTCTGTAGACTATTATCAAGACATCTCCCCCTCTCTATTCACGGTATCGATGCTTATTGAGTTTCATTTTTATCCCATGTCCGCGTAAAGTCAAACCAAAACGGAACTCCCTCCCAGGTACTTCACGATTTTCATGTGGGTCTGTTCGGAGGGCATATGCTCAACGTTGACTCTACCTCATGGAATAGCTGTTGCGTGGTACCAGGTTCTTTCCTTGATCTCAAGGGGAGAAACCCGTAACCTTACCAAGAGAGCGGTCCCATCCTCCGCGGAGGTAATCGTATGATTCCCCTACGAATCCTATTTTGCACCGATTTCTCGGAGAATTCCAAGCCAGCGCTCCGTGTTGCGGTTGAATATGCCCGGACTTTTGGTTCCGAGCTTGTGATCTTCCACGTTATCAATTCCTCGCAACTGGGATATCCCTCCCTCGAGGAGGGGATGCCAGTCGACATTCGAGCAGCCCTCGAGAATATCCAGGAGTCTGTCAATAAGGCTTTGGAGCTGATCGTCAAGGAGTGCCGGGAGTCGGTTGAATCCGTTCGATCGGCCTCCAAAATGGGAAGCCCCGCATATGAGATAGCTCGATTTGCGGAAGAGAATGCGATCTCGTTGATTGTTATGGGAACTCGCGGCCTTACCGGCTTGAAGCATATCCTCATGGGCAGCACGGCAGAAAATGTCGTGAGAACCGCAGATTGTCCGGTGCTTACTGTCCGATCCGGGGGATGATTACTGCAGACTTCATGGAGACGGTTTCTTTGCACTCTTGTCCTCGAGCAGAGATGGTGGTAACCGAAAGAGTCTCAAGGCATTTTCAGACGTAGCGGCTGCAATCTCAGCCATAGCCATGCCCCGCACCTCGGCGACGCGTTTGGCTGTGTGGACGATGTATGCCGGCTCATTGTCTCTTCCTCTGAAAGGTTCGGGCGTCAGAAATGGGCAATCCGTTTCCAGCAGGATTCTTTCGATCGGCAAGTTCTTCACGATTCCCCTGAGCTGATCGTTCTTCTTGTAGGTGACCGTGCCCGGAATAGAGATGTGAAAGCCAAGCTCAAGGGCTCGACGGGCATCGACCCCTCCCCCGGAAAAACAGTGTATGACACCTCCGCGTGGAAAAGGGGCTTCCTGTTCCAGCATACGGAGCCCCTCATCGTAGGCGTCTCGAAGATGGATCACGACTGGTTTTCCAAGTCGTTTGGCCAGGATTAACTGATCGCGGAAGGCACCAATTTGTACATCTCGCGGGGAACGATTGCGGAAAAAATCCAGACCTATCTCGCCGTACCCTACCACTTTGGGATGCCGTGCATACTTCTCCATTTCAGAGAGGGAGTTGTCCCCAATGGCCTTGGCATTGTGAGGATGGAACCCAACGGAGGCATAGACTTGCTCGAACCGATCCGCTAGCTCTAGAGCAATCCCGACATCATCCAGGTCTATGCCGACCGTGATAATTGCCATTACCCCCGCTTCCAGGGCTCGATTTACGACTTTCTCAGGCTCTTTCACCAGCGGATCCAGCTCGATGTGGGCGTGGACGTCGATGAGAGCCGGGTGATGATGGTCTCTTTCTTTTGTTTGGAGTGACATAAGGACAATCCTTTGTAATGACGGATTTTCCCTCACCGAGTAAACCGGGCCAATATCTCACTGTCCTCCGGTGGAATGAATATCCAGGAAATAATCGTGAAGCCATTTTTTCTTGAGTCTGTCTAGCCGTCCGTCACGCTGGATCATACCGATGAAGTTGTTGAGCCAGTTCAACCAATGGGTCTCCCCTGGGCGAACCGCCCATGCGATCCGCTCGTACGTGATCGGATCGAACCGCGCTACGAAAGATTCCGGCTGGGAAGCCGACGTGTATCGAATGAAGAACTCTTCGTCGATCAGGGCGTGGGCTCTTTTCTCGAGGACTTCGGTCACCGCGAGCTTGCGGCTCGGAAATTCTCGATACGAAGCGAGAGATAAGACCTCGCGTACTGGGAGACCACTCAGACCGGACGCAGTGGACACAACGAAAACTCCCGACTGGTTCAGGTCTTTGAATTTCTGAAATCGGGCAGCGTTGCTCTTGTGCACCAAAAACATTCTCCCCGTCTCTAGAAGTGGGTCGGTGAAGAGTACTTCTGCGTTGCGAGTCGGGGTCACCTGCATGCCCGACATGATCACGTCGATCTCACCTTTGAGCAACGACGGGATCAATTCCTGCCAGCTCAGACGGACGATTTTGAGGTTCACCATAAGATCACGGGCAACCATCTCGCCTGCATCTACGTCCAATCCTATGGGGTTTCCGTCAGTTCCGGTCATTTGAAAGGGAACATACCCCACTTGCATTCCTACCAGTAGTTCTCCTCGTTCCTTTATCGCAGTAATCACCGAACTGGCTGCTGTCGCTGATGCCTTTCCTCTGACAGATGATCCTGCAGGCTCAGATTCTTGGTCCCGCCTCGAAGGTTCCTGAGAGGGCGCAGAGCACGCTGCCACCCATAAACCGGCAAGAGCAAATGCCAGTGTGGCGAGCACACGAATGGAGGACCATATTGAGATCCCAACGAGAGGACTATGACTTCCGCACATGTTAAGCTTTCTTGGAAAGCTCCAGTACCCTGCTGTCATTGCGGAATCACTGAAAGGCTGGGGCCAAGAGCGTTCTTAACCCGTGCCTTTTTGAGCGGTCAGCAAGTCCAGGAAGCTCTCGATTTGACGTTCAAGCGATTCTATGGTGTACAGCCGCGGATCATTGTGATCAGCTTCGAGGATGACACCAGGAACCCCCGTTTTCTCGGCCACTGCTGCTCTTAGTAGGGGGATATCCTGTGATATGTACTTACAGCTCCGATTGGAATGATAGAGAAATCCGTCCAGTTGGTACTGCTTCGCCATTTCGGTGTAAAGGTCGATCCGTCTCGCCAAGTGCAGATTGAACGTGTACAGATATTGCTCTGTGTAATCGGCCAAAGGATCGCTCTCACCCACCGCCAATTTGCCCCATGCCCATGTGTAAATTGACGTTACCACACTGGCACCTCGCTTCTCGAGAACGTCAGAAAGTCGTCGCAATTCCGGCCAGATCGGAAGATTGTCCCAGAACAGGCGAAACCTTTCGTTCTCCAATGCCCCGACCCCACGTGCCACTCGCTCTTCGAGCTCTTCCACCATAGCCCCGTAGAAATCCACCGCGGCCTGAGTGCCGCGCTGAGAGACTATGGGAAACATAGAGACAAATTGATCGAAAACTGTGATGGGAGAAGGCCTCATTGCTCCCAATTCGAGCATACGCGTCCAAAGGTCTGAAGCTTTCCGAGAAAGCCTGATCGTTTCGCGAAGCTTGTCGGGGTCGAGGGGGGCGCCG
>CAYZET010000212.1:0-9167 GCA_964477215.1 uncultured Syntrophaceae bacterium | reverse complement strand
CGTAAAGATAAATCTCAGCGAGATCGGATACAGCCATTACCTCCATCCAATAGTGGCAAGCACCTTCTTCGAGAAACTCAGGGAGGCCGGCGCTCAGCCAGTGATTACCGACAGTTGCTCTCTGTTCAAGGGGTCACGCCACACAGGCTACGATTGGGTCCATACCGCTCTGATTCAAGGATTCAGTACCGGTGAAACCTTTGACAGCCAGATGAAGCTTGCAGGCGGGTACACGGGCGAGGAGGGCAAGTTCTATGTAGCCGAGGGCAGAAATCTTGGCGGGGTGGAACTGGGCAGCTTGTTGACCGACACCGGTGCACTGATGGTCCTGTCTCATGTAACTGCCCATCCACTCATGGGGTTTGCGGGAGCCACTTACAATCTCGGAGCGGGCCTTCTGACAGGCACAGGAAAGCTTAGAATCCACTCGGTCCTCGAAATCGTATATCACCGGGAGCGATGCGACAATTGCGCACTATGTGTTCCCTATTGTCCCACCGGCGCGGTATCCATGGACGGGTCCGCGCTCGTGTTCGATTCCGATATGTGCAACAAGTGCTTGGGGTGCTTTCTTTCCTGTCCTAACTCGGCCATGACTGTAAGACCGGAAGGGATCGTTTCTTTTCAGGAGAGCGTCGTAGAAGCAGCCCACACCGCGTTAGCGAACCTGCGGGGACCTGCATTCTTCGTGAATTTCCTGACATCCGTAACCCCGCAATCAGATGACTATCCTTTTTCCGACATACCCTTCATTCCGGATCTCGGGATTGTGGCGTCGGACGATCCCGTCGCTGCTGACTGGGTCACATACCAAATGATTACGAGAAGCCCCGGAATTTCTGGGTCCGTGGCTGAAGCTCTGAACGTCTTGGGCAAAGGCGAAGACAAGATCACGGCGATCACCGGAGTTACGCCCGAACTATGGCTCGAATATGCCGAGCAGTTGGGACTGGGAAGCGTAAAGTGCGACTTCGTTGCGGCCCAATAAAGCATTGACGACGATCTTCAACAGAGGGAGGTCCCCAGTGAATCACAGCGATGTAAAGGCACCGCATCAACATCACGGGCACGGTGGTCACCATGGTCATCACAGGCATGGGCCAATCAGTGACGCCATGGCGCACATCAACTACAAGATCGCCGTCATCAGCGGAAAAGGGGGCGTCGGCAAGACGAGCGTCGTGGTGAATTTGGCCGCTGCACTCAAGCAAAAGGATATGGCTGTGGGGATCTTCGATGCCGATGTGCACGGCCCGAGTGTCCCGAAGATGGTGGGCATCAAGACCGAGATGCGTGACATCTTGCATGGAAGCCACGGCATTGATCCGGTGATCACGGAACACGGTCTCAAAGTGATGTCAGTCGCACTCATATGGCCGACCGACATGACCCCTATCATGTGGCGCGGTCAATACAAGGCACGGGTGCTCAGACAATTTCTGAGCTCGATCAAGTGGTATGAGCTTGATTTTCTCCTGGTGGACCTGCCTCCCGGAACGGGGGATGAGCCCATCACCATTATGAAATCCATTCCCAACCTGGACGGTCTGATCGTAGTCACGACCCCCCAGGAGATTTCGACCATTGTGTGCAGCAAGGCAATCAACGCTGCCAAGGAATTGAATGCCCCAATTATCGGCCTGATCGAAAATATGAGCTCATATCAGTGTCCCGACTGCGGTCGAATGGAGTACATCTTCGGGAAAGGGAGAGGCGAGAAGCTCGCAGCAACCTTCAAGCTCCCATTCCTCGGTGGAATACCCCTTGATTGGCAGTACTCTGAGGCCGCTGACTCGGGGGTCCCCATCGTTTTCCAGCACCCTGAATCACTCACTGCCCGGGCCATGTCGACCATCGTTGAGGAAATAATCAAGCGGCTTCCTCCCAGAGAAAAGGTCGTCGTCAAAGAACATGCCTGGGATGAAGGGAGGGACCATCATCGCCCGAAACATGGGTAGCAGGGCGCAGGGTGCCCATTGTCTGGAACGCAAGTACGCACCAGTGGCCGCGTGATGAGGCGATTCCGCCGCTCAAATATACAAGACGACAGAGGAAGGAGTATCACATGTCCGATGCCAAGAGGCCCGACGTCACCGGGAAAGGGCCAGCGCTCATCAGGGAAATGTTGGAGGTCTTCAAGGAAATCAGCGAACGAGACGCTTCGATGTCTCCTGAAAGTGCGCAGAAAATCAAGAGCACCTTGCTCGCAAAGGGCGAGCAAATTGAGCCCTTATTGAGCCGCGCGTACATGAAGACCGTGAAAGCTGGAGAAACGTCGTGGGCCTGCAAAGAGCTGGCTCTGAATCTTAAACAGAGCGTAGAATCGTGCAATGAAGCTGAAGCCCTGGCGAAACTCGATCAGCTCGAAAAGGAGCTTGACGGCCTCACCCACAAGGTGAAGACCTTTGTGGTGAGAATGACATAAAGGGGTACTTCATGGCCGAACACAGGCTATCGGATGATCTCGTGAGTATCTTGAGAATCATCCAGGAGCGAGGGGGGACAGATTGTTCCGGATCGTGCCATCACCGAAAACCGGGAGAGTTCCATTGCCATACTATTGCCCAGGAGCTCAGGATCTCTTCTTCGGGGGTCAAGGAACGGATACTCTCGCTCTTGCGAAGAGGATTGCTAGACCGTCGACGGATTACGAGAGAGGGAACGTACCCTCTTACACGATTTATCGTCTCGAAGGAGGGGAGCAAGATTCTCGATAGCCGTTACGGGCGAAAACAGGGGGCCTCTTCATGAATCACCCCATGCACCAACAGGTGGTAGCTCTGATTAACGAAGCTGTTGCACTCATGGACGACTTGCTCCGGGATCGCATCGAAATTGACCGGTATGCCGCTGAACTGAGGAAGCTCAACGTCGATGACGTACTCGTGGCCTACAAGGAGGATTTCAAGAAGGATGCGGCCCTCGTGTACTACCTCGATGCTTTGATGCTCCTGTCATCACTTCAGCACGAAATCGAGTTCCAGGTATCGGAGTACGGAGCAAATGTCGCGCTCGAAGATATGCGCAGCTTACAGGAGCTAATGACCAAATTCCCCTCGAGTTGAGCTGCGCATTCTTCCCGGCGGATACAAGAGGAAGGGAAAAGGAGGGTTCACCGGATGAAACTGGAGGGCAAAGTGGCCGTTGTCACAGGCGGTGCCAGAGGCAACGGTTATGCCACTGCACGACTGCTGGCACAGGAAGGGGCCGACATTGTAATCGCGGACATCTGCGAGGACATGGAGACTATACCGTACTCCATGTCTACGTATGAAACCATGGAATCAGCGGTGGCAGAGCTAAAGAAATTGGCGCGCAGAGCGATCGGCATCAAGTGCGATGTCCGCAAGGCTGCCGACGTGGAAGCCATGGTATCCAGGTCTTTGGAAACATTCGAGAAGATAGATATTCTCGTCAACAATGCGGGAAACTCGTCCATGATGGCAGTAGCTGACATGAGCGAGCAGGAGTGGGACGAAGTCGTGGACACTCACCTGAAAGGCACCTTTCTCTGCTGCAAGTACGTCGTGCCCCACATGATCGAGCGCCACACCGGAAAGATCATCAACATATCATCCGTAGGCGGTCAGCGAGGATTCGGGCTTGGGGCTCATTACTGTGCCGCAAAGCATGGGATCATTGGTTTGACGAAGGCGCTGTCCATGGAAGTGGCAGATCACAACATCAACGTAAACGTCGTATGTCCCGGAACGGTTTGGACTCCCATGATGCAAGGTATAGCCAGGTTCTTCGGGATGGAGGACGAAGAGGCTAAATCACAGTTTCTTGCCGGACATTCTTTTCAAGACAGGGAGATAATGCCTGAAGACATAGGTAGGGCGGTAGTCTGGCTGGCCACTGAGGACTCACGCTGCATAACCGGGCAATGTGTGACAGTGGACGCCGGTTGGACCGCACGCGCGCCATAGAGCTGCTTCAGACATGTCGGCAATCGGCCCACTAAAGCCGGGAATCTGCCCGGCCCAGCTATAAGAAGGAGAAGCCTATGGAAGAAGAAGTCAAGAATCAAGAAAATATCACCGAGGTTGAAGAAGCATGTTCCGAGCAGCCTGCCATCCTGGACGAGATTACCGTCGAAGAGATGGCTGTTGACGGGATCTGCGGAATTTACTGAACACTGCCTCGGGCCGGCTTTCTTTCCAGCGCATGCAAGGGATGGTCAAGCGGGGGGGGGAATCTCTAGCTGCTGACGTATGGAACTTTCCTGATAGCGTTTCACCTGCGTGGCTTGCAAAGCCGGCCCTGACCGGGGAAAAGCCTATGGGCTCGAACACTGCGTACAGGATTTGGGACGGCGTACAGGTCCGAGAAGAGCAATTCGGGTTGTTATTCTACGATTACCGCGGTCCGAAGCTCGTGTTCCTTCCCAGCCGGGATCTCATTTCAGAGAGCTTCTTTCTTGGGGAGCATACGGCGGAAGAGCTGATAGAATCTCTCTGTGCCAGATTTGGTGAAACATCAAGGGACGAGATCCGACGGCACGTGCAGAGAATTCTGGACATGCTATTGTCGAGAGGCCTCATATATGAGCAACCAATATGTTGAAATGGGGCTCCGCGCCCCGGTGAACGTGACATGGGAAGTCACGTACGCATGCAACCTGTCATGCCTTCACTGCCTGTCCGACTCAGGCCGGCGCGAAAAGGAAGAGCTCACCACCGACCAGTGTCGCAGCGTCATCGACTCGATGGCAGCCAACCGCGTATTCCAGTTCAGCATTGGAGGAGGAGAGCCCTTCATGCGGGAGGACTTCCTCGACTTGATGGATTACGCCCACGAGAAGGGGATTCTGACCTGCATAAGCACCAACGGCACTCTCATTGACGAGAACGTGGCGGAGAGACTCGACCACAAGCTCGTGTATATTCAGGTGAGTCTTGATGGGGCCACACCTGACTCGAACGACTCTATCAGGGGAACGGGAAGTTTTTTCAGAGCAATAAAGGCGGTCGAATGTCTGAGAAAAAGAGACATTCCAGTAAGTATCAATACCGTCCTCACCAGGATCAGCTTGCCGCAGCTTGATGCTCTGTCTGATCTTGCCCAATCTTTCGGAGCCAAGTTCCGCGTCTCCCGGTTCAGACCCTCCGGAAGAGGGAAGGCAAACTGGTCCAGGCTGAACGTTTCACGTGCTCAGATGGTTGCTTTTTCGGACTGGCTCAGCGCACACCAGGATGTTTCCACCGGCGACTCCTTCTTTTCCGTGTCCCACGAAGATCGGAGGCACCTGGGCCTCAACATGTGTGGGGCGTGCAAGCTCACGTGCTGCATTTCACCCACCGGCCACCTGTACCCGTGCGCTTTCCTCCAGGAAGACGAATTCCTTGCAGGACGACTCCCGCAAGAAACCTTCTCTCTCATTTGGAATTACTCTCCCGTCTTTCAAGCCTTTCGCAAGCTTGAGATCAAGTCTTGCGAGAGCTGCCAAAGATTCGATTTCTGCCACGGTGGATGTCCTGCAGTGGCGTACCACACACAAAAGAGATTGGGACATCCTGACCCAGGATGTCTCGCCAACTGCGTGTCTGAAAAGAATCCGGCCGCGAGTATTATGTGATGACCCAGCTCGTTACAGGGGTATTCCGACTCAAGCAAGGGGTCCGTCTCATTCCTCAGGATTCTGGCGGCATCTTGCTGCGAGAGAGCCCTCTGAGAGCCTTTCGGGTCAATGCGGCGGCGTTTACAGTCTTGGAGAGATGTGAGGCCGGCTTCTGCCTGGACTACGATCAAATTCCTGAGGCCGGTTGCTCTCAGGAGCCGCTCCTAGCAGTCCTAGATCGCCTCTTCCAAGCGGGAGTTCTCGATTGGACTCCGTCGGAATGCTTCCAATTTCCCTCCGTGAGCATCATTGTTCCTGTTTACAACCGAGAAAAAGAGCTCGGCGAGTGCCTAGACTCCCTGGCGGCGCTCGTTTATCCGGCTGATAAGATAGAGGTGATCGTCGTTGACGATGCTTCGACCGACAGATCAGCGTCGATAGCCGCACAGCACAAGGCAAGACTTGTCAGGCTTCCCGTCAATCGTGGGCAGTCGGCCGCTCGCAATGAAGGGGTGAAGCATGCCTCGGGAGAGCTTATTGCTTTCATCGACAGTGACTGCATAGCCGATGCGGCTTGGCTACACGATCTAGTGCCCTATTTTCAGGATTCGAGAACTGCTCTCGTCGGGGGTTACGTTGCGTCTTTCTTCCAAAATACATGGCTAGACAGATACGAAGAGGTGAAGTCTCCTCTATGTATGGGTTCGGAACTTGCGATAGGAGCAGGGTCGGACTCGGATTTCTATGTCCCGACGTGTAACATGGTGGTCAGGAAGGGCGTGTACCACAGGGTTGGCGGCCTCAATGAAAACCAGCGCGTGGGTGAGGACGTCGATCTGTGTTGGAGGCTAAAAGAAGCAGGATTCAGGCTCATGTACGTTCCAAAAGGGATTGTTAAGCACAAGCACAGGAGCTCTTTCTCCGCCACATTTTCCAGAAGATTTCAATACGGCACATCTGAACCTCTGCTCCACGAAAAGCATCCCCATGTGTCCAAGCGCTATCCTTGGAATCCGGCATCCATGGTCATCCTCGCTGGTTGCATCGGTGCGCTGGCGCTTCAGAGTGTCCTCGCTGCATTGTTAGTTCCCGGTACTGTTCTTCTGGACACGTGGGCGAAGAAGAGACGCTACGAATTGCAGATAGGAGTTCCCATTTCCATGAAGGAAATTCTTCGCTCAACCGCGGGGACTCATTTCGAGCTTCTTTTCCATTTGACCTATCATTGGGTTCGATACTACCTGATCTTGATGCTCCTGGTTGGAGCAGTATTTCCGTCGCTCGCGCCTGCCGCAATGGCCGTGATCCTGTTCCCTTCCTTTGTGGAATTCCGTCGCAAGAGGCCCAGATTATCGTACCCCGCGTTTGTCTTCTTCTTCGCTTCAGATCACATCTCCTACCAAGCGGGGGTATTGTGGGGCTCAATCGTGCGGAGGAATTTCAGGTCGTATAAACTCAGATTCGTGACAGTCGGCCGTCGCGAGAGGCCCAGCATAAGGGCAATGAATGAAGTTGACCGGAACCGGCACCGCTCTCAGCCCCTGGGAGGGAGAGACAGGACGAACGTAGTGACAGCGGGCTCAGGGTCTCTGGGAGGTTTAAGACCCAGCAGTTTGCCCTGAGTCGACACTCCTGGACAATCGGCTGTCTTGCTGTCTCAATCTCCGGGGAGCGATTTTTCAGAGGAGGTCTCGACCGGTCCATCCTTGCACGGGGTCAAAAACATGGATACACTTCAACTCAGACACCTGCTTGAGCAGGTACGAGGCGGCCAAGTCTCTTTGGACGTGGCGGTGCACAAACTCAGAAAGCTCCCTTTCGACGACCTGGGATATGCCAAGATCGACTATCATCGCTGTATCCGGCAGGGAGTGCCCGAGGTGATTTACTGCGAGGGCAAATCCTTATCCCAGATTCAGGGCATAGTCCTCCGGATGAGCAGAGAGCATTGCAACATTCTTGCTTCCAGGGCTAGCCCTGAGGTCTACGGGGCCATATGCGAGGTTGCAGAGGAGCATTGCTATCACGAGCAGGCTCGCATGGTGATCATAAACCCGAGGGAAGTGGAAAAGATTGGAAATATTGCCGTTGTGAGCGCAGGGACTTCGGACATACCGATTGCGGAGGAAGCAGCGATAACAGCCGAGACGCTTGGGAACTACGTGCATCGATTGTACGACGTGGGAGTGGCCGGCATTCACCGACTACTTAATTCCTGTGAAGAGCTCTTTCGGGCCAATGTGGCAGTGGTCGTAGCAGGAATGGAAGGGGCACTTGCGAGCGTTGTGGGCGGCCTTGTGTCCTGTCCGGTGATAGGGGTGCCGACCAGTATCGGATACGGCGCTAGCTTCGGAGGGGTTGCAGCGCTCCTGAGCATGCTGAATAGTTGTGCATCAGGAGTCTCTGTCGTAAATATCGACAATGGCTTCGGCGCAGGGTACCAGGCCAGCCTCATTAACAAGCTGGCTGTCGGAAAATTACACAACCACAGTGTACATTCACGAGAAGAAATGCAGCGAGAGTGCGCAGTGACCCTATGATAAGACCGTCGACATTGAACAAGGTACCCCAAGAAGAAGGAGAGACCCGTGAAGGTGGCCTATTTTGATTGCTTCTCCGGAGCCAGCGGAGACATGATCCTCGGATCCCTGTTGGACGCCGGCCTACCCCTTGACACTCTGAGCGGGGAGATCGCCAAGCTCAATTTGAGCCACTATGACCTTCAGGTCAAGAAGGTCACCAGGAGAGGGCTGGGAGGAAGCCTAGCCCTCGTACAAATCGACCACGATCATCATCACCACCATCACAGACACCTTGACGACATCGTCCGGATTATTCAAGACAGCAGCCTGGCCGATCCGGTCAAGGAGAACAGTCAGAAGATATTCGAGCGACTGGCTCACGCAGAGGCCACCGTACACCGCACATCCATCCACGACATTCATTTCCACGAGGTCGGAGCCATGGACGCCATAATCGATGTCGTGGGATCGGTTGCCGGCCTGCACGCAATGGGAATAGAGAAGGTTTACTGTTCGGCTCTCCATGTGGGAACGGGCACGATAGAGTGTGCCCACGGCATCTTACCCGTTCCCGCTCCCGCGACTGCGGAGCTGATCAAGGGGAAGCCATCCTATTCGACAGGCATCAGAGGAGAGCTCTTGACTCCGACGGGAGCAGCGATCCTGACCACCCTCGCCTCTGATTTCGGTCCTTTACCCCAGTTAACCGTGGAAAAGGTTGGGTACGGAGCAGGCAGCTCGGACTTCGCTCTTCCGAACCTCCTGAGGATCATTATCGGGCATACCCCGGAAGATCTCGGAGACTATCAGGTGGAACGCGTTGCCATTATTGAATCGTGCATCGATGATATGAATCCCCAGATATACGATTATCTCATCGAGAGAATGCTCAAAATGGGGGCTTTGGATGTGCTCCTCTTCCCTATTCACATGAAAAAGAACCGTCCGGGAATTCAGATCTCGGTCATATGTCCGACGGAAATGATTGGCGAGTTATCGGATTTTCTGATGAGAGAGACCACCACTATCGGCTTGCGGTGGAGGATAGACAACAGGATTAAAGCGGAGCGGTCCGTCCACGAAAT
>CAYZET010000211.1:2097-9171 GCA_964477215.1 uncultured Syntrophaceae bacterium | reverse complement strand
GCAAGTGCTTCCTTCAGCTCAGGGTGAAAGGGTCGGCCGGATATGGCAAAAATGGTCACCTGGGGCCTGGTCGTCTTCAACAACCTGAAGAAGCGGTTATCAGCGGGACAATGGTCCAGGTCCACGATCACGACTCGGCATTCCGTTTCCTCCATCAGTCCGTCCAGGGATGCGATTTCCGCAGTCGACACGGCAGCATAGCCATGTTCCTCGAGGATCCGGGCGATCTGCATCCACTCACTGCCGGACGGATCAACTACAGCTATCAAGGTCTCCATAAGATCGGCCTCGATTGGTGACGGTGGAGGATCGCCGAACCTCTTTCAACGTTCGTGCCGGATCATGCGGAGAGGCGAAAAGATGTCACGATTTAGGGGATGAAAAAGGTGGCTCTACTAAGCCATTGAAATACCAGGTTGTTATGGTGAAGTGCATCGAGATGCCTGTGCTCGCCGGGAGATTTGGAAGTGAAATGGGAACGCGACGGGGACCGCTCGTGCGAAAGCGTGTTCCGGGTCTGAACACATTCTGGAAACGACTCGTTATCTGCCATGATACCAACATATTACCGTGTCCCCATTCAGCACACACTTTGCCGGGGAATCCCCCCCTCTGAACACCTACCCGTGCAAAAAGAACCCAAGCATTCCGCTCAGCGCCCGTACATTGTCAATAACCGCGTCTACTGGATCAAGGGGCCTCGAATACCATACTTCTTCAATTTTGCATACAGGGTAGTCCGGCCTATTCCCAACCGCTTGGCAGCTTCTTTCTTGTTCCAACCACATTGCATCAGTACCCGCTCCAGAGCCGATTTCTCGCTCTCTTCCAGGACTGACATGCTTTGTGCCCGGCTGCGCACACGTTCCACGGACACCGGAGAAGGGAGATCGGCCAGCTCGATGACTTGTCCCTTCGCGAGCACCACCCCGTGCTCGATTGTGTTTTCGAGCTCCCGCACATTACCCGGCCAAGAATATGCGAGAACGGCCCGCATTGCATCCGCGCTCAGTCCTTGGATGTGCTTGCCTTGCTCCGAAGCATAACGCTGAACAAAATGGTCCGCCAATGCGGGAATGTCGTTCTTCCTATCTCGGAGGGGTGGCACGTGGATAGGGATGACATTCAACCGAAAGAAGAGATCCTCCCGGAAGGTACCGAGCTCCACTTCCCTCGCCAGGTCCCTGTTCGTTGCCGCGATCACGCGAACGTTCACGTTCAGAGTCTCTTCACCTCCCACCCGCTCGAAGCTCTGGGTCTGCAGAACCCTCAGGAGCTTGACCTGGGCTGCGAGAGCGATCTCTCCTATTTCATCGAGAAAAACCGTGCCGCCATCGGCCTGTTCGAAGCGACCTGCACGCTTCTTGATCGCCCCGGTAAAAGCCCCTTTCTCGTGTCCGAACAGCTCACTCTCGAGGAGAGCTTCCGGATATGCCGAGCAATTAATTACCACGAAAGCCCTGTCTTTCCTGTCACTCTCCAGATGGATTGCGCGGGCGACCAATTCCTTGCCGGTACCGCTCTCCCCCTGGATCAATACTGTTGCATCCGTTCGCGCTATGTCCCGAATAAGCCGATAAATTGTCTGCATCTTCGGGTCCTTACCGAACAGCCCCCAGAAACCTGCTGGCTGTTCGATGCGCCTGTGAAGATCCTCGGCCGCCTCCTCTTGCAGAAGCGCCCGTCTCACTACCCCTGCGCTCTGAGCCAGAATCAGACCGACCCAGTCAATTTCGTTCAGGTCGCACTCGCAGTGATTCGGGCACGCTATCGCCAGCACGCCGCGCATCCGGTGCTCGTTCTCCAAAGGAATGATCGCCTGCCGAGACGCGGACCCGAAGAAGTCAGGAACCAGTGGAGCCTCGAGCACATGCCTGTTGAAGAGAACTGTGGATCCGAGTCCATCCAGGGTCTGGCAAAATGACCCAATTAGATCCTCGTCCTTGACCACTTTCACGCTGTTTTCAGACGCTACATAGACCTTGTCCTGCTTGTCATTGAGGACGAGAAGCGCTATGTGACGGCACTTCAAGATGCCCACAATTCTTTGGATGAGCGCTGAGCCGACTTCGCCCAACGTCGGCAAGGAGCCAATTTCTCGTACGATGTCGCAGAAGGCACGAGTCTGGTCATGGCTTCGCTCGACCTCTCGCGTCTTCTCCTCGAGTTGCTTGGTGAAGTCCTTCACGCGTGATACCATGCTATTGAATGCTGAGGCCAAAGCAGCGACCTCGTCATTGCCGCGCGGCCGAACCATAAGGTCCAGCGTGCCCTTGTCCAACCGCTTGGCGGCTTCGGCAAGCTCCCCGAGCGGACGAGTGATTCTGCGCACATAAAGGAGACTCCCAGCACATGCGAGTACTAAGATGGCAGCGGTCAGAGCCATCATCTCGAACCAGAGCATCCTAACCTGCGCCGCAAAGGGCTTCTCCGAAATACCCAACCGTAGTGTCCCCGCCTTTCCCTCAAAAATCGGCCAGGCTATGTCCACATATCGGTCCCCCTCGGTGGAGGTAATCTCTTGAGCGTTCCCCTGGTTCGCCGAGATCGGCGTATTGGCGTCAATCAGGTCCACTGGAATGCCATTGGGAAAAGTGTGAGCCAATACCTGTCCGTCCCGCACGACGAAAATATAGGAAATGGCAGGGCTGCCACTCATCTGGTTCTGCAGGAGCTTTTGAAGGGAAACCACGTCGTTTATGAGTATTTTTTCAGCAGCTTCGAGAGAAGCCGCATGGGCAAGACTCCGCGCTTGGGCTGTCAGTGCTGTGTGGAGGTTTCTGCTGTAATGTTGTGTGACGACCAGAGAGAGCAGAAGCCCACTCCCTATGACGAGAGTGGCCACGGCCAGCAAGAGTTTGCCCTTAAGGCTCTGAACGGTCATTCTGCTCTCCCGCTTGCCCTTGCGTGCTCTTAATCATCTGTCGAATAGAATCGTACCAGTCGTCCTGAGGCTCGATGAAACGGTCAATCTTCAATCCATCCAGTATTTTTCTCCCGTCCGGATCTTCATGAGCGGTGAGAAGTACATGACGGACTCGATCCTTCATCGGCCGAGAAAGAGACGAGGATGCAACAACCGGCGGCATCCCGTATGGTTCCGACTTTCTTATGACTCGCGTTTTGGACGTCACATCCGGCTTTGTCTGATTGAAGTATTCCCAGATCAGTCCATCGACAGCGGCTCCATCGACCAACCCCTTGGCCGTGGCCATGATAGAATTGTCGTGGCTGTAGGTGAACACAGACTTGCTGAAGAAGGTCTCCGGCCGCTCGTCCATTAGCGCCAACCAGTAAAGCGGTACCAGTCTCCCAGTATTCGACTCGTGGTCCGTAAACGCAAAAATTTTGCCTCTGAGATCGCTAAGCTCCCGATAAGGGCTCGACTTGTTAACGATCAAGTACGATTGGTAAGAATGGCTTCCGCTGATTTCAGGGGCAGCCAGCAGCTCAAATCCGTCCTCGTCCTTGCCTGCGGCGTATGGCCCAGAGCAGATAAACGCTATGTCGATTAGCCCCCTCTTCAGGAGATGGTTCACTTCCCTATATGTCTTCCGCTGAACGAGCTCGACCTTCCTGTTGAGCCTCTTCGCCAGGTAATCCAACAATTCCCGGTAGTAGACAAATCCCTCCTTCGGGGAGACCATAGAGGCCACTGCAACCTTCAGGTCATCAGAGCCTCGCGCGGAAGTATCGGGAAGGCTCACCGCAACTGTCTTTGAGAAGTCGACGACTCTGGTTTCCCCTTCCCCGCCGCATCCTCCCAGCGTGAAGACCGTGGCCATAGCGATTATCCCGACAAGAACATTTGTACGCATCGACTTTCGAATCATTGTCACGGGAGAGGCCCCTTATGTGCTTACTGATCCGGGAAAAAGACCTGACCGCAATAACGTACCGTTAATATAATTACTTTATAATTACTTTAGAGTCTTGTGGTCAAGACGCTCCCGAAATCGGACCGCCAGTTGCCTTGGGGGATTCGCCTAGCCCTAGGATCTTGTTGACCGATTGCCATACCTTTTGATACAGGTGTACGCTGTACTAGCACGTTCTGGGCAAGGCCTATTCCAGAAGCCGATTGCATAAGCAGCGGCGGTTCCCGTGGTGACTGCTGCCCGCTCAGCGAGCATGACGGTGGCGCGGATACGAAACTCAGTCCCTGGGACATTGGGAGGCACAATGGCCGTTATACGGCTACTCATTTGCGGGCTGTGTGCTGTGTTGCTCTGTGGCTGCATCACGGTGCCGCGCATCTTTTCGCCTCGAGCCGCCAGTGTGCCCGTGCCGGCCGTCTCGGCCCCTGTGTCTAGGCCACCGTCATCCTCACCCGCCGAGCAACGTTCGCTCACTCTAGACCAGTGCATTGAACTGGCGCGCAGAAACAATCCCGGGCTTGTGGCCGGCACGTGGGACGCGCAAAGCCTGTGGGCCCAAAGGGACGTGGCCTCGTCCCAGAGGTGGCCCCAGATAAGCACAAAAGACAGTTACCGGACCTACGTTCAGCCTCAACGGCTCCAGGCAGCGAGGCTGAACGCCGAGCCCGGGATGTTCTCGTCAAGCATCCTCTCTGTCGATCTCGTCCTCAATATGCCCCTGTTCACCGGCGGCCGAATTCGAAGCGAGATCGGCTCTGCCGAGCTGGCTGCCCTGGCCGCGGAGAATCGCCTGGCACGCACGTGGGAAGAGCTCATTTTTAACATTTCCAGTGCATTTTACACGATCTTGGGTCAGCGCCGTCTCATAAAGTCTCTCAATTTCTCTCGGGACGTGCTTACCAAGCACAAAGGTCGCGTTCTCGCCATGATGGCAGCAGACAAGGCTGCCAGAGTCGACGTCCTCCGTATCGAAGTCCGCATAGCGGACCTTGACCAACGACTGGCTCGCGAGACCAATGTTCTGGAAATTCAGAAGCGGCTGCTGGCCACTCTCACAGGTATCAGTGACCGGGGAATCCCCGTAGACATTACGGGGGACCTGGCCTTGGGGCACACCGCACCCGCTCTCGACGGCGCATTGGCCATGGCTTTTGCAGAGCGAGGAGATTACAGGGCCGCCAGAGCGTCGCTCGACGCCCAGGCCATGAAGCTGAGAGGCGCACGCGCCGCCTTGTGGCCGACGGTTTCCGTGGACGGAGCCTTCGGCTTGCGGGCCGCGGCAGGAATTAACGACAATGGGGTTGCATATACGAAACGATTGAATGAAGCTCAAAACAAGCCTCTCCGCGGCCCATGGCCCAACCCGGATTCGAACTTGCCTGTTGGGAGCCTGGGCGTGGTGCTCGACTACCCGATCTTTGATGGGGGAAGAATCTCGTCACAGATCCGAGACCAGGAAGCAAAGCTCGCTTCGGGGCAGGCCCAGTTGAGGAAGCTCGAGCTTCAAATTCGCCTGGACGTGGAGACAGCGCTCCTGAACATCTCTTCGGCTCGACAGCGAGTCCAGGCCACTCGCAAGTCTATAGAGCAGTCCAAGGAGAGCTTCCGCATCGAGCAGGAGAAATATGATCTCGGCAAAGGGACCATCACCGACGTTCTCGACGCACAGTCCGCCATGCTCGAAGCTGAGTCCAATTACTACCGTGCCCTGGCGGATTACAACATTGCTCTGGCACAACTGGGCTTGGCTACAGGCGAAAAGAGATGACTTATCGAGGCCAACCTCACAGCCAATCGAGCGAACCAGGCACTTCGCATTCGCCGACCACACCCTGCCACGGGAGAAGCTCCGGTCTCCCCAGGCCAGTAAGCCTGTAGAATTTTCAGGACAAAACTCGTAAAATCATATCCAGACAAACTCTTGGGCTCGTTCTCGTGAGGCCGCCTCGATGGTGACGCTTTGCGACGAGTCTTGCACGTGTGGCTGCTGTGATGGTCGTGTCAAACAATTCAAGGCTTTTACCAAAAGATAAAAGAGATGGACGTACTTCGCGGGAAAACCCTCCTCCCGGGGTATCATGAATCAAGAGCCATTTCTCTGTGCGGCTGCCGGAACGGATAGAGTATTGACACACGGATCCTGAAGCCGGCATCCGACACTAGCTGCACATCGGCGTCGTGAAAGAAGCCTTCCGGCAGACTCACGAGGTGGGAAATGCACTTTGCAGCTCGAGCATTGTTGTCCAATGCCTTTGCGGAAACACTAGACTAAGCTGCATCCGAGCTCGCAAGACGGAGAGAAACCATGAGATTCATGTCAGCACTTATTTGCTTCATACTGATAGCGGCATTGGGAGTGTGGGCGATCGCTACATACTGGCCCTCCCACGGAACACCACAGACCCCCTTACCAAAGAAGCCTAAGCCGCTTGTAGCAACAAGACCAGTGGAGAAGAGTGAGATATCGAGCACTTTGGAACTGACCGGATCGGTCGAAGCAACCCGAGTGGCGCGTCTTGCTTCCCCTGCAGAGGGACCGATCCATGACTCGCAGGTGAGAGAAGGAGACTCTGCGAAGCGAGGACAGAAGCTGTTGAGAATTGGTCGGAAGTACGCGACCGTAGCGTTGCTCCGATCGGCTGAGCAAGAATTGAGAACAGAGACCGAGGAGCTCGGCAGAATCGAGAAGCTGGTTCAGAGCGGAGCCATTCCCAAGGATCAGTTGGATGTAGCCAAAGCGCGTCGAGCCCGCACCATGGCGCAACTGGAGAAAGTGAAGGAGAGCTCGCAGGACTATGACATTGAAGCCCCGTGGGACGGGATAATATCCAAGGTTCTGGTTGCGGACGGGAATTACGTCGCGGCCCGCAGCGTCTTGGTGGAAATTTTCGACCCAAGCTCCCTTGTGATTCGTACGGCCGTTCCCGAGGCTCACAGCCAGGACATCTGCCCTGACATGGAGGTGTACGTCAGGCTTGACGCGTACAATGGAAAGGTCTTTCATGGCAAGATTTCCCGGATCTATCCCGAATTGGACAGACGCATGCGCACCCGCACAGCGGAGGTGATGCTCTCGGATGAGGTGCCGCTCGTACCCGGGATGTTCGCGAGGCTCAGCGTGAAGATGAAGTCCGCGAATGACACTGTTGTGGTTCCCTCCGAGGCGGTCATCGTCACTCCCGCATTCGAGGCCAAA
>CAYZET010000211.1:0-2087 GCA_964477215.1 uncultured Syntrophaceae bacterium | reverse complement strand
CGTCACTCCAAAGGGCCAGCGTGTGGCGTACGTGATAGAGGAAGGCAAGGCGGTGCAACGCCAGGTGAAAACCGGTATAGAAGCGGGGGGCAAGGTGCAGGTCCTCTCGGGTCTGCAAGAGGGAGAAAGCCTCGTCATCGCTGGCAACGAGAAACTGAGAACCGGTGTGGAGGTTCGACTGCGGGGCGAGCAGAAACAGGGACAAGAACAGGCCAATCCGAAGAGCAGTGGCAGCGCGGGAGGGGCCGGCACATGAGAATCACCGAATCAGCGGTCACTCGCCGGATAGCCACCAGCGTGATCGTCATTGCGCTCGTCATACTGGGAGGATTCGGTCTGTGGAAACTCCCCGTCAATTTCTTGCCAGACGTGACGTACCCACTGATCAAAGTGCACATCTACTGGCCTGGGGCGACTCCGGAGGAAATAGACAAGAACCTTGCCGATCCCATCGAACGACAATTGGCGAGCGTTGAGGGTCTCGACTATCTGGAGTCGTCGGCCATCGAGGGAATGTACACCGCGTTGGTGAATTTTCAGTACGGTGTGGACGTCAATATCGCTTACCAGGATACCCTCGCAGCAATGGCCCGTGCGGCTCGAAACCTCCCGAAAGACATAGAGCCCCCCATCGTAATCAAGGCTGACCCTTCGCAGCTTCCCGTTGTTCAGTTAACCGTGAGCTCCGATCAATGGGACCTGGTCAAGCTGCGGACATGGACCGAGGATTGGCTGCAAGATCGACTTATGTCGGCACCAGGCGTTGCCGGAACCGAGATCGTCGGAGGTCTGAGACGCGAAATCCGAGTGCACCTGGACCCTACTGCCCTGGAAAAACACCAGCTCACTCTCGCCGGAGTGATCAAGCGACTGAAAGACGAAAACGTGGAGCAGTTCGGCGGGAGAGTCACCGCGGGCCCACGTGAGTTCATCGCCCGGACGACCGGCGAATTCCGCTCAATTGACCAGATCGGACAAGTGATTCTTGCTCGCAAAGACGAAAGCAAGGTTCACTTGGAAGATGTTGCACGCGTCGAGGACTCGCACGAGGAAGTGCGTGTCATCACTCGACTCAACGGCAAGCCATGCGTGAAGCTCAGCGTGCTCAAACAGGCCGATGCCAATACCGTGGAAGTGGCCAAAGCTGTCAGTGAGCGAATTCTGGAGCTTCAGCCGGCGCTGCCGGCAGGCATTCAACTGGGCATGGTAGAAAACCAAGCCGATTACATAGAGGCTGCACTTGCGGGAGTAAGAAACGCTGCGCTGGAAGGGGCTGTCCTCGTCATCCTCATTGTGTACGTCTTCTTGGGTAGCTGGCGCCAGGCCCTCGTGATGGCTCTCGCGCTGCCGATCACCATGGTGCTCAACTTCGGGCTTATGAAAGTAGCGGGATTTTCGCTCAACATCTTCTCTCTGGGAGGACTTGTCGTTGCTATCGCAGTGGTGCTGGACAACTCCATCGTGGTGATCGAGAACATTACGCGCCTGAAGCATGAGTCCCCCAATGACCCTTCATCGAAGACTGCTGTAAAGGCCACGGCCGAGGTAGGGCCGGCTATAATCGCAGCGACCCTCTCGTTCATTGCTATTTTCGTCCCATTTCTCCTGGTTCCGGGATTGGTGAGCCTGCTCTTCCAAGAGCTTATTCTCGTCATTGCTGGCGTGGTCACGATCAGCCTTCTCACGGCTGTCACCCTCGCGCCAATGCTCACGACAATTCTTCTCGGCGAGAAGTCGCATCACGACCAGGACACCCGGTTCCAGCGATTTTTCTTCCGCGTAACCGCAGGGTATGGCGAGATCCTCAAGAAAGTGTTGCGGGGAAGATGGATTGCTGCAGGGGCGTCAGTGCTCGTGCTTGTCTGCGGGGCATTCGTCATTCCACGAGTCGGTACTGAATTCCTCCCGCGCATGGACGATGGTCGCGTGATGATAAAGGTGCGGCTTCCCACTGGAGCGTCTGTGCACGAGACCGACAAGGCTCTGGGGAAGATCGAGTCCCTGATAGCCAACGATCCGCTCATAGAGTCGTATTTCACCCTAGTGGGAGGCAAGGTGTGGGGCTTGTACACGTACCAGATTGCCAA
>CAYZET010000210.1:0-9203 GCA_964477215.1 uncultured Syntrophaceae bacterium | reverse complement strand
CCATCATTCCGTTCGAGTCCGAAAGGGGCTATATGGCCACCCTTCACGAGCATGACGGGAAGAAGCTCATCTTCGTAAAGGGCGCTCCTGAACGAGTCATGGCCATGTGCACTGCCTGCATGGCCGGTGATGGTGAGATAATGCACACCATTATGGAGGTCGCCGAGAACTTTGCCAAAGACGGACTGAGAGTGCTCGCCATGGCCTACAAGGAAGCGCCGGCCGGCTTGAATGAGCTGACCCACGACCATATAGAATCGGACCTAACGATAGCGGGACTTCAAGGAATGATAGATCCCCCGCGTCCGGAAGCAATGGAGGCCATCGAGGGATGCAAGCGGGCAGGAGTGCGTGTCGCCATGATCACGGGCGATCATGCGATCACGGCCTTGGCCATTGCAAAAAACCTTGGAATCGCGGGGCATGGTGAGCGAGTGCTCACCGGCCGTGACCTTGCAACCATGAGTGACGAGGAATTGTTCCGGAAGGTGAAAGAAATTTCCATCTACGCCCGGGTTGCTCCCGAGCATAAGCTACGTATTACCCAACAGTTGCTAAAACACGGCGAAATAGTGGCAGTCACCGGTGACGGGGTGAATGATGCGCCGGCGCTCAAAGCAGCCCACATCGGAGTCGCTATGGGCAAGACCGGCACCGACGTTGCCAAAGAAGCCTCAGACATGGTGGTGACGGACGACAACTTTGCCAGCATTTTTGCGGCGGTCAAAGAGGGGCGGATCGTTTTTGACAATATCCGAAAAGTAACCTTCTTCCTCATACCCACGGGCGTAGCCGCAATACTATCGATTATCGGCACAGTCGTCGCGGGTCTGCCCATCCCGTATGTTCCTGCCCAGCTTCTGTGGATAAACCTCGTGACAAACGGTTTGCAGGACGTGGCTCTGGCCTTCGAGCCCGGCGAGAAAGACGTGGTAGAAAGGCCGCCACGAGATCCACAAGAAGGGATAATGTCCCGAGTTCTCATCGAGCGAACGATCGTTGTGGGTCTGATTATCGCGGCGGGAGTAGTGTACAATTTCGCCTCTGCTCTTCAGCAAGGCGAAACTCTCGAGAAGGCAAGAACCGTTGCGGTGACGACTATGGTCTTCTTCCAGTTTTTCCAGGCATGGAACAGTCGCTCTGAGTTGCAATCAGTATTTCGGATCAGCCCCACAAGCAATCCGTTCCTCTTATATGCGCTTCTCGCGGCCGTGTTTGCGCAGCTCGCCCTGATCTATGTCCCAGCGCTTCAATGGGTGTTTCGAACTGAGCCGTTCCTCTTGCAAGATTGGATTCGCATTATCGGGGTTTCCGCCACGGTAATAGTCGTAGTCGAGATAGACAAGTGGCTAAGAAGACGATTCAAGTCGACACCAGCGGCCGGAAGCATTTCGAAGTGATTGCAGGATCTCAACCACAGGTGCAATGGCCGCTGAAATTTGGTGCATAGGAAATCAAAATGGGGGAATCGGCTGTCCCGATGTTTGTTTGCCGCGTCGCTGCTCGGGACAGCGCATGGTTCTTCTACCATTTCTTTGACGATAAGGAGGCATGAGTGGGTTTCGAGAGCTCTTTCCAGGAGGTGACGATCATTCTGTTGCTTGCCTCGCTCATCGGGGCAATTGGGACCAAGCTTCGACAACCGCTCATCGTGTCGTTCATTGTAGTGGGCATCCTCGTGGGTCCATCCGGATTCCATTTGGTTGCCAGCCACGATCAAATCGAGCTCCTGGCCAGAATCGGCATCGCGATCCTTCTCTTCATCGTCGGCCTCAAGCTGGACTTGCATCTGATTCGCACAATGGGTCCTGTTGCCCTTGCTACTGGTCTCGGCCAGGTGATTTTTACTTCTCTGTTCGGATTTCTGATCGCACTGGCTTTTGGCATGTCAACGGTGAGCGCAGCATACACGGCTGTGGCTCTGACATTTTCTAGCACTATCATTATCGTGAAGCTCCTTTCGGACAAGAAAGAGATCGACTCTCTGCATGGAAGAATCGCAATCGGCTTCCTCATCGTTCAGGACATCATGGTTGTTCTGGCAATGATTGCACTTTCGACCTTTGGAGGAGCCGGAGCTCAGGACACATCGTTTCTTTGGGAAATCCTCACGGCATTGGGCAAGGGGAGCTTGTTTCTCGGCGGATTACTCATCCTCATGAGAACAGCGATTCCTCGGTTGCTGGAGCAACTTGCTCGTTCCCAAGAGCTTCTAGTGCTCTTTTCTATTGCGTGGGCAGTTGTCCTGGGTGCCACCGGTGACGTTTTGGGTTTCAGCACGGAGGTTGGGGCATTTCTTGCCGGAGTAAGTCTTGCGTCAACGCATTACCGCGAGGCAATCGGTTCCCGACTTGTGACTCTGAGAGATTTTCTGCTCCTCTTCTTTTTCATAGAGCTCGGCTCTCGCCTGGATCTCTCCATGTTGGGGGACCAACTCGTCAGTTCTGCCGTGTTTTCTGTCTTTGTACTCGTAGGAAATCCGCTGATAGTGATGATCATCATGGGGATCATGGGGTACCGGAAACGCACCGGTTTTCTGGCAGGACTTGCGGTAGCACAGATCAGTGAGTTTTCTCTCATCCTGGCATCATTGGGTCTTAGCTTAGGACACATCGACAAGGAAATTGTGGGATTGATAACCCTGGTGGGAATTGTCACGATTGGTCTGTCAACGTACATGATTCTTTATTCCGCCAGCTTGTATAGATTTCTTTCACCCTGGCTTTCCATATTCGAACGCCAAAATACCTACCGGGAAAGCGTACCGGAAGACGTCCCATCCGATAAGCAGGTAGATGTAATACTCCTGGGTTTGGGACAATATGGCACAAGCATTGCGCATCGGCTTCTGAAGAGAGGTAAGAACGTAATCGCGGTGGACTTTGACCCGGAGATCCTTGCTTGGTGGCGGGAGAGAGGCTTGCGCGTGCTGTATGGAGACGCAACAGATCCCGAGATTCTTGAGCATCTGCCGCTCAATCGAGCAGCATGGGTAGTAAGCGCCATACCGGATGTCGAGGCTAACGTGACCTTGGTCAAGGCTCTGAAACAAGAGCGACTCTCGGCAAGAATCGTGGTCACTGCCCGAAGCCCTGAAGACGCAGAAAGGCTAACACGAGTGGGAGCGGACATAGTCTTGCGTCCTCTTGCAGATGCTGCGGAACAGGCAGTTGATTCGCTATCCGAGGCTATGCGTACATTGCCGGGAACGCCCCTTTGGTCAAGCGCTCTCAAGGAGGTCATCCTCCCGGCCGGCTCGGTGTTCAGTGGCAAGACCATAGATCAAGTCCCCCTTAGGGCAGAGCACGGTGTTTCCGTGCTGGCCGTAAGCCGCGCCGGGAAGAGCTATTTTGATCCTCGCCCCGACTTTGCTCTCTTTCCAGGTGACAGACTGGTTCTCATCGGGGAGCGAGAGAATGTGGAGCGCGCATCGGACTTCATCAGAACACAAGACCTGTCCGACATCATTAACCAGGCCGACGAATTCGTCATACGATCCTTGGAAGTGCCCACCGACTCCCCATGGTCCAACAAGACGATCGCCGGGCTCAATTTCCGAAACGAGCTCGGCGTCACCATCATTGGCATTCGACGCGGCGAGACTCAGGTCACGGCTCCATCTCCCGGCGAAATCATCGAGGCCGGCGATATCCTGATAGTGGCCGGAAGCCGGAACGCTGTGAAAAATTTGACACTCAGGCCGGTCGAAGGGTAATCAAGACATGCGCTCCTCTGTGCCAATGGCTCTCCGCAACTTCAGCAAAAATTCCCTAAAGGAAAGCGCTCACCTCGCGGTTGGCGGTCGGAGGGCTATGCGAGGGAGAGTCAGCTTGACTCGTCTCTTGCTGCAAGTTTGGTCGTCGCGGATCTATCGATGGCACGGGGCTTGCGCATCGTGGAACTCATTGTCATGGCCGAGAGTTCTCATTTCTCGGTATCGAGGGGACAGCCGGCTTCAATACAGGGTAGATCCGCGAGTCGGTCGTTGCTGCGGGACCCCGACTGCCGTAAGGTACCTCCCCAAGCGCATTTAATCCAGAAAAGTGAGGAGAGCTACCATGAGGGGCTTTCGACACATTCTTCTTTACTCGAGTGGAGAAAAGGGAGCGTCGGCAACACTCGCAAAGGTGGCCGACCTGGCCCAGGCTTTCCAGGCGAAACTCACCATAGTCGATGTGCTGGACCCTTCCCCATCCCTCGTTCAGTGGATATTCCAGTCTTCGGTGCACGAAGAATCGCAACAGATTGCTGAATCCCGCGCAAGAAGACGCTTGGATGGTTTGGCTGCATCGGCCCAACAGAGGGGCGTGGATGCCAGCGCGGAAGTGCTATTCGGAAAGCCTTTCATTGAGCTCATTCGTAACGCGGTGCGACGAAACTGCGACCTCGTGGTAAAGACTGCACGCAGCCAGTACGGCATTAGGGAACGACTGCTGGGAAGCACCGTCTTGCACCTCATGCGCAAGTGTCCGTGCCCTCTCCTTGTGGTCCAGCCTGGGCGGAACGTACGATTCAACCGCATCCTCGTTCCCATCGATGTCCGGCCTGAGGATCCCTCAGCAGCAAACGTCAACGGTAAGATCATGGAGACAGCCCTTTCACTAGCAGAGATCGAAGGCGGCCAACTGCATTTTCTTCACGCCTGGCAGCCTTTTGGAGCTTCACTCCTTAAGGGCGGCAGGACCAAAATACCGGAAGACCAGCTTCGACGATACGTGCGATCCTACGAAAAGGCTCATAAAGACAGCTTCGAAGAATTCCTCGGCGGCTATGCCCTCGGTCACCTCAACTATAGAATCCATTTTCTCCGGGGAGACGCCGACACGCTCATCCCGGAGCTGGCGGCTCGGCATAGAGTGAAGCTGGTGGTCATGGGTACCATAACCGTCCTGGGATTTGCCGGAACCTTTATCGGTAGTACCGCTGAGGAAGTCCTCCCCCAGCTCAAGTGCTCGATGCTCACGGTGAAGCCCGATGGATTTGTTAGTCCCGTGAACGTTGAGGAGAGAAGGTCTGAGGCGGATTCGCCTCGTCGTGACGTGCTATGATAGGGGTATCCCCATGATTTCAGTCGGATCTTACACATGCTGAGAGAATGAGCTCGAAGTTGGAGAGGAGTCGATAGGTGCTAGAAAGAGGAAAGCTTGCTGACGCTGTCAAGAAATTCGAACGTATTGTCGTTTCAGCACTCATGGTGATGATGGGGATAGTGGTGCTTCTTGCCACTGTCGAGCTGGGATGGATCCTCGTGAAGGATATCCTATCCCCTCCCGTGATCCTTCTCGAGGTGGAAGAATTGCTGGAGCTTTTCGGGCTTTTCCTGTTGGTTCTCATCGGAGTTGAGCTTTTTGAGACGATCCAGACCTACTATCTGGAGAGAATCATTCGGGTAGAGGTCGTGGTAACGGTTGCGATTATAGCCATTTCACGCAAAGTGATAATCTTGGACTATAAGACGCTTTCCAGCTTTACGTTCATGGACATTGGCGGAGTGATATTGGCTCTCGCTATCGCGTACTATTTAATCAAGAAGGGCGGTCGCGATTCCTCCGCTCGGGTTCACAAGGGCACATGAGACCGCTACCGGCCAGCCTACGGCCCTGGTCAACGGAGGGCTGGTCTCGCCCCGTCGGTGGTGAGCTCGTTATGCGACCGTATTAAGATAGCTTTGGTGATCACTCAGCTAGAAGTCTACTCTTTTTTCTCGTGTGATTTCATGGTCCTGTCGTGACCTCCCCCTTCGGACGAGGCCCTGCACAAGGGGAAGTCGGCCTTGCACAGGTTGGGGATTGCTGATATTCTCCAAGAACATACCGTCCGCCGGCCGCCGAAAGCTCGTGTGTGACAGCAATGTTTTTTCTGCAGGGAGCGACAGAGATGTTGTCGGTGTCCTGTTGATCATGTCTAGGTGCTGAGGATGCTGTGAAAATACACGATGTCAGGTATTCTATCCGACGTCAGCCCCCAATGCGGGCGATGCTGATTGGGCTCCTGCCCTGCACAGCCGTGGGGGTCTATCTCTTTGGGTGGCGAACGCTGGCGCTGGTGCTGTTTTGTTGTCTCATAGCGTACCTCATTGAAGTGGTATTCGAGACCTACCGGGGAGGGACTCCCACCGAGAGTCTCTTTGTTTCGGGGGTACTCTTGGGACTGAGCCTGCCCCCGTACACTCCCTTCTGGATCGCTGCCGTTGGGACCATTGTGGGACTGGTTTTCGGCAAGCAGGTCTTTGGCGGGTTCGGCAAGAATGTCTTCAATCCGGCGATACTGGGACGGTGTTTCCTGTACGTGTGCTTTCCCATCGAGATGACCAACCGATGGATGAACCCACCCACCGAGTCCTGGGGCAGGGTGCTCTCGTGGTCCGACGCTGACGCTATCACGTCTGCCACCCCCCTCATCTCGTTCAAGCAAACCGGGGCGTTTGCAGACCTTCCTTCACTCCTTCTTGGATCCACAGGAGGGTCGATAGGCGAAACATCTGCGCTTGCCGTGTTTATCGGTGGGGCCTACATTCTGTACAAGAAAGCTGCGGATTGGAGGTATCCTGTTTCTTGCATTCTTGGTGCGATGGCACTGAATACCCCCCTCTTCCTCATGGGGCTGCCGAACGTTATGGAGCCCATCCACAGCCTGTTTGCCGGCAGCCTTCTGTTCGGGGCATTCTTCATGGTAACCGAGCCGGTGTCAGGCTGCGTGAAAAAGGAAGCCAAGTGGGCCTATGGGTTCTTGATAGGGGTGCTATGGATCTTCATCAGGTCGTTTTCGAGTTTTCCCGAGGCCACTGCCTTTGCCATACTCCTGGGCAACACCTTTGCCCCGCTATTGGACGAAGCTGTGATGGAGTGGGAAAAAAGAAAGAAAGCCAGCACCGCTGCTTAGGTAAACCATGAGAATCGTGAAAGAGTTGCTGTTCATTTTTCTCGTCTCTCTCTTCTTTGCCGGACTTACCGTGTCTGTAAACCAGGCTCTTTCGGGTCGCATATTGCTCAACGAGCAGACTCGCCATACGACAAAGCTGCTAGAAGTGTTCAAAATTCCGTATGCGAAGAACGCGTCGCCCGAAAGCTTGAGGCAGTTAGAGGCGAAACGCATTGACGAGGGACGGCTCGACGGCACTAGGGTGTATCGCGGCCTTGATGAAAAGGGAGAGCCGCTCGGGTACGCTATTCCCATCAGCGGCAAGGGCTTCTGGGGAAGAATCGATGGATTCCTCTCACTGGACAATGACTTAAAAGCCATCAAGGGCATCATCTTCACCAACCACAATGAGACCCCCGGACTAGGCGCACGAATCGAGGAGCATTGGTTTCGCAAGCAATTTGAAGGCTTGCAGTTGGCTAACGCTGTCCGACCCGGGAAATACGTGGAGATCTCCAAATCTGACGATTCCGGCAAGAACAAGCTGGACGCGATAACGGGTGCGACCATGACATCCATTGCACTGGAGAAAATAGTAAATGACGATTTGAAGTCCATTGTCGCGAACCAAGACAAATTTAGGAGGATCGAGTGGGAGTCTCCTCAAAGAAGATAGCGCTAGACGGAATCTGGCATAACAACCCGATTTTCCGTCAGGTTCTCGGGATCTGCTCGACCCTGGCTGTCACCAACCTCGTGACCAATACCCTGGTCATGTGTATCGGCTTGATCTACACGCAGGCAATGTCGAGCCTCACTGCATCTTCTTTGCGCACCATTACACCGTATCGCTTGCGGATCATCTCATCCACCCTCATCATTGCCGCGTATGTGATAGTGCTTAACAATGTGCTCCAAGCATACTTTCCTGAAATCAGCACCCAGCTCGGCCCGTATGTGGGCCTGATCATCACCAATTGTATTATATTGGGCCGGGTAGAGGCCTTTGCCGGGAGCAACCCGCCGATCCCCTCATTCCTGGACGGGCTCGCTTCTGGAGTGGGGTACTCGTTCATCCTCTTGGCGATTGCCTTCGTTCGGGAAGGCTTGGGCTTCGGTACCATCATGGGCTATCAGGTTCCGTTCGAGTTCACCCAGTGGACGATCATGGTGATGGCACCGGGGGCGTTTTTCATGCTAGGGATCATCACCTGGTTATGCCGATGGCTGGACGCTCGAGCCGAAGCCCCTGCGGCCGCGGCGAAGAAATGAGGGCCCGCCATGGAAGAACTGAGCCCCTTTGTCATCTTCTTCGCATCAATCTTCACGAGCAACATCTTGCTGACCAATTTTCTGGGCATGTGCTCTTACCTCTCCGTATCACGGGAATTGAAAACCGCGTGGGGATTGGGGCTAGCTGTCATTTTCGTGCTCACGTGCACGTCCGCGGTGAATTACTGGCTATACTACTTTGTCCTTGTTCCGCAGGGTCTCGAGTATCTCCAGTACATCGCTTTCATCGTTGTCATAGCTGCGTTTGTGCAAGTTGTAGAAATGATTGTCGATAGAGTATCCGACCGGTTGTATGCCGCGCTCGGGATTTTTCTGCCTCTCATCACCGTGAACTGTGCGATTCTCGGAGGCTCCCTTTTCATGGTCATTCGGAAGTACGACTTCGTTCAATCGCTCATGTTCGGCGCGGGAAGTGGTATCGGCTGGGCTCTTGCGATCATGGCCCTTGCAGGAATTCGCAGGAAGATGTCGCGGCGCTCAGCGGTCATTCCCGCTCTGGAAGGACCGGGAATCGTTCTCATCATTACCGGAATCATTGCATTGGGCTTCATCGGGTTCAGCGGAGTAGTTCAAATTAACTGAGCATCGATTCGCAGCGCGACTGAGAATCCTCTTGAAGAACAAAGACACGTGAGTTGATGACACAGATTATCTTGCCTGCACTCTCAATAGCCGTATTAGCAACGGTCCTTGCCGTAATAATCCTCGTCGTGGAGCACTACCTCATGGACTATGGGGACGTGGATCTCACGATCAACGACGAACGAAAGTACAAGGTTACGGGTGGCAGCACGTTGCTCAACACGCTCAAGAAAGAAAACATCTTCATTCCATCCGCATGCGGGGGGCGCGCGACGTGCGCGTATTGCAAGGTAAAGGCTGTGAGCGGTTTCGGCGAGATCTTGCCGACCGAGGAGCCGCTACTGACCAAGGAGGAGATCGCCCAGGGAATCAGACTGTCCTGCCAATTGAAGGTCAAGAATGATGTCGCTATAGAGATCCCTGAGGAACTGTTCTCCATCAAAGAGTTCAAAGGCCGGGTCGAAGCG
>CAYZET010000209.1:0-9230 GCA_964477215.1 uncultured Syntrophaceae bacterium | reverse complement strand
TACTCCCCCCACCGCCAGACCACTCACAATGATCTGGGGAATGATATCCATCGTCCCCTCCCGAATGGAGGCCGCGGACAAACCACGGCGGAACGGCTCGGAAAAAGTCGACTCTGACAAATATAATCAGCAGGCCGCACACCGAAACCGGCTCGGCCCAATTCATAGAACCTTTTTGACACCGCGAAGATAAGCGATGGCTTGTCCAGATGCAAGGAAATTCGGTGACGAAGCACACGTGGAATCACAATGAGGATACGGTGGAACGTGGTGAAAACAGGTCCAGACCCAAATCGCAGATCGAGCTCAGCAAGTCAGCGTGAAAGGACCATGAGCTCTCCCTTATCGTGTCGAACATGAGACCGGAGCTCCGCACTGCGTTTCAGAAGCCTCGACCCTGCCACTATGCTGTGTGCGAAGTGAGCCGCGTGTCTCGCAACTGGGACCGCGCCCTCGTCAGCTCAGTAAGGAACGGCTGCGAGACCGGTCTGATTTTCCAAACGGAACGAGCAACGAGACCCCCATGGTCACTTGGCATAGATCGCCTGGCCACCCCAATCAAAGATGGAATTCATAGGGACAATCATGTACATTAGTCCGAATTTCCGGGTTGGAGCAGACTATCCGGGACGCTACGCAAGACCTCCAGGATACTGTCGCGTACGTTTCCGCGGTTGTTCGCAACCTCGCTGACGGTCCGGCAATGTTGGACGAAGCAGGCAAAGCGATTGGCTAAAACCCGTCCCTCGAGAGGATGCTCACTCGGGGGCAGGACTTACGGGGCATGACCGCTGAAGAATTGCTTGGAAAGAGAGCAGCCCTCTTTCTGCAACAGAAACGGCGAGAAGCGGAGTCATGTCGTTATGAGTGGGATGACTTTATCGAAGCATTCGATATCTGTAGAGCTATCGCAGAATTCATTCCCCCCCGACCGACGGGTCCACTTTGCCCATCGAGCCCTCTGTGTCGGTTCTTCCGCAGAGCTTTGCCTGAGGGAAAGTACCGTGAACAGCAGGTCTTCCATACCCGACGACGTGTGGTCGGTGGAGGCTGAAGCCGCGCGATTAGGCCACGTGATAAGCAACCTCATTATCAACGCTTCAAGCGGTTATTCGGATGACTCGGTCATGGCGAACCACAGACGTCACGGCTTTTCTGCGGTGATTCCCAAGCCCTATATCGCTGCGGCTCCAAGCCGGGTTCTGTGGGACGTCATTGTCTCTGTTCCCTCCGAGGCAGGACGTTACGAAGTGCGGGAGCACAGGAAGCCCCGCTACAGAAAAGAAGAGCGCAATTGAGCGCGAGGATGGAGTCACTATGATAGCTGTTGCAAAGGAGGAGGTTAAGGCGACACCCGTACAATCGGTGGTCTATAAAGGAGCTACGAGGACAGTGCGCGACGTAACCATTCAGTGGCTTTCCCAGGCCGGTAAGGACCCCCGCGGAGCTCCTGCATACGGTTTACGACTGTTCACCGTGGGGCCGGGCGGCGAAATCCCTACCCACAGTCACGAATACGTGCAGACCATGTACATTCTGTCTGGCTCATTCGAGTGCTGGATCGAAGATCCTGAAACCGACAAGATTGTCGATCGCAGGATCGTCGGGCCGAACGATGTGGTGTACGTCCCAGGCGAAGAGCCCCATGGCATGCGAAATACCAGCGATACTGAGCGGGGGACCTTTCTCTGCTGCATAGGAAACGTGACCGAATCCAGTGAAGATCGGCGCGGGTGCTGCTGAGAAAGCCCATCGAGTGGTAATTTTGGGACGTTCAACGCCCACTCCGAATGGGGCGATCCGCGCGTTCCTCCTAAAGAGCAATAGTGGAGCGCATTAAGAACAGGTCCGAACCTTGTTCGTAAGCTGAGTCATAGACGTTGGCGTGAAAGCACGGGCCGCGCTCCACTATCGTGTTGGCCATAAGTCAGGAGATCCACAGGCACTGCTGGGAAATCTCGACCCCGGTTATGACCGCATGTCGATCGAGGGCTCATTGGCTTTCAACTGCGATGAATGCCACGCATACTCAATGCGTGGCAGTGTAGGACATTTTCTCGGGCAATGGATCTGTCGGTTCCGGGACACTACGAATTCGGTCCGGAGGAACCGGACAATTGAGTTGCGACCGAGGAGTGGGAAGCACAAATGACAGTGGGAAAGGAATCACAATCTCCAGAAAGAGAGCCCACCGATAGTGGGCTCAGATTGAGAGAGGCCCAAGTCTACCAAGTTCTTTCGCTGGTTTCTGCCGGCATGTGGGGGAACGCAGCCGGGGCTGCAGTTCTCTGTTTGGCTATGTGGGGTGCGGTGGACACCTGGAAGCTGGTGACGTGGGCTGCCTGTCTGCTGGCGATCCAACCACCCCGTTATGTACTGGTAAACCGATTCCTGCGAATCCAGCCGCGGGGCATCGAAGCCATTCGGTGGGGGAGTTGGTTCGCGTACGGGGCTGCTGCCAATGCAATCATGTGGGGGATTGCGCCCGTATTCTTGTTTCCAAGCCAATCACTCGCTCATCAATTCCTCCTCGGGCTGTTTCTGCTGGGAACTTCCTGTTTCTCAGCAGTAATCTACTCTCCCATGGTAAAGTGCTACGTCCCTTCGATTGTTTTCATCCTCGGCCCCATGGGTACCTTTTATCTGGCTCAGAGGGGGGAGGTGACTGGCGCTCTCAGTGTCGGAACCTTCGTTTTCGGCATCCTACTTGTCGGAACCATCACTGCAATGCACAGAGTCAATAGTCAGACATTGAAACTTACTCTCGATAATGCGGATCTCGTGGACACGCTCAGGAAGGAAAAACACAGAGCAGAGGCCCTCAACGCTGAATTGGTGGCGGAAGTGCAACATCGGCGGAGCGCTGAAGAAGATCTCCGGGAGATCCACATGGAGCTGGAGTCAAGGGTAAGAGAACGGACAGCCGAGCTGCAGTCGAGCAACGAGCGACTACGGCAAGAAATGTCCGAGCGGCAACAGACAGAGCAGGCACTCAAAGAGAGCGAGCTTCGTCACAGGCTGCTTACTCAATGCTCTCTCACCGGCATTTTCATACTCCAGGATGGCGTATTTGCGTACGTCAACGATCGGCTTGCGAAAATGTGCGGTCACCCTCTTGGAGATCTTCTGGCGAGGCCCTTTTGGGAGTTTATCTTCCCCGACGACCGGGAAATGACCAGAAAGCGGGTGACTGCGCAGATGAATGGAGAGCCCATCGTATGCCAGTATGAATTCCGATATCTCTGTAGTGACGGCCAGAGCCGCTGGGCCGAGCTTCTCGCAACAGTGATCCAATATGAGGGACGGCCAGCGATTATGGGAAACGTTGCCGATATCAATGAGCGCAAGAAAGCCCAGGATGCGCTCACCCGATCGGAAGAACAGTATCGTCTTGTCGTGGAAAATGCCAGCGAGGCCATTCTCGTGGCTCAAGACGGCCTCATGAAGTTCGTGAATCCCAGAGTGGAACAGCTTACCGGGTACTCGAGGAACGAGCTGCTCTCGACCCCGTTCCTCGAATTTATTCATCCGGCAGACCGGGAGCTGGTTGCCAGTCGTCACCAGCGGCGTCTGAGAAACGAGCCAGCTCCGCACAGGTACCAATTCAGAGTTGTCAACAAATCGGGCAGCATTCACTGGGTGGAAATCAACGCGATTCTCGTGGAATGGGACGGCAGACCGGCGACCCTCAATTTCCTCGAAGATGTCACAGCGAGGCGGCGGATGGAGGAAGAGCTATCTCGGGTAGAAAAGCTGGAATCGATCGGAATCTTGGCAGGTGGAATTGCTCATGATTTCAACAACATTCTTACCGCCATCCTTGGAAACATCTCGCTCGCCAAAATGTACCTTCCTTCAAACGACAAGGTTTACCAGCGTCTGAGCGAAGCGGAAAAGGCTTCCACCAACGCACAGAGTCTCACACAGCAGCTCCTGACGCTTGCCAAAGGGAGGATACTGGCAAAAAGGCTGTCCGTCGTTTCCAACATCGTTGAGGCAGCATGTCATTTTTCTCTGAGGGGATCCAATGTCCGGTGCGAGTTTGCATGGCCCAAAGCGCTCTGGTCAGTCGAGGTTGACGAAGCACAGATAACCCACGTGATCCGCAACCTTGTAATCAACGCGCAACAGGCGATGCCATCCGGCGGTGTCATCCATGTCCGGGGCGAGAACGTCGTAGTGACGCCCGAGCTCGGGCTTCCTTTGACCCCCGGGATCTACGTGAGGCTAGCAGTCAAAGACACGGGGTGCGGGATTGCGCCCGAACATGTACAGAGAGTGTTTGACCCCTATTTCACGACGAAGCAGAAGGGGAGCGGATTGGGACTCGCTACGTCCTACTCGATAGTAAAAGGTCACGGGGGATTGATCACTCTGGAATCAGAGGTGGGAGCAGGCACGACCTTTTACATTTATCTGCCCGCTTCAGAGCGGCGCGTCAACCCTGTAGGCGAGGATCAAGCGCGGCTCTCCCAAGGCGAAGGGCGAATCCTGGTCGTAGACGACGAGGCTCCCGTTAGAGACATTCTCGGTGAAATGCTCGCTGTCCTCGGATACGAGGTGGTCTTTGCCACAGAAGGCTTCGAGGGGGTTGAAGTGTATCGGAAGGCCATGGAATCCGCCCGAAGATTCGACGCGGTCATAATGGATTTGACCATACCTGGAGGGATGGGAGGCAAGGAAGCTGTACGGATGCTTCAGGAGCTGGACCCGGACGTGAAGGCCATCGTTTCGAGTGGTTATGCGACGGATCCTTCCCTCGCAGATTACAAAAAGTACGGTTTTGTAGACGCTGTTCCCAAGCCATACACCACGGAGGAGCTGGCAGCAGCCCTGGGGCGCGTTCTCGCAGACAAGGGTTGCAAAGCCTGATACGCGTAGCCCAACGCAGAGCCCCAAAAGAACGGTGTTCACTGTCAAGAGCTCTGTCCGATGGAATCGGCTCACTAGATCCCGTGGTTCCCTAAGAATCACTTTTCCGGTAGGTCTGCGAACGCGATCATGTCCCCGATGGTCTCGGCCCTGACTATAGCGTGAACTATGGCTCTGCTCACACAATCCGCGGCCGCTCTTCCCAGCTCATTGATCGCGAAGGCCTTCGGTGATTCAAAGAAACCGGGAGTGTCCGGCAATTCCCTCTTGCATGTGGCCGCACAAAATAGGGTGTCACCGTCAAACATCGTGTGGGCGGGCCTGATGGATCGTGCCATGCCGTCGTGTGCCATCTGAGCAATTTTTCGGCACTGAGCCTTGGTCAACACTGCATCCGTAGCAACCACCCCGATGGTTGTGTTGGTAGCAGGTCGCGGGGAGAAATCCACTTCGGGCACCCTAACTGCCCGACGTCCCAGGGCCCCAAATTCGTCGCCGATTTCCAGACGGATTTCCCAAGGAGACCCCGTGGCGGGATCCACGACCAATCCCAAAGAGTTTACCGCGACCATGGCTCCAACGGTTATACCGGAATCAAGAGCTTCGCTGGCCGTTCCAACCCCTCCTTTCATGCCGCCGGCCAATGCACCGGTTCCCGCTCCGACGCTACCTTGAGCTATCTCGCCGTCCGTGGCGGCTTCACATGCGTCCCGTCCCCATCCTGCGTCTACGGGTGGGACAAAAGCAGGCCCCCTGTTGCAGTCATACAATATCGCTGCCGGAACTATCGGCAGGACGCCAAGATCCTCCATGGGGAATCCCCACCCCTTCTCGGCGAGCCACCGTACTACCCCGTCTGCTGCTGACAGCCCGAAGACCGACCCTCCTCCCAGCATGATTCCATGAATCGTACGGATCATGTTCACGGGATCGAGGCAGTCTGTTTCTCTCGTACCGGGAGCAGAACCCCTCACATCCACGCCTGTAACGGCCCCCTCAGGAAAAATGGTGACAGTGACCCCGCTAACCGCCTCACGATTCGTGTAATGTCCTACCAAGACGCCTGCCACATCTGTTATGGAATTCATCCTGCCAATCCGAGCCATACGAAGCTCCTCCCACAAATCCTCGCTGTTCTGCCGGATAGCCAACGGTTTCGGAACCGGTTCCGAAGAGACTTATGCGTAGAATGTCACGAGGCGAATGAGCTTTCGAAGCTCCTCCCTGTCCTTTTCAGAGATGTGCGTGATCTGAAATCCCGTGACAACCTCATTTCTCGGCTCCTTTCTTGCCACCCATCGGCATCGCGCCTCGAACATGAATGGCTCGACGAGAACGAGCTCATCGTGAACGACAAGGAAAGTCTTCACGTCGCCGAGGTGCGACGGTATCCCCGCAATCCCCACCCCTTTTTCACTGAGATCCCGCACGATCCCGTCGATCTCCGGAGGACCCGTATCCACGATAGGGAGCTCGAAGTCGAGATAACAACGCTCCGACTCTCGGACAACAGTACTCCCGGCTTCCTCGATTTGCCCCGCAGCATACTGCCGGAGCTGGTCAGCGGTGACGAGGTTGTTTTCCAGCAGAATATCTACTGTCTTCTGGAGTTGCGCCGGGGAGAGGAGGTATTTGTCGCGGATCGTCTCGGGGTGCATTCCGGATCGAATGTCCCGGAGTATTCTTCGCGCACTGAGCCTGCGAATAGGCGGAATTTCGAATGAGCCGTCCACAAGCTCCAACAGGCCCGCTTCCATAAGATGCCCGTACACGTTTTGGAGATCCTTGAAGCTGAGCTGATACTTGGTCATCAGCCCTTCGCTGTCCATTCCTGCCGCTATATCCTTGAGCACATCCCTTGCGTTCAACATCCGAGCGGGCATGCGATCCTCCTGTTCGGCACCTACCTTCGCACCGTGTCCAGATCCGCCGCAGGTTCTGTGTCTTCCACTTGATGAAACTCGTCAGTATGCGCTCGTTCCACAACTATCCCACCCACCAGGTTCTCCACATCCCGGGTGAGGTCGAGGCACTTCTTTCCCTTGACCCCGCGCACCTCCAGAGTGATGCTGCCGTCTGGCTTTACAAAAACGTCGATTTCCTGGAGCTCGCTCATGGTCACCTCATCCGTCAGGTCATCCGCCGCACGGTTATGTGAATGGTGTTGTCGGGGAGCACTTCCTCTTCGACTACGAAGAAATCCTGGCTCTCCAACTGCTCTTTGGCTACTAAGTACGCGTAGCGCTGCGCGATTCTCCCGAGAAACTCCTCTCGACTGATTTCCGGAAGACCGTACCAGTCTGCTACCAGCTCATAGGTTCCGCCGCTCTGGCGAAACCCTATATCATAGTCAGGATTGGAGGTCGGTATTCTGATCTCCACCCCTGTCCGAATTCCCTGGTATCCACGGATCTCAATGTCTCCTTCTTCGTAGGCGATCCCGAGAGATTCAAGGGCAAGCTTAAGGTGAGCTTTGGACACGATCCGGGTCTTGAGAGTGGTGAAATGGGACATGTGCTGCCTCCTCGCCAGCGCGTCAACCCGGCGAGAAAAGGTGACGTCCTTGTGCCAATGGCTTTACGTCAGTTTGATGAGAGGAGATCGGTCCATAAGCAGTCTGCCGGTCTTCCTGTCGCGGACTGTCACGCAGAGCCGTTTGTTGCCGTCTATCGAGAACTGGACGGGGAACCGCTTGTCGCCCCGTGAGGCTTTCGGTTCAGCTCGAATGAATGTGGGACAGTTCTCGTTCACCCAGAATCTGCTCCTGACCTCAACATCTTCACGTCTCTGGAACCGAGCCCCTCCGCTCGGGTCAAACACCAGATCCAACTGGGGTCCGTCGCTGCAGGAGAAGCATTCCTTTCGACCGATTTCATAGATTTCCAACCCCAGGAGCTCCTGGTCGTCGTACGATGCGCTCACGATCACTTCCCTGACGAATCCGTCCGAGGGATACGGCGTGCCGGCAGGAATGATGAGCGCATAATCATGCTCGCCCTTCATTGTGTTGTAATGCTTCAATGCATAGTCGTGCTGGATATGATCTGAGAAATCTACTCCATGGACGAACGCAGCAGCACCCAGCGCCACTGCATCCAGTGGACGGTGAAATCGAACGCGGTTTCCGAACACCTGCCGTACAGCCCGCCGAACACTGGGAATGAGGCTCGATCCTCCCACGAGGAGCACCGCACCTATGCAATCTTCATCATATCCCTTCTCCCGTGCGTCTGACAGGGCTCTCCGGAGAGTTGTGTGGATTGTCTCGAACAGACCGTTTCGCTCCAGCAGGTCCTCGAACGCAACGCGAGAATACGGTGCGGAAAGGACTTCTCCAGTCTCGGGATCCGCGACAGTTACACTCGCGTGCTCTCTGGTAGTGAGTGCTTCCTTGACACGCTCCACTTCCATGAGGAGCAGACCTGACAGGTGACGCACGTCCTCGGGCTCTTTGCCGTTTCTGGCCAGGACGTCCCGATAGAGCCAGTTGTCGATGGTAGCTCCACCGATGTCCGCTCCTCCCTTTCCCAGGACCGAGCACCGCCGTCCTCCGACGGATGTGCTCTCCATGCGTACCACGGAGACATCCAGTGTGCCACCGCCAAAATCAAAGACGAGGTACACGTCGCCTGCCTTCACTGTGAGCCCGTATCCGAGCGCGGCGGCAGAAGCCTCATCCAAAAGCCTGTACCGGCTAATTCCCGCAGATTCGCACACCCGTGTAAGCCATTCCTGGTAGTGCTCGAACGCCTCAACCGGAATGGTAAAGGCCACTTCTTCGTCTCCCAGCTCTACGGCTTCAGCGGTATAAACGAGGACCCGTATGAGGAAATCCGCTCCCGCCTCCGAAAATTTCACCAGACGACCATCGATCTTGCGCGGAATTTCCAGTCGATTCGCGATGTACCGCTTCATCCACCGAAATGTGGTCTGGGATTCCAACAATCCGCGGTCGTGGACCTGGCGCCCTATCCACGAGTGCTTTCCGTCATAATTGATTAGCGATGGAATGGACGGAACCTCGGAAGATCCGTCATGAGCGCCTTCGTACGTGACAGTGCGAGATACGTCGGGAATTGCAAGGGTCCGGGGTCGGTCCAGCGTGGCATCCCAGACCGCTACGCGGGTATTTGACGTTCCAAAGTCTATAGCAACTCGTCCAGCCACAAGATCTCCCGCGGGCGCATTGCCAACGGTGAGCGAGTCAGCTTCCCGAGGAAACAATGCAAACCCCACTCCCGGTCGCGCCAAGCTCGCCAAAGCGACGGTCGACACGTCTCCCTGAGGATAAAGAATGCAGGCAGATAAAACAACCCTGTATTGAGCGGAGACGAAGGGAGCGGAGAAAAATGTGGCAA
>CAYZET010000208.1:0-9241 GCA_964477215.1 uncultured Syntrophaceae bacterium | reverse complement strand
GAAGAGCACCATATTGATAAGCGAGAGTTCAAGGTCCCGTTTGTGTGCGGATGCAGGAACCTGGGGGAAGCGCTCCGCAGAATCGGTGAAGGTGCTTCCATGATCAGGACCAAAGGAGAGGCCGGCACGGGTGACGTGGTGGAAGCCGTTCGCCATGCAAGGGCTGTGATGGGCGAGATTCGAAGGTTGGGCACCATGCGGGGCGATGAGCTCATGGCTTACGCAAAGCAGATCGGCGCACCCTTCGAGCTGGTTGTGGAAACCGCGGAGAAAGGTCGGTTACCGGTGGTCAATTTTGCTGCGGGCGGAGTCGCGACCCCGGCTGACGCAGCACTTATGATGCAACTGGGAATGGACGGCGTGTTTGTAGGTTCCGGCATTTTTAAGAGCGGCAATCCGTCAGCGCGAGGCAAGGCCATCGTCAAGGCGGTCACCCACTATAACGATCCGAAAATTTTAGCTGAAGTGAGCAAAGGTCTCGGGGAGGCCATGGTCGGAATCGGAGTGACAGAGCTGCCCGAATCTGCCCGACTCGCTGTTCGAGGATGGTAACCGTGCCATGAGAATAGGTGTGCTAGCGCTCCAGGGAGATTTTGAAGAGCATTGTCTGATTTTGAAACGTTTGGGTGTTGAGGTGAGGGAAGTGCGCCTTCCCAAAGACATTGATGGCCTTGACGGCATCGTCATGCCCGGCGGTGAAAGCACCACCATCGGCAAGCTGGCCCACGATTTCGGTCTTGAGCGGCCGCTTAGCGAGGCGGCGAAAAAAATCCCCATTTGGGGGACCTGCGGCGGCCTGATATTCATGGCTCGCGACGTAGGCATGCCCCAGCCAATTCTTGGCATTATGGACGTGACTGTTGAGCGCAATGCTTTCGGTCGTCAGGTGGACAGCTTCGAGGAAGATCTTCGCATAAAGGGTGTGGACGGTGGTCCCTTCCGCGGGATCTTCATTAGGGCTCCGGTGATAAAGGAAGTGGGACCGGCCGTGGAAATCCTTTGCACGCTTTCGGACGGTCGTATCGTCGCAGTTCGCCAGGGACGCCTCATGGGCACTTCATTCCACCCGGAGTTGACTTCTGACGACCGGGTGCATAGGTATTTCCTCAATATGGCGGCAGAGAGCACGTCGTGACCGGCTCGGTGGGGTCTGCGTGGAGGAGGAATTCCGTTCACCTCGGCGATCCTACCGCTGTGCCTTGCCGCGAGTCTCCACTGATGCAAAGATTCAAAGCGGTCGTGGAATATGACGGAACTGCATACCACGGCTGGCAACTCCAAAAAGACCTGCCCACCATTCAGGGGGAAATGGAACGGGCGCTGGAGCGGATAGTGCGCGTTCCCACACGCGTGCACGGCGCAGGGAGGACCGACGCAGGAGTCCACGCATTGGGTCAAGTCGCTCATTTCGATATCACGTGGCGACACTCCCCCGACGCGCTCTTGCGTGCATGCAATGCCCTTCTCCCTGCCGATATCGTGACGAGAAAGATCGAGCTTGTTACAAAATCGTTTCATGCGCGGCATTCGGCCCGTACAAAGACCTACGTGTACACTATCCTGTCTCGACCTGTTGCCTCTCCGTTTGCACGCCTTTATATGTGGCACATCCCGGATCATCTGGACGTACGGACAATGAACCGCGCTGCAGAGCATTTGCTCGGCAGCCACGATTTTGCTGCGTTCGGCTCCCCCACGGACGGGACTCCTTCCACCGTGCGTGAAATTCTCGAAGCCTCATGGGAAATTGATCCCCGCGATGAGATTCTTTCATTCTCGATTCGAGGCACGGGATTTCTCAGGTACATGGTAAGATCTCTCGTTGGAACCATGGTCCTGGTGGGGCGCGGGAAAATGTCGCCGGATGACTTCTCGCGAGTACTCCGCTCCAGAAATCGGTCTCTTGCAGGCCCTACAGCGCCTTCGCGAGGCCTGTGCCTCAAGTCGGTGGAGTACGATGAGGTGCACAGAGCAGAGGAAGGACTATCTGCCTGAATCCACCTACAGGAGATGATCCCATGTTTGAGGCTGCATACCTGAAGACCCTCAGGGTAGGACGGCTGCAGGAAAAAGTGGCGACAGCTCGCAAGATGATGGAATCCTGCACGGTTTGCCCGCGGCTGTGCAACGTCAACAGGCTGGAAGGCGAGGTCGGCTTCTGCGGCATCGGCCCCAATGCCGTGATCTCTTCCGCTTCCCCTCACTTCGGCGAAGAATCGCCTCTCGTGGGCGTCAATGGTTCAGGCACCATATTCATGACATCCTGCAATCTCAAGTGCGTGTTTTGCCAAAACTTCGAAATCAGTCACCTCATGGACGGGGCAGAAATGGGTGACGATGGTTTTGGGAAGCTCATGCTGGGACTTCAGAACATGGGATGCCACAACATCAATATCGTAACCCCATCCCACCAGGTACCGCAGCTTCTTGCTGCGCTGCAATTCGCAGCCGAACGCGGCCTACAGGTGCCGCTCGTGTACAACACCGGTGGGTACGATTCCCTGGAAACCTTGAAAATCCTTGACGGGGTAGTGGACATCTACATGCCCGACATTAAGTTCGCGGACAGGACTATAGCAGGAAAACTCATGGACGCGGAAGATTACCCCGAGATAGCATTCGCTGCAGTCCGGGAAATGCATAGGCAGGTTGGAGACCTGCAGATCAACGAGAATGGCATCGCCACTCGCGGGCTCCTCGTGCGCCACCTGGTCATGCCCAAGGACCTCGCCGGTACCCGCCAGATCATGCGATTCCTCGCCCGGGAGGTCTCTCCCAACACATACGTCAACATCATGGACCAGTACAGACCTTGCGGAGAAGCCTTCAAAGATCCTGACATAGCGCGGTCGATAAACCGAGAGGAATACGCACACGCCATCGAAATGGCCAAAGAAGAAGGAATCACTCGGCTCGACAGGAGGACCGGCTTCAGATTACGGTTCCATTGAGCAGCGTAAGATTACGTCCTGCCGGACTTTGCACCACATTGATGCCTCCATGGTCCAGCTCATGGACTGACATTCTCTCCATGCATATCGTATTGATAGCGAATGGGGAGGCAACGCTGGATCGATGACCGTAGAACAGGTACTCAGTAGGATCGAAACAAGATTGAAAGCTGCTGCGGCCGAGGGAATTGAGCCAACTGTCCGAGCTTCGGGAAACGACTGGGTCTGCACCATTGAAGAAGAGCAATCGAAATTTGTGATCGTCGTGAAGGAAAATGAATTGATGATCGTGACCCTGGAATCGCACGCAGGAAAGCCCGATATCTGGAGAGTTCATGCGACGGACTTTTCTCAGGGACAGATCATAGCACGGATCAAGAAGGCCATGAAAAAGGAACAAGCCTGATGCTACCGGTGGATGCGGGACTGCGGACCCTGGTACTCCGGGGGTGCGGTGTGCGCACGCGCCTCGTGCTGATTCCGTTGACAGGATATGGGAGGTGCACAACGCACAATTGACCCTCGTGGTCTTGCGTCTCCTGTAACTCGGGAAATGGAGTGTTGTGCAGTGGAAGTCGAGCAGGTCATCAAACCTCAGGATATGTCCGAAGAGGCCGTTCTCGCTGCTGTGGTGGAAGCCACTGAAGATGCGATCATCGGGAAGACTCTCGACGGGATCGTCCTGAGCTGGAATCGTGCAGCAGAGCGGATGTATGGTTACTCAGCCGAGGAAATGAAGGGCAAGTCGTTGCTCGCCATCGTTCCGCCCGAACGAGCCCCTGAGCTCCGGCTGATTCTCGAGCAAATAGCCAGGGGAAAGCGGGTAGTTCGTTTGGAAACCGTCCGGATCAGAAAAGATGGTACCCCCGTGCCGGTCTCGCTCAGCGTCACTCCCATCAGAGATCGATCGGGCGCAATAATCGGAGCATCTACAGTGGCACGAGATCTGACCTCGACCGCGCGGGCTGCGAAACTGGTGCAGGCAGCACGAAAATTTTCCTCCGACATACTCGAGAACGCACCGATCTTTTTTGTGGCAATAGATGCGCAGGGCAAGACTCTGACCATGAACCGCCACATGCTCGAGACCCTCGGGTACAGGATAGAAGAGGTCATCGGCAAGAACTATCTGGCGAATTTTGTACCCCCGGAGAGCAGGGACGAGCTGGCTGCGATTTTCAGTACGTTGAGCACCCGCCATGAACAGACGGTTAATGAGAACTACGTGGTGAGCAAGGATGGAGCTCGATACCTGGTGGAATGGCGAGGACTCCCGGTCTTCGATATCGAAGGACGCTTCCAGTACTTTTACGGAATTGGTACGGACATCTCTGAAAAGAGACGCAAGGAAATAGAATTACAGACCGCCCGCGATGCGCTTGAGCTGCGGGTCCGTGAACGGACCGCGGAGCTTGTTAAGGCAAACGAAAACCTCAGAGCGGAAATAGCTCACCGCATCGAGGTAGAGCGCCAGTTGCGGGAGTCCGAGCACCTCTATCACGTCCTGGTGGAAGAGGTTCCCGACGTCATATTCGTGCTCGACCGTCACGGCAGATTTGTGTTCCTCAACACGCAGGCTGAGAAATTCTTTGAATGGTCCCTCCAGTATCTCTTGGGAAGTGAGCTCAAGACGTATGTCGTTCCTGAAGATCGCGAGAAGATCCAAGAGCTGTTTACACTGAAGTCGGACGCAATCTGGGATGAAGAAATAGGGTTGATCGATGCAAACAAGAAGATGAAGTTCTCGAGAATCCGTTGCCGAGTCCTACGGGAGGACGAGGAGGGTCCTGTGGAGCTGGAAGGTGTACTAAGGGATATAACTCGGCGCAAGACCTTGGAACGGGAGCTGAAAGCTTCTCGCAACGAGCTCCTGGAAAAAATCAGAATTATCGATGACCTGTACGCCCATATCGTAGAGCTTGGCAAAGCCAGAGCGATTGCCGATCACACCGCAGAGGTGGCCCACGAGCTGAGACAGCCGCTTGCCATCATTGGGGGCTTTGCCCGCAGACTGGCGCGGAAGCTGCAATCGGGGGAAGCCCAAGACCTCCAAGGCTGCACGTACCCCGCAGAGATCATCAGCTCCGAGATCCAACGGCTCGAAAAGATTCTCGAAGGCCTTATCGCTTATAACAAGCTGGACAGTATCGAGCTGGAGAACACCGATCCTAATAAAATCATCAGGGAAGTCCTTCTCGTATATGACCCCATGATGAAAAAAAAGAATCTGAAGCTTGCGGACCGCCTCGGAGAGGAGGTAGGGAGCTTCGCTCTCGATCCAGGGGGATTTGAGCAGGTGGTTCGCAACCTTATGTCCAACGCGATTGATGCATCTCCCGCCGGAGGCGTCCTTGAGGTGGAGACCACGTTCTCAATCCCTGGAGACAAAGCCCATGAGATCGGAAAGCTCGAGTCCGACTGCTATTTTCAATTGAAGGTTCGCAACCCTGGCCCTCAAATTCAAAGAGAAGATATCCAGAGAATATTCAGCCCGTTCTTCACCACGAAGAATTATGGGACAGGTATCGGCCTGACGGTCTCGAAGAAGATTGTGGAAGCCCACAAGGGCTCCATATCGGTCCAGTCGGATGAAGCCGGCACGGTGTTCACTGTGTGGCTCCCTGTACTCGAGGATGACGACATTGACGAGCACGACTCGCAGGTAACGAGAAGGGCACGCTTCTGCGGGCTGATGGGTTAGATGAGGCAAGACTGTCGCCCTTGGGCTAGTTGAGGAAAATTCTCACATTTTCAAGGTTGCCGGAACGATGATTCTCCTTCTGTCCGAGGAGGGCATGTTTGTACCCTTCTAGAATTCAGAGGCCAAGATTGCCCTCTTGAGGTTCGCTGCATAGAGACGTGCAGGAATTTAGCTCGGGTGAGACGAGAATTTCCACGTGTGGGTCGTGAATTCCTTTCAACTCGAGCAGTTCCCTTGCACAAATCGCCAATGATTCCAACAGTTCCTCACGGCTTCGTTCCTGCGCGTTAGCGCCGGGTAAGTCGACCAGCCAACCGATCCACCAACCCTCAGCTTTCTCGATTACTGCATGATACTCCATGATGACCTCATGAAAGGAATGTCCAGATCTTTACAGATCTTGCGAGCCAGTTTGTCCAAAATCTCCGCGTGCCTTGGAACTGCCGTCATCGCTCCCTTTCGTCCATAAATACAATGTTTCCTGCCTTCGCGAAGAAGTTCCACGCCGTGCTTCATAGGGTGCTTGACGAGTGTGCTCCGCTTCATTCTACCACAACTGTTCCAGGCCTGTGGGCTCTATTGCACGATCCTCTGCGCCAATTTGACATTCTGGCAAGCCGGTTCGCAAACTTTTTCTCTCTGAGACAGAAAACCGCGAATGGTCGATTCTTAAGGATGATGGAGATGCCAGCATCCAAATGGCTCTTTCTATTCCTATTGGCATCGAAGGCGTAGGGTAGCCTTTCCAGGCGGCCATTTTCTTGAAGACGCACGCTGGAATCCCGCGTTTCGCGGGACTGCGCTACATGCCTGCACTACGTGGCCGCACCACATAACAGCGCTACAATAGTCTTGCGTTGTGCTAGATTGCCATTTCTCAGCCGGCATCTAAATCCGATGACTGCCTCTATTCGATTCCCCTTTAAGCGGGTTGCCTGACCCATATGAAGGAACTATATTCACACTCAAGATCACGGACGGGCACAAGAACATGACCGTCCTAAGAGGGTTGACGATCATGGCACGCTACACAGAATCCATTCCGGAAAAATATCGAGGCCCCTGGTGCGATGAGGAGAATGCTCGGTCCACCTCCAATGCGCCTTTCACTCACTCGGAAGCAGATGAGCATCTGGAGATCCTGCGGCGGCAATGGGCTCGGTTCCTCATGGACGGGGATTTGAAGAGGGCTCATAAACTGTGGGGAAAATGGCAAGGATACAGCGGCCAGGACCCCTGGGAAGAGCCGGGATGGCGGCTGTTCTGGGAACGACAGAGGGGCGGAGAAAAGCTCTGGGAGGATTTTAATGCTCTCGATTCCGAAGATAAAATCGTCCTCAGGTGCTTCATCAGCTACTGGGGTGACGCCTGACGCAGTATGGACCCTGTTACAAGAAGCTCTTGCCATCGAGGGAAAGCTTGGAACCGCCGGTACGCGGAAACGGCAGCAATACCAAATCTCTGAGTGTCGGGACGCTCAGAATCCTGCACCGGTATATCGACGACTTCGTGCTGGTCCGGAAAGTGCGGGATGGCTGCCTGTCACCGTCCCAAGTTGAACACGTGCTTCGTGCTTCAGGCGCGGACGCAGAGGAGATAAGAGCCGTCTTGGAAGAATACCGGCGAATCCAGGGCTGGTGAGCGACCTTATGGCGGTTGCCAATAACAATATCCGTTTCTCCTGTTACACAATGACAGGCGAGGGCCCGTCCCACCGGTATGCGATCCCCCCAAAAAAGTTCTGGAGGCGGGGAAGTCTGCCAAAACATTTGGCAATCACTATGTCGCTCGCCAAGATCAGGGGTCGATTTGGGTGAGAGGTATGCCGAAAACGCAGTTGGGCCCCAGCTTCACATTTCAGTGTCCTCAGGGGGGACGGCCAATCCGTGGCCCGGAATAAAGGGAATGGGGGCAACAGGGAATCCGTTAGTCCACCGAATACCGCAGCGCAGAACGGTCTTGACCGGAGCGGGGTGGAGGAAGTCCTCGGGGTTTCCCTCCACGGCTTGAGGCTCTAACATGGATGGTATCACGCGGATGCAGTGCCCCAGATCGGGTACGTAAGTGTAGAACTGGCCGAGCTCCGCGGGAATCTGGCCCGGGTAATCTTCAACCCCCCCGGTTTTCGCGGGTGGCTCGGGAGCACGGGCAGGCTGGACGCCCACTTCGATCATCTGCCACAGATTCTCCTTGGGATAGGACCGGGCACAGAAACCACGGACGGCTCGGTCGAACTCAACCTCAGTCCACGGGTCGGTTTTGGCAAAAATGGGATGGAGATCGCTGAAGAACTTCTTGAACCCGTTCTGCATGTCCACAGAGAATTTTTTGCCGTGCTCATTGTAGAAGTGCACAGTTAGCCGTTCCTGCGTGCCCATCTGATCGAAATACCGAGTGCCGTCCGGAGCGTGGTAATTCCACCATATGTCGAACAGCTCCTCTTCGAAGCCTTTCACCTTGATCATGGTGACCACAAGCAGGACATCGTTAAAGCGTATCAGGCCGGCTCGCTGCTTGATTTCCGGTGTCCCTGCGAAGCTATCTTGCTCGGTAACGCCTCGCACGAAGAGACCTATTTCCACGTGGTTATCGGGTCCGGATCCGAACATGGCGTGGATGCTCTCCCCCGGTACAAGACGTAGTTTTTCAGGGTCCACGATCTGCATGAGCTACTCCTGCAAGGTCATTGTTAACAAAAAAACGTTATGATCGTCCAGAGTATTCCGGAATACCATCTCTCCCCCGATATCCGCCGACCCAGGAACTACCCTCATCAATAACCGCGCGCCCGGCCATCGGGACCTTTAACCACATCGAAAGGCCTTGACCCTAACCCTCAGAATTGATACACCAATTTCACGTCGAGGAACCGAGTGATGGAACATGCTGGATCCTCATGAGTTGACTGCGCGCAGCGAGAAGCCCTCAGAAAAAATCTCCGGTCGACGGAACCGCAACGACCCGCTTGGCAAAGTATACCAGAGATGCACCGTTGAAGGAACCGTTTAGAACTGCCTTGAAAAGCGAAAAGGAGTTCGCATGGCAAGAGACCCTTGAGACGTGCAGCGGCTCAACGGCACGACGCGCTGGGATCCCCAGGTGTCAAGCCCGTATTCCCAACCGTGGTGAACGCTGTCCTTTAAGAATACTGGACAAACGGCTATTCCTCATTATAATGCTTCGATCCGTGCCCCAGCGGAACCCTCCTTCTCAGAGTCTCTCGTAGGGATCCCGAGAATCGGATTCATGTGTGGGGCGACTTTCACGGGCGGCGAGTGTGCGCCCGGACTTTCACAATTCCCTATGATTTGTGTGCCGTGAGAGCTTAATATGAAACACGTCGTTAAGAATCTAATTACCGTCGCCCTGCAGAATGCTGCCGACCGCGGTTTTCTGTCCCTTCCCGACCCTGATTCTCTCAAAATCGAAGTCTCGCGATCCAAGGACCCGCGTTTCGGGGACTACGCGTCAAACGTAGCCCTTGTCCTGGCCTCAGGGGCCAAAATGAAGCCTCGGGAGCTTGCGCAAATCATTGTTGACCACCTCCCGCAAGGAGAGGAAGTACTCTACCGCGCAGAGGTGGCCGGGC
>CAYZET010000207.1:0-9272 GCA_964477215.1 uncultured Syntrophaceae bacterium | reverse complement strand
GTTTTCCTGGGAATTGCGGCACAAATTCCGATGGCAGTGCCTATGATGATCCAACCGGCTATTCTGGCGAGGAACGACGCATACCCTTTCGAGGAAGAGCCTGCCTGAGCCAGTCCCTGTCTCGCAAACTCCTCCATCACGGGGACCAATCTGGCAATGTCATCGGCAGCAACGAAGGTGCCGTCGGTCTTGAGGGAGATTCGTTCCAACAGAGTCTTGTCATAGTCTTTTCCCGCGCCAACTGTGTGTACCGGTATACCGTTGAAAACAAAGAAGGGCAGCGCATCCAGCACGCTTGAAGCGCCGCCCGTGGGTTTGCCGTCAGTGACCATGATTACTTCATGATTGATCCCACTGGCGCCTCGGCCGGCGTTCGGATCCCCTGCGGCTGAGGTCTTCACGATTCCCTGACTTTCCAGAACCCTGCGAGCCCTGACCAGGCCGTCGCCCATTCTTGTAGCCCCTGAAGCGGTCATCTGATTCACTTTTGTGATGAATGAATGAAAATCCCTTGTCGGCTCGGCAACCACCCGGGCCTGATCTGAAAAGGCTACGCAGGCCACCAGAGTATCACCTTGGCTATCCGTCCCGACCACCGTGTTTGCATAGGCTTTCGCGGCACTCTTCAAAGTATCCAAGGGATAACCCCGCATGCTTCCTGAAACATCGAGGACAAGAATCTTGATCGCAGGTCGGCCTGCAGACATGAGCTGCGAACGCTCGACTACGATCTTGGTCCCGAGCACGGACGGAACAAGGATCACGAGCGACAATAACGCTGCTTTGGCGGCACTTCTGAGAAATGCTGAGGTACTTCTCTCAAAAATGCTGTCAATCGACATCACAAACAGACAGACGAAGAATCCCACAGAAACCAGTATGAAGAGATCTCTCCAGAAAGAAAAATCCTCGTGGTACGGCTCTGAAATGAGCCATCCGATGACACCTCCGAGCAGGCCGGCCAGTAGACCCACGATCGTCTTGTGATTGATCGCTCGATCGGGTCCGGCGGGGAGGCCCAAACTACTGAGGAATCTCTCAAGGCCCTTGAGCGAACTGTCTATATCGACCTGCATCGCGTGGTCACGCCTCCTCGTTTGCCACAGGAAGCCTTCCCTATCTACGTGGGTGCCGGGGCTTACCGACCCCCTCGCGTTGCCAACAGATTCGCTATCTCTTTGTGACCTCTCTTGGAAGCCTTGGCGAGTGGCGTCTCCTTGTATATATTCATGGAATTGACGTCCGCTCCATTCTCCAAGAGCAGCATCACCATTTCCCTGTCACCCTTGGCAGACGCGTAATGGAGAGCAGTCCATCCGTCTTTCTCTTTGTGATTTGCATCGGCGCCCTTTGACAGCAGCAATTGCGCTGTGCGCGGATCGCCCGCGAGAATTGCCCAGATCAGGGCAGTAGCACCCGACCGATCCTCCGCATTCAGGGCCACGCTTCCCCTTTCCAAAAGGGCTTCAACGAGATGCCTGTGGCCTGCCTTGGCCGCAGTCATCAGCAGCGAGGTCCCGTCCAAGTTAAGCGTACTTGGATCCGCACCCTCGTTGAGAAGCAATTGAACTACGTGACCGTGTCCTCTTTCGACTGCTTGGTGTAAGGCCGTGTTGCCTTCCTTGTCGCTGGCGTCTACTTTGGCCCCTCGTGCCAGGAGTAATGACACGATTTCGCGGAACCCCTTGGATGCCGCTGCCATCAACGGAGTGGCACCTGTTCTGTCGCTGGCGTTGACGTCGGGCGATTTTGTGAGGAGGAGCTTTGCAACCTCGATATGGTTGTACAGGCAAGCCCAGTAGATGGGGGTGGCCTCGAACTGAGCATCTCTGGTGTTGACATCCGCGCCCCGGTCCAGGAGAAGCTTTACGATCTGGAGTCGCCCTCTCTTTGCAGCTCGAATGAGGGGGGTGGCCCCATCGGTAGAGCTCACCGCTTCTACGTTGACGCCTTTGTCCAATAGCTCTTTGACTTGCGGTACATCACCCGTGTTAATGGCTTTGAAAAGGCCTTCTAGTTGGTCAGAGACGGTCCCATGGGACAGCCCAAGGGCCCGGACCAGCAAGAGGAGAGTGAGCGAAAGAGTGATTACATGCTTCATTGTATCTTCGTACACCCCTCCACGTTGCAGGGGCCGTTGCTATTTGTCTTGGGTTTTGGAGCCACTGCTACGGAACCCTTGCGGTGACAAGGGAAGTTACCCTACCCGCGTCGTCGTACCTGATTCTCAGGGTGTATTGATTTCCACTTCGTGCGCTGATGAGCCTTCCCATGGGATCGTACTCGTAATCGATCTCCAACCCGTCTTCGGTCATGATCTTCTTGGGTTTTGCCTTCGCACGCGTATTAGCCTCATGGTACTGCCGTCTGGCTGTGCCTCCATCAAAGTATCGGATTTCCGTGATGCCATCAGGCCCGAACTTGGCACCCGCGGAACCGCCTTGACCGACTATCTCCATCTCTTTCAGCATGCCGCTTTTCGGGTCATACTCATTGGCTTGAGAAACTCCCCATGAAGTGGAGGCCTTTCTTACCTCGCCAGCCGCGGTGCGCTCTACCGTCAGCGAGCCTCTCGTTGTCTTCACAGCATCGGGGGTTCCTGTGGGCCCATACGAGACTTTGATGTTGGCATGTGTCGAATCCTCTACGGACACAGCCCTTCCTTCCCGGTCCAGCTTGAACGTAATCCAATCTTGCCTCGAAGGCTGATCGCCGGATTCGTTTATCTTCAGCTCCTCGATAACGCCTGTCTTGTCTCGGTGCCACCGGAAGGCAGTATTTTCGAGCTCCAATCGATCGAGAGACCCGTCAGAAGCTTTGTACGCACTTCCAATGCGCTTATCTCCCTCCGTTATCACCACACGGCCGTCCTCCTGTGTCAGGGCCTGAACCCCTCCCTCGGGAAGCTTCACCGTAACCCGGTCTTTTCCGTCCGTCCTCCTGGTTATCTGGTACACGCTGCCGTCGGGACTGGTGTCCGTTTCCACGACTGACCCGTCCTTCCGGTACGAAAAGGATACCTTGATACCATCAGGATATGACTCTGCTATGGGTCTAAAGCTTCTATCGTACAGAACCTCCGTGATCCCGCGAGATCCATCGGGCAACCAATCTTGCCTCACGAGGCGACTGCCATTTGAGTCAGCCGCCATTTGATAGACGGCCACCGTATTGCCGGCGTCATCGGTCTCTTTGGTGAGACGGCCATCTTTGTCATAGACGAACCGTCTCTTTTCGCCGTCCCTGTCCATAGAAACCAGGAGAGACTGCTCATAGTCATAGGTTTCCACGCCGACCGACGTTCTCACCTTGGTCAGTCGTCCTTGCTCGTCGTAAGAGTACTCGACAAAATTGTCTTTACCTGCCGTGGCTCTCGTGACCCGGTCCTTTTCGTCATACTGTAGCCGGATCTTGGCAACAGGCTTCTCTCCGTGCCAACCCTCAATCGAGCCAATGCGATCCCGATTGTCCCTTCGATAGACAACAGTGATCCCGTCTTCTGAAGTGGCACAAAGGTAGCCATTCTTGTCGAAGTACCACTTTCTTCCATCTCTAAACGTTACCTTGAACTCCCCTACGCCGGTCTTGGGCTCCGGAGCACCGGACAATGCCAGGATATCATCGGACTTTCGGGGAACGAGAAACACACCCTTCAATTCAGGTACCGTGCGCTTTTCACTGAAGGTTACATTGACCTTACCCATTGGGGTTGTGAGTAAATACTGGGGTTTCAGCGTCAGCCTTTTTCCCTCTATCGCAGCCGGACGCCGGGCATCCAACAAGAGATGCGGCAGATCAAGGGTCCAGCAGATACCAAGCTCGCCGTCGGGTCTCAGAAATGAGCTGTAATGGCGGGTCAGAGTGAGGTTCTCTTCACCGTAGAGCGGCACGGCAAGATCGGCCCGGGAAATCTTTAAGGGTCCTATCTCCTTCGACGTTCGGCCTGGCAACACCGCAGCAGTAAAGTTCTTTCCAGCTTGAACAAATTCGATCGCTTTGGGCTTGGGTTCCTGAGGTAAGGACGAAAAAGCAACCTTGGCCATTGCGGTTGCCTCCTCGTCATCACGAACCGTCTTTATGAGGTTTTTCTCAGAGCTCGGATTGTAAATGGGTGAGAGCCCCACTCCGCCCATAGCTCTCTGTTCATTGCCGATGACGCGCACATTGTAGTAGCGGGGGTCCGTAGTTGGCGTGGGATAATGATTCATCCTATGATTTCTCATCCACGTCGGTAAGGGCACCCCCTGATCCCGCAGCCGCTCAGCAATGGCGGCTAAGAGGGCAATGCGTTTCAATTCTGCGAACACGTGGAATTTCTTCCCTCGATCCGGTCCTTCAAGGGGCGAGCTCGCCCACTCCTTCGCCAGATCATCATAGTGATTCGTGAACCATGCAGCATAGGCCAAGTCCTTCTTTCGATGGGCCTTCACCGATCCACCGGACTTGCCGCCGGTCATCAGCTTGGGAGGATCGACGTTGAGCTGCAGAGGTACTTCCAGAAGTGTCAGATCGTCTTTCCCCGTTGTTCTTCTGACCACTTCCGAGGGGGTAATCCAAAAGCGTGTCGCTCCTACTCGCTGCCATCCTCCCCCGCCTTTGGCAGCCGCCCATTCGGGACTACGAAATCTCGCGTCGAGTAGCTCATTGTAGCCCTTGATACCTGAATTAATCTTTTTTCGTGTGATGTTGTCTGCTCCCGCCCCGTAATTCTTCATTACTCGATCGGCTTCGTACAGCACCCAGCCCGCAAATGTGCCGGCCATCTCAGGGCCGTACATCGGGACACAGGGTCCGTTCGGGTTCTTGGGATCGTCCTCTATGGAGACCCACGGCCCCACTCCGTGGTCGTACACGGATTTGAAGATCGCGACAACGTCATCGAGCCTCAAGGCGGACAACCCTACGGAAGTGCTCTTGTCCTCACCAAAGAGAACTAGCCTTCCGTTGGCTTCATCCAACGCTACCCCCTTGAGGTTACCAAGGGCTTCCACAGCCTTGTTTGCGCCCGAAAGCCAGACTCCTCCGACGTTTCCTGCATACCGGAAGGACGCGCCATAACGGTAGGCGTACGAATAGGTTCGTGAAACACTGCTGTAGTATCTGGACGAGGACGAATGATAACTCCCCAAGCTATAGGAATAATAGGACGGATAACTGCGCCAATAGTAAACGTACGGCTCGTACGTCCACCACAAAGGTTCGTAAGTTCTTACCCAGTATGGTGCTACCCACCGCCTTGTATGCTTCCGCCGCTTCTTCTCCAGGAGTGCTTCTCTGATCTTGTCGATGTCGATGGTACAAAGCGAGGTTTCTTCATTTCTCCGACAGTAATCGAGAAGGTCGGCTATCCTGATTCCCTGGAGAAGGGCCCGCAGCAACATGGCTTCCTGAGAATCTGCATCCTTACGCCCTTCCGGTAGGAGCCTTCTTTCGCCTCTGCCTGCCTGGGGCTCCGAAGCCTTGGAGTCGTTCTCTCCATCTCTACTTTCGGCAGATCTCTCAAGGGGAGCAGCGCCCGGGCGACCGTGTCTCACCAACCGGTCCGAGTACGAATCCAGAGCGTTCGCGGTCGATCGGCGCCCATTGCGATCCACGAAATTTACGGGGTCGTTTCCGCAATAAACGTACGCAGTCATAGCATGTTGAGAGCCGACCGGCACAGTGTGGCTGGGGTCCCGTTGCAAGAACCGACCAAGCTCGGGATCATAGCTGCGGGCTGTAGTCAGATAAATTTCGGCAAACGGATCAAAGAACAGGCCGGCAAAACCGGGGGTCAATCCAGTAGTCTTGCCAAGGGTCTCTGGTAGGCCGAAGGGCCTGTAGGAGCGAATTTCTGCCACCGTTCCTTGGGAGTCAACTAACAGACGAGCCGATCCGAGCCCGTCTTCCAAGATGAACTCGGCACCGTCAGGTGTAGCTATTCCAAGTAACCTACTGTCCCAAATGTAGAGCCGCCTGACACCATCAGGCCCCACCTCTGCCAGGGGCTCCCACGTTTCTGAAAAGGGCCTTGGTACGAAACGGGTCGTCTTCCCGTCTACTGATCTCTCGACAAGCTTCCCATCAGCGTCGTACCGGTACGAGACAGTCTGTGATTGTTTGTTCACGCTAGTTAGGTGCCCGTCCGCGTCATAGCCGAAGACAATTGTTGATCCATCCTTCATGACTCTTTTGACGACGTTGCCGACAGCATCGTGCTCGAATTTGTCCCCTCCGTATTCCAGGATGCGTGCGGCCCAGTCGTACACACCGTTTACGGACGTCTGATCGAAGTGCACGGACGTTCTGTTTCCGAGCCTATCATATTCGAAACGGATGGTATTCCCTGACGTGGTTCTTGACGCAGACAGCCTGCCGGTCTTGTCGTACTCATACTCAATGACCTTCCTTTCTCGGGGAAAGCGCTCATCGGCCGTGGCGACAAGCCCATCCGGGCGATAGGAGTACGTGAAGCTGGCTAGAATGTAGTTCTCCTTGTTTGTGTGGACAATTCTCTCCAGCTTGCCGTCGGGGAAGTACTCGAAGCGAGATTTGACGCCGTTCGGCAGCGTGCGGGTGATGTAGCCCTTGGGGAGCCAATACTCGTAGTCGATCTGGCCAACAGGAGTTTTTATCGACTTGAGGCGCCCGGCAAAATCGTGTCGGTACTGAGCCCAGAGACTTTCATCAACCTGGACTTTTGTCACCCTCCCCAGGGAATCGCTTTCGTAGGCAACCCGCGGAGACCCATCTCTTTCAACTGTGGCCAGTCTGCCGAATTTATCGTACCTGAACAGGGTCTTGCCGAGAGGATCCGCGGCAGAAGTCAATCGTCCGAAGCGATCGTAATCCCAGGTAATACTTTGGCCACCCGGCAGGTGCTTATGGACCGATTTGATGTCTCCTCGCTCATCGTCATCATACCGGTATCGCGTCACACGACCAGCAGGATCGACCACTTCTTCCGGCCGGCCGTTGGTGTCATACTTAAAGCGCCATTCAATGCCTTGAGCATCATCGCCCTTTCCCGAATGATCGGATCGCGAAATCTCAGAGGTATGACCGCTGCAGGCCAAGCTGAGAACAAGGATGATTATTCCTGCCAGAACGGCAAAGAACTCGAGAAGGAGAACTTCTCGTCTCGATGGTTGAAATATCGCCATGACGCTCCCCCTTTGTTGAGACAGACCGGCAGGACACCAACTTTCCATTCCCCTGGTGCCGGAATCACATCAGCCCGAAGTCTCAACATTCGCCATGTTCGATCTGAGACACGATCAAGTATACCGCCGCCAACATCCAAAGGCCAGGGAAAATATTTCTTGGAAATCTAACTGCATGTCGTTGTGGAAATTCTCAGTGCAGCCCGATCGCGGTGGCACGCGCCAAAAATGGTAGCGAGGGCCATGCTTAGGCGAGCGGGGGCTTGAAACTCGCCCTTCCATGAACAGGGCTGAACCAAATACGCGACCATATTTGTGAAACGGTGTACTAAGTGGCCGATTTTGAGGAACAATGTACCGCGTCTGCACCTCACGAGGTGGCCCGAATGCGCAGTAACTGCCGTGAAGCGCCGGTGCCCGTCCTCGGGAAGCCTCAGGAATAGTGCATCTCTCGAAAATCCATCAGCTTCTTGACTGTGGCCACATCCGCCTCGAAAAGGTTCTCTACCGGTGGAGGAAGCTCGAGTCGGTGACTTTCCAGAAACGGGGTGTCGCGCAACTTCATGTTGTACGCCATTACCATCAGCGTTTCGAGATTCACCGCGTCGAGTATATTGTAGGCCAGGAGCGTTTCCAACGCGCGGATGTTGTTCTTCGCAACGTAATCATTCCACAGGAGGACTGCCAAGAATCCATCTACCCCATCCAGATCGTGGCGATCGATCCCCAGTTTCTTTTCGCACCCCTTCAAGCCGCCCGTGAAACCCAGACTTTTCAGGACGAACCGCAGATCGATTTGCGCTTGTCTCATCTTGATTCCGAAAAAGCTCTCAATAAAAGGAATATCGAAGCACTTGCCGTTATAGGTGACCACCACGTCGTACCGTTGCACATCGTGTTTAAATTCGTACAGGTTGTAGTCCCTTACGTAGTAGGATATCTCGTGCCCGTCGTATGTGGCTATGGTGGTAATTATGTTGTGGGGAGGAGGCGACCCGCTCGTTTCAATGTCCAGGTACACGGTGCTGTTCCGAAATTCCGGGAACAGACGCCACTGGTGATTGACGGGAAGATGTTTGGAGAAGTAGTGAGCGTCCCCATCCTCTAGACGATCCATCGATTCCTGGATGCAAGTCCTCAGATGGCGACGGTTCCCCCCTAGCGATTCACCGGGCACAGCGCGGAGCACATCCTCCCATGAGAGTATGCCCTTCTTCCAGAGGAGCTGCTCCGATTTCGGTCCGATGCCAGGGATATGACAAAACGTGTTGGTGAGCACGACATTCCTTTTCCGAGAAAGCAATGACGTATGGTCATGCGGTTCTCCAAAAACTCGTTCAGGATGGACTCCAATCACGCATGAATCCGTCCCGGAGCACACATGCTCGAACGTACCATCATCTCTTCTCTCAAACCATAACCCTCTTGCCGGTGCGCGGTCAAGTGTCACGAGGAGCCTTCGACCAGCGTATGGACCGTCTGATCGCAAGGATTTCCCCAGGAGCGCCTCCCGTAGGAAGAGCCCCCGACATCGGGCATGCTTCAAGCCCCACAGCCGCTCCGCTGACGCTCCATATAATCGGCAATTAGCCCGTACGCCGGGGCCAATAGGCGCCCGTGAGGATCCATCGGGATGTGCGTAGCATCGAGCTTCAGTAGCGCCTCCACGGCTCTTCCCGTTTCAAGCTTGCTGTGAGCCCACGGTCTAAGAGCCTCAGGGAAAAGGGTGGCCAGACGATCGGCGAAGCACTCTACTGTCCCGATACTTTCTTCCGAGAGGGCCTCGATCTCAATTTCATGGTGGATCACTTCCATCCCCGCTACGCGATACGTGACGGTATCGATTGCCATTTCGCCCTCTGTGCGTTCCGACTCCTCCCCTACGATCGCTCGCACCATGCGATGGGTTGACCGGTCCTGAATTACACGGAATGTTGCCGAAAGCAGCGTCTCCACCGGCTTGTCCGCTTGAAATCGAATCGGTGCTAGCTTTATTCCCATCGCCTCAAGCTCCGAGCTCACCTGCTCCACCGAGCCTGCCTCCCACGGCAGCTCTGTTTCAGATCTGCCCATCACGATTCCTTCCCCAAAAGCGGCAGGCCCCTTGAGTGTTACATACCACACATCGTC
>CAYZET010000206.1:0-9318 GCA_964477215.1 uncultured Syntrophaceae bacterium | reverse complement strand
CCAATGGACCTCTCGGCGGATTGCCGTGCTTCGACATGATTTCGGGACTGTTCGGGAGCCTGTCCTACGGAACTGGTCTGGGCCTGTGAGCTTTGTCACCCCCTGTTGATCGATAGTACGACAGCGTAACGAAAAAAAAGAAAGCTATCTTCTCAATCCTTCCAAATCTCGAGGGGACTCTGTCCCCTCTTTTTTTTATTCTGAAACGGGGGGAGCAGTCCCGACAAGGGTGGACCGATTCCGCTCTTTCGCTTATACATGGATTCAAGTTTAACAGAGGTGCAGCGATTTCATGGCCGGATCAGCGGGCAACGCCGGGACGGGGGATTTCGTGGTAGCCAGGCTTCTGGTACGCGGCCGCAGAGAGCCCGTGACTATTGTGGGGAGCTTGCCTTCGCCGCACGCCGGCGAGACCCTGACCCTCCGAGGCCGATGGGAATTCGACAAGAAATTCGGGGAGCAATTCCGTTTCTCCGAGGTGAGCGTTGCTACTCCGTCCACAGTGAAGGGAATGGAGAAGTACCTTGCCTCGAACCTGGTAAAGGGGATCGGCCCCGAGATGGCGAGCCGCATCGTTGCTGCATTCGGGGAGCGCACTCTCGACGTAATCGAAAAGCATCCCGAGGAGCTCCTCAAGGTGTCAGGGATTGGACAGGTGCGAGCACACAAGATCTCGGAGGCATTTCGCGAACAGAAGGAGATCCGAGGGGTTATGTTATTCCTTCAGACTCACGGGGTGTCCCCGACCTATGCTTTCAAGATCTTCAGACGGTACGGCAAAGAGGCTGTGGAAGTGGTCTCCAATAACCCCTATTGCCTTGCCACGGACATTCGCGGCATTGGATTTCGTTCCGCCGATAGGATCGCTGGGAGCCTTGGAATAGACGCGCGCTCGCCTCTTCGCTGTCAGGCCGGGGTCCTTCATATACTCGAAGAAGTTCAGGGTGAGGGGCACGTATATCTTCCCCGAGGCAAGCTGGTGGAACGGGCTCGGGAGTTGCTCGGCGCCAGTGACGAGCTCGTTGAGCGAGCTATCGAGGAGTTGGCCGCTCGACGGGACATTGTGGTCGAGGACGACAGAGTCTATCCGGCGAACATGCATTATAAGGAAAACTCCATAGCCCAGCGACTGCGGGATCTGATGACTGCTCCTCGCCTCTTTCCTCCCATCCGGGTGGATGCTGCCATCGAGTGGATTGAGCGTCGGATCGGCATAACTCTTTCGACGGGCCAGAAGATCGCCATTGAAAAGGCGACGGAATACAAGGTTCTGATCGTGACGGGGGGGCCGGGAACAGGCAAGACCACGCTTCTGCGCTCATTGATCGAGATACTGGAGGCGAAGAAGCTGGCAATCGTCCTCGCCGCGCCTACTGGGAGGGCAGCCAAGCGAGTTGCCGAGGCTACAGGCAGGGAAGCAAAGACGATCCACAGGCTGCTCGAATACTCTCCTGGAGCAGGCGGTTTTCAAAGAAATGCGTCGAGGCCCCTCGACGCCGATGTTGTCGTGGTGGACGAGGCCTCAATGGTTGACCTGTCGCTCATGCACAATTTCTTGAGCGCTGTTCCCCTGCATGGGACTGTGCTCTTGGTGGGGGACTCCGATCAGCTCCCCTCTGTGGGACCAGGTGACGTGCTCGCAGATCTCATCTGTTGCGGGAAGATACCGATCGTGCGTCTGGATCGGGTTTTCAGGCAGGCGCAACACAGCCTCATTGTGACGAACGCCCACCTGGTGAACTCGGGGAACATGCCTATCGACCCTCCTGAAGGAAACACTGCGTCGGATTTCTACTGGATACAAAAAGAGGATCCGGGCGAAATCCTGAGGTTGGTCAAAGAGGTCGTGGCAAGTCGTATTCCCGAGCGGTTCGGATTCAACCCAATCGAAGAGATTCAGATCCTGAGTCCCATGCGAAAAGGAACGCTTGGGACCGAAAATCTCAACCGCGAAGTTCGCCAGCTTCTCAATCCGTCAGGCGCCCCCATCCGAGGCGACAGATTTCGGGTGGGAGATCGCGTCATGCAGACCCGCAACAATTATGACAAGGAAGTGTTCAACGGAGACGTGGGGAAAATCGTATCATACGATCCGGAGTGGGACGAGGCTGTGGTCGAGATTGACGGCAGGCCCGTCACGTACCACATCTCAGAGATGGACGAATTGACCCTCGCATATGCTGTCACTGTTCACAAAGCCCAGGGGAGCGAGTACAACGCAGTGGTAATTCCCCTGAGCACCCAGCACTATGTCCTGCTCAGACGCAACCTCCTGTATACAGCCATGACTCGGGGCAAGCAACTCGTGGTTCTTGTGGGAAGCGCCCGAGCTCTGAAGCTCGCTGTGGAAAACGCCACGGAAGAGCCCCGCTATTCAGCGCTTGCTGCTAAGATATGAGGTGAGCGAGTTTCGGCCGATTACTTCAGAGCCACTTGCTATCGAACAGGCAGGGAGGAACACCCTTTTGCTCGGGAGCATGAAATCTGGGCCGCGGATGGAGGGCAGTGCCAGCGGATTCGGTCATTGACAGGTAGTGCAGGCTTTCAGCCTGCAGTTGTTGTGCATCCGGAGCAACAGCGTTATTGCTGCGGTCTTCCAGGACGGATTCCTGGCACGGAGCTCGGGATAGGCGCACAGAGGGTTGGCGCCGCACCTCGATTGGTCTCGCGGCTCTCCGTGAAAACTGCGGCCTTGACATCGGAGAATGTCCTGTGCTAATGTAGCGTTATTGCTGGATGAACAGATTCATGAGGGGTTTTAGGTAGTTGGCTGGCTGCCATTGACGCGAAGCGTGTACAATAACATACAACCCTGTGCGATACTTGATTTTCATCTTGGCCATATCCTTCGCTTTTCACGTCAACGTGCTCTGCATGAGATTGCTCAAAGCAATCGCGGGCACGCTCAAGTACACGCAGCTTAGTGGTCGACGGCACAAATACGGTACCGTATCTGCACCGCGGTGTACGTGGTGAGCGCATCGTTGGCACTGTAGGGGCGGGTCTTGTGCCCGCCCTGGGCACCCACAAGGGGTGCCCCTACGTCGTGGCAGATTACGTGACCGTATTTAGGAAATGGAGCACTTATTTCAAGCGAGACCGGCTTTCATCCGAGCGGCAACACACTTTCCACCAGCCGAAGCCGTTCGTACTTCCCGCCCCACATCAGGCATGAAAGTTGGTATGAAACTTCTGCACATCATCGCTGATGGCCGGCCTGGCGGCGGAACCACCCTGACGTTGGCACTCATCGAAGATCTGCGGGGGCTCGGTCACGAAGTGTCGTTCGTGTGCCAGGAGGGCTCCTATGCCGTCGGCGAAGCCAGGAAACTTGGAATCCGGACGCACGGCATCGACTTCTTCCGATCTCGGCTTGACATTGGCGCGGGAATCAAACTGAAGCGAATCGTGGAACAGACTCGACCAGACCTCGTCCATGTCCATGGAGGAAGGGCCGGTTACTTCCTGAGCTTGGGCCTTCCCACGCGGAAGGCGCTAGCGGCCGTGTACACGGTTCACGGTTACCACTTCCCGGCAAAACCCTGGGGATATCGTCATCTCGGTGCCATGGCTGAACGGAGAATCAGCCGATGGGCTGACATGACTGTCCACGTGAGTCAATACGACAGAGCACTGGCAAAGCAATGGCGCCTCTTGCCCACCTCCAGCAAGAGTACTGTGGTTCACAATGGTATCAGGCCGGAAGACATTGCGGCGCGGCGCCCGGTAGATCCAATGTGCATTGGCTTCTTGGGGCGTCTCTCTTTTCCGAAGGATCCCCTGCTGTTTATAGAGACAGTCAGATTGCTCGCTTCGGAGGGATATTCGGCGAAGATTGTAGGGGGCGGCGACATGGAAGGTGACGTGAAGAGGGCTATAGAAAAGTACGACCTCTGCAAACATGTCAGGCTCCTGGGGTCATTGCCTCGCCGAACGGCTCTCACTGAAATATCAGACGCAGCGGTAGCAGTCTTTCCCACGCGATGGGAAGGCCTACCCCTGGCACCGCTGGAGCTCATGCACATGGGTATACCGATTGTCGCAGCCCACGCAGGTGGGACAACGGAGATTATCGAGCACGGGGTTTCCGGGATTCTTGTCCAGGATCGAGACCCGACCCAGTATGCGGACGCAATACGGAAGATAACGCGAGACCCGGCCTATCGTGATACACTTGTGAAGAATGCCAAGCTCGTGGTCCGAGACAGATTTACTCAACAGAGGGTTACCGAACAGTACATACAGGTGTACACGTCCTTGCTTTCCGCCTGAAGATCGTGTTCTCTCGCGGTGAATTCCGCGCAGGAGTGACTTTGTGATTCCGACCGTAGGCATTCTCATGGCCACGTACAATGGAGAGCCCTATCTCCGTGACCAGATCGGCTCGCTCTTGAAGCAGACCTATGTCGACTGGAAGCTCTTCGTGCGAGACGACGGCTCCCAGGACGCCACTACAGACATCGTGGAGGAGTATGCCCGGACTTATCCAGAAAAAATTGAGGTCGTCCCGAATACCGAAGGGAGATTGGGAGCGGGCGGGAATTTTTCGCGTCTATTGGAAGCTACTGAAGCGAAATATTACATGTTTTGCGACCAGGACGATGTTTGGCTTCCGCGCAAGATCGAGACTACCCTCCAATGCATGCGCAAGCTGGAAGCTTCCTCCGGAGACGACGAGCCGCTCCTGGTCTATACGGATCTCAAGGCTGTGGATCGCGATCTTCGCGTGCTGGACGACTCATATTGGCATTTCGGGTACCACAACCCCGATTATGGGAAGCGTCTCAATCGGTTGCTTGTCCAGAACATGGTGGCCGGCTGCACCATCATGATGAACAAACCGTTGAAGGATCTCGTGACTCCCATACCCGACGGCGTGGCCCAATATGACTGGTGGACTGCGCTCGTTGCGGTCTGTCTCGGCCGAATCGACTACGTGAGCGAGCCAACTATCCTGTACAGGCTCCACGGTGGTAACACCATCGGTGCCATTCCATGGGGAATCAAGTACGTCATCGGCAAGCTCCTAAACTTTTTTGAAAGGGAGAGCCTCCTCCGGTCGCTGCAGGCCAGTCAAGAGCAGGCAGCCACCTTGTTGGCCCATTTCGGTCCGAAACTTCGACCTGCGGAACGGGAAATTCTTGAAGCGTACGCAAGCATCGGCCAACAGAGGTTCCTTGCCCGCAGGTTGAGGCTCCTTCGGTACGGTTTCTTCAAGACGGGCTGGGTGAGGAATGCGGGGCTGCTGGGTCGGTTGTAGAAACTGTCTCGGAATTGCGGCAAATGTTAAGATCGTGGCACGCTTCTTTTTTTGCACCCTCACCCTAGCCCTCTCCCTCTGGGCATGCGCGTTAAGTTAGAAGTGGAACGGCCAATTCTTCGTCATTCCGGCGAAGGCCGGAATCCAGTCTTTCCAACATGTTATGGACTCCTGCTTACGCCGGGGTTCCGGGGTCCTTGTTAAGTCAACTGACTGAAATCACGTGATGCCATCCACGAAGTTAACGCCTATGCTCCCTCTGGGAGAGGGTGGGGTGAGGGCTCCATTGGCAGTATCCCCCCTCACCTTACCACTTTTTCTGCTGTTTCCCGAGTTTTGAGACCGTTTCTGTAGGTCTCTCTGAGTGGCGAGCACACGGATCCCTCAATTTGGGGAGACGGTGTCACACATCTACTTGCCGCTACCAGGCGAGCCTGGGTGCCAGGTATGGAGTGAATCTCTGTGTCTGTGACTGATCATACTGTATCGTCGGCTGCTGTGCACACGTCGGGCGCCAACGGGACGACCGTGTCTCTGCTGAATCCGCTCCACATGATTCGTACCCTTTACCGACATCGAAATCTCATCCGAAAGTTGACGCATCGCGAGGTCGTGGCCCGATATCGGGAGAGCTACTTGGGACTTGTGTGGTCCGTGCTTACTCCGCTCCTGATGTTGGGAATCTATGCATTTGTTTTTTTGACGATTTTTCAGGCCAGGACCAGCGCGGGGCCCAACGGCGGGAAAGCAGAATTCGTTCTGAATCTCTTTTGCGGATTGACACTGTTCAACGTTTTTGGGACCTGTGTGGGAAAATCCTCTCAACTCATCCTCATGAGACAAAATCTCGTCAAGCAGATGATTTTTCCTCTCGAGGTATTGCCACTTACAGTCCTCGGGGCAGCCCTTGTGGATGGAGCGATAAGCTTTGTCCTCCTCATTGGAGCATCGTGCATATTCGCGCAGCACGTATCTGCAACAATGCTTTTATTCCCTCTGGTTCTTATTCCGTTATGTGCCTTCATACTCGGGTGCACGTGGCTTATCTCTTCCATCGGAGTTTTTCTCCGTGATCTCGAACAGTTTGTACAGACAGCGCTGCGCTTTCTTTTCTTTGCCACGCCGGTGCTCTATTCAGTTGAGATGCTTCCCGCTCACTTGCGGTGGGTACTGTATCTGAATCCTCTCACTCCCATACTCGAAGGCGGCAAAGCGACTTTAGTGAACTGCAGGCAGCCAGAGTGGCTCCCGTTGGCCGCTGTCACGATGGCCGGGCTTGTCCTCATGCAATTGGGATACGCATGGTTCATGAAGACAAAGGGAGCGTTTATTGATGTCATGTAAGGCAGAAGGGATACCATCGGTCACCGAAGCAAGTCAAGACCAGCCTTCCCCTGTCAACAATGCGGTGACCATATCTGTGCGGAATTTGGGAAAGTGCTATCGCATTTATGATACTCCGCGCGACAGGCTGAGGGAGCTTCTTTCTTTTGGCAAGAAGAATTATCACCGAAAGTTCTGGGGATTGAGAAACGTCTCCTTTGACATGAAAAGGGGAGAGACTATCGGGATTGTGGGCCGAAACGGCGCGGGCAAGAGCACGTTGCTCCAGATCATCTGCGGCATCGCGCGTCCCACCGAAGGCAGCGTTAGATACAAGGGCGAGGTGGCTGCCCTTTTGGAGCTCGGAACGGGACTGAACCCGCAGTTCACGGGCCGGGAAAACGTGTACATGAAGGCAGCCTTGATGGGCCTGTCTGACAGCGAAATCGATTTGGTTTACGATTCCATTGTTGAATTCGCTGACATAGGTGAATTCATAGATAGACAGGTGAAAACGTACTCCTCCGGTATGAGAATGAGGTTGGCCTTTGCCGTTGCAGTGAGCATCGATCCCGACATCCTGGTGATTGACGAGATTCTCGCGGTCGGCGATGTCCTCTTTCAGAGGAAGTGCTATTCACGAATTCGTCAAATGAAGGAGAATGGGGCCACCATTCTTTTTGTGTCCCATTCGGCTCAGGCCGTTATCGAGCTCTGCGACCGGGCCATTCTCTTGGATCGCGGCAATCTCATACTTGACGACATCCCCAAGACAGTTGTCTCCAAGTATCATCAGTTGCTTTACGCTCCTCAAGCGGAACAAGAGAGGATACGCTCAGAGATCATAGCCCTTAACGAATCGGGCAGTACGGCCTCACCCCACCCTGTGAGTCTCCTATCAAGTCCTCAAGACCCGATCCCTCTCAAGAGAGAAGTCTCCCAGGGTAAGGCCTTCTACGAACCTAATCTCATCCCCAAGAGCCGCTTCCGGTACCATTCGAGAGGTGCCACAATCTCGGAGCCGTGTATTATTACTCTCGAAGGGGTCACGGTAAACAATCTCGTCAGGAGAGATGACTACATCTATACCTATGCGGTAGACTTCCATGAAACTGCTTTTTCCGTTCAAGCAGGAATGCTGATAAAAAACATGCACGGAGTGGAACTAGGCGGGGCGGTCACGGCCGATAAGATGCAGAGTATCCCCGTGGTCGATGCAGGAACGAGGCTTCGTATCCGCTTCAAATTCAAGTGCCTTCTGCTGCCAGGAACATATTTCTTAAATGCAGGAGTGTTTGGCGTGGTTGACGGTCAAGGCACGTACCTGGATCGGCTCATTGACGCAGTCGTCATAAAAGTCCAACCTGAAAAGGAGAAGACCGCCACTGCAATCGTCGACTTTCTCATAGAACCGTGCGTGGAAGTGGAATTGGATCAAGCCTGAATGGAGCGGACAGAAGTGGATTCGGAGCACGCACGCGAGAGTCGACGATGCATTATCATCCTCGGGATGCACCGCAGCGGGACCTCTGCAATGGCGAGGGTTGTAAACCTGCTGGGTGCAGATATCGGCAACGATCTGCTGCCCGCCGCTACAGACAACCCCAAGGGATTCTGGGAGAACCGCAAGATCCTGCGAATTCACGAGAATCTGCTCAAAGACCTTGGATCCATATACGACGATGTTCGTCCTCTGCCAACGGGATGGTTGACCAGCGAACCGGCACTGCGGGCACAGGCAGAAATTCTCGCCGTGCTGAAAGAGGATTTCGGAGAGTCAGACCTCTGGTGCCTGAAAGAGCCGCGCATGTGCAGGCTCATCAGGCTGTGGCTGCCTCTCTTCCCTGAGCTAGGTTGCTCTCCCCATTTCCTGATTGCATTCAGACACCCTTTTGAGGTTGCGGCTTCCCTGGAAAGACGAAATAAGATTGCTCCCCTCAAATCCATGATGTGGTGGCTCGACCACGTCCTTGAAGCTGAAGAAACAACGAGGGGATATAGGCGAGCTTTTGCTTCCATGAGCGGGCTCCTGTCCGATTGGCGACTAACCATGAAGAGAGTGTCTGAAACCCTGCAAATTGAATGGCCTGTGGCTCCTGAAGATGCAAAGGAGGCAGTAGAGGAATTTCTGGACATTGGCCTCCGCCACCATGAGGATACTCGCGAAGTAAGAACAACAGACCCCGACTCACCGGATTGGGTGGACCGCGCGTACCACGCGCTTAAGGTAGCCGAGGAGACCTGCGGGGAGCCGGACCTCGGCTTTTTCGATGAGCTTAAAGAGCACTTGAGAGAGCAGCGGGGCTCCTTGCTCGCGCGAGTGTACGAACAAGACATAGCCCAAAGGCTGACACGGATAGGAGAACACTCGTCTCAATTGAGTCAGGCTCGAGAGCGACTGAAGGAACGAGATCAGCAGCTTCGCACAAAGAATGAGCAGATCGCACAGAAGAATCGACTGATCGTGGAAAAGAACCAACTGCTCCAGCAAAAAAATCAACAGATTCTGGAGAAAAACCGAGAGATTGCAGAGAAGAATCAACTGCTCGTACAGAAGAGTCTGCAGATCGCACAAAAGGACCAGAAACTCACACAAAAGGATCGACTGATTGCCCGAAATGAGGCGCGACTCCTGGCCATGCGCACCACCCGCGTGTGGCGTGCTGCCTGTCTTTTCCGAAGATTTCGTCAGTGGGTGCGCCTGGTGATCCGTTATCCGTCGCTCCTCCTCCACG
>CAYZET010000205.1:0-9335 GCA_964477215.1 uncultured Syntrophaceae bacterium | reverse complement strand
GAGTGGTGTTGCCGTTGCGGCGTAGCGATTTGGGCATATTGCCTTATGCCGAATCATGTGCATTTGATCGTTGTCCCCGGCTCGAAAGCTGGACTGCGCAGTGCAATCGGTGAGGCTCATCGGCGCTAGTCCAGACGCATCAACTTTCGTGAGGGATGGCGAGGGCATCTGTGGCAAGGCCGTTCTGCTTCATATCCCATGAACGAACCGTATCTCCTTGCCGCGGTCCGATACGTGGAGCTCAACCCGGTACGCGCGAGGCTGGTCCAGTCTCCAGGAGCATATCCCTGGAGCAGCGCAGCAGCTCATCTTAAGGAACAGACGATGAGTTATAGTGGAGCGCATCGAGAACAGGTTCGGAACCTGATCCGCAAACCGAGTCGTTAACGACAGCGTGAAGGCAACGGCCGCGCTCCACTATCGTGATGGCCATAACTCAGGAGTTCCACAGGCACTGATGGGAAATCTCGACCTCTATTATGACCACATGTCGAGCAAAGGCTCATTGGCTTTCGACTCCTCCGAATGCCACGCATGTTCAATGCGTGGCAGTATAGTCAAGGTGGCACCGCTGTTGGAAATGGCACCAAACTGGGTGGCCTTTCTCTAGACCAAGTGTTCGGATACCGAGTCGGAAGCGCTTCGGCCGCACGAGCGCACAGGCAGACCGTAGGGAGACGATGACTTCATCACGAGGCTGGAGTCGGCCTTGGGCAGATCCATGCACCGCCAAAAACCCGGACCGAGAAGCTCGATGCAAGATCCAGCAAATTGAGTATGGTGTCCCCCGAAGTTCGGAATTTGAATTTGCGAGCGCGATCAAGGTTGGAGCGAGAATCTCGTATCATGTCGGAAGCGGTATGTCCATGCGGCCTCGGCTTTCCCGCTGACCCGATGTGAACGCACTGCGTTCGGCCACGGGCCACCGAGAACATTGCAGTTGACCGGAGGTGTTTGGCAAGATATGCTGAAGAATGAGGAGCATAGGGGTTTTTTCTGCAATGTGCCGACGGTTTTGTCTCTGGGGGGTCTTGTGGGCGGCTACGTCGAGTTTTTGAGCTCCCGGGGCACCGTCCTCGCGTCGTTCTCGCACTGAAGACCCCACAATGGCAACACTGCCGCATAATTCACGGTTGAGAGGCAGTTTCCATCACTGCGATCCTCAACACATGCCTAAATCCCTTTTAGGCCTACGCCTTCGCCAGACTAAGTAAGGAGGTGCGCTATGGAAGAACTAAAATCAGGGTGGCAATTGAAGGGAACCTATAATGAAGCCTGTGCTTCCGAGGGACATTGTCCCTACTACTTTGGAAGGGATAAAGAAGGAGGCTGCAGGTACTTCATGGTTTTTAGGATTCAAGAAGGCAAAGTGCACGACGTGGACCTGTCAGGTTCGGTGGTGATCTACATGGGCGACATACCCCATTCAAAATTTGAAGAACTTATGAGCCAAGGGTCGGAAGGGGGTATCTATGTTAGTGACAAAGTCAGTCCGGATCAGCGCAAGGTCCTTGATATCGTGGTCGGCAAGACCATTGGTGGTTTACTGATGAAGAAAATCTTTGGTGTCAAGTACGTGGATATCAAGGTGGAAGAAAAGGGCGATACATTTCATGTCAAAATGCCTTTCGGGGAGATGAGACAGCATCTGACGAAGGGACCAGACGGCAAGCCAGTACGGCTTGAAAATACAACACTGCCGTTTCTGAGCAACGCAAAGGCCTGTGATACTCCTTTCTGGAACTACCAGGACCACGGAAGGCACTTCGATTATAAGAATCGATGCGGTACGTGGGCGGATTTCATACTGGCAGGATAGAGTATATTGGGCGACATCTTGGCGTCATTTTTCCTGTTCTCACCGGAAGGAGAAGTTGCCGATGCGGTTGTCTGTCCTTTGACCCTTCAGTTTTGGTGTCCATTCGGTGTCCATCGGAAGCGAAAGTTGGGGAAAATCGAGGAAGCCCAGTCCCAGTTAGTCATATCGGCTTCGTCAATGATTTTGACCACATGACCTCTTTTCCGCGGTTATCTGAAGTACTTCCGAAATCGCCTTGGAGTTCCGGGAGTTCCGGGGAGTTCCGGGGACACCTTACTTATCTTAACGCCTTCAGGCCGGGTTTTCGGTGCACTTCTCCGCTTCCATAAGGTACCACCAGCCGAAAAACGACGGAGCGGCACGCCGTGCAACCGCTTCGACGGCATCCAGGACGCTCCAGAATGTTGTACCGCCCAGGCCCACAAATGCCACGGGAGCAAAAACCCCTGAAACGAAAGAGACATTGAAGTTGGTGAACCCAACCGTTGCCAACATCTCGGCGGTCTCTTCAGCCGACCGATGTGCGAAATGGCTCGCCTCGTGCTCAATACCGATCATGTCCGCAACGCGGAGCACCATTCTCCGGTATCCGGAACGGACGTTTCCTTCGAGGATGATCAGCCGTCCTCCATGCTCAAGCCATAGGGAAAGCTCCTGGAACGCAACCTGCGGGTCAGCGAGATGGTGGACTACGCCTCTCATGACCGCTGCCGAGAATTGGGTGGATGAACGGTCACGTGACATCTCTGCATTGAGAGCTTCGACTGCGGCCAGACGAGGGTCGATGCGTGCGGCGTATGCGGCGAGACGCTCACGAGCAATGCGGTGATGCTCTTCAGACACGTCGATTCCTACCACGTTCAAAAGAGTGTGCTCCGCCAGATAGTGGAGGAACCCGCCGACGCCGTAACCAATCTCCAAGATGGTTCCATGGTCCGGCAGTCGGCTCGCAAGGAGCTCGTACTGCCTCTTCAGCATCCTCCTCATCCCGTGCCGGGCTTCTGTGGCAAGTTTTCTTTGAGCCAAGGCGTCTTGCGCGAGGCTTTCTCGCGCCAGTGAATCGTCGGACCAAGCCGGATTCGTTTCACGGCCAGAAACAGCCTTTACCACTTCTTTATCAGACTCCATCGTCATGGGATGTTCCGCTTCGCAGGGCATCGTCCTGCCCTCTTCCTTCCCGCGACCGAAGTGCACGCATTGACACGAATCGTACGGCCTTGTCATCGGAGGCGGATTCACCAGGCAATCGAAAGGACTATACGTCGGTGGGCCAAGCATGTCAACGCGCGTCGGGCTATGAAACAGGCCTCCCCATTGCGTGTTCTCACGATCGGTATCTCCGCCCCTCGATTCTTTCTAAGCCTGGTTCACGCTCGGAGCCCCACAAGCTAAGCGCCCCAGCCAGTCCACAGTAGCTCATCACGTCCGGACGCTACAAGCGTGAAATACCGAATGTGAGGGGTTGCTGGAAATCGCCATCCATATTCCGGAGGTCCGCTCGTATCAACAGGCGCTTGAAGTCATATTTTCGTGTAGAAGCATTCCTTTTGAGCGTGAAGTGGAAGTGCCGGTATATTATAAAGGGCGGCGGCTGGCCTGCTCCGATCGCGCGGATTTTGTATGTTACAAGAGGTGATCGTCGAGTTGAAAGCGCTCAAGACGGTCACAGGTGTCGAAGTAGCCCAGGTATTGACCTATCTGAAGGCAACAGGGCTCGGCGAGGGGTCCTGCTGCACTCTGGCAGTCCCCGTTTACAGTACAAGCGTTTCGTCTTTTTCTCATCTGCGCACATCTCCGCAATCTGTGGATGAGAACATGAGCAAGAAGAAAACCTCGACGAGCGTGGAATCGCTCCGACACAATGACAAGCGTAAGAACATCCCAGCCGAAGAGCTGCGGGACTTCGTTGCGGAAGACGAAAAGCACCCGAGAAATATGCGCTATCCCCGAGACCCTTCCCTCGACCCTCCGCTCGTGCGCAAGGGCAAGGACGAGCTGGACACCAAGGATTCCTGCGTGATCGCTCAGATGAGACAAGACCCGCCCCCTTCTCCCTCTCCCCCTTCTCACGTAACGACAGGAGGTCACATGCATGGGCGCTCTTTGCGGGGGCCGGGGGATGGTTTTCTTGCAAGAAAGGGCTCCCCAGAATCTCTGGCACGCTCTCTAAAGGCCGGCCTTGGCTTTGGGTAAACGGGCAAGGGCCGGAGCAACCAGGCTGCCGATGTACAGGTAGTCTTTGGTTTCCCGGACACTTGTGTTCTGGGGATATTTCGTGTTGGGGTCCTGTAAATTCTCCACCACTTGACCGTTGCCGTCTATCGCAATTACGTGCCCATACGCAGTGGCTTTTGGCCGCATGAAGTTCGGCAGACGTTGGACCACTTTTCGAAGAAACGGTTTGTCGCAAAGTGAATCGAGAAGTCTATTACGGGGCGAGATCAGCGCTACCCAGAATCGACCATCCAGTCCTCGCGTTATGTTGTCGGGGAAGGCCGGCAATCCTTCAATTAGCGGCTCGGAAGTCCCTTTCTTTGGTCCGGCCAGCCAGTAAAGCACTATCCGATAGTTGCCGGTTTCGTTCACCAACACGTAGTTCTGGTCATGACTAACAGCAACTCCGTTAGCGAAATTCAGGCCACGAAGCAGAGTGGTGGTTTTGCGTGTGGCGGGGTCGTAACAGAGAAGCCGTCCGTGTCCTCCATGCTCCATGATGTCGAGCAAACTTCCCTCCATAGTGCCACCGCATTCTTCAGCGCCGAACTTGGTTGACGCGTCCGAAAAATAGATCTTGCCGTCAGCAGCTACCGCAACATCGTCGGCATAACGTATGGGAATGCCGTCCGCGGCGGTAGCCAGTTCCGTCACGGTTGCATCAGGCGCAATGGACAAAAGTCCCCGGAAGGCGTCGGCCACGATCAGATTGCCTTTACCGTCGAAATCGATCCCCAGAGGCCGACCGTTCGTGTTGGCCCACCTTTCCGCTTTGGATCCATCGGCTTGGATGCGCACAATAAAGCCCTCGTGAGTGGCTGCATAAATACGCCCCTGATCGTCAAATGCAACTGCCTCCGGCCCATGGCAGCTCGCTAGCTGGAGCAACTCGACTCCCCTGAGTCGATCGTTAGGAGCGAATCTGCCCGTATAGCCCGGATCAGACGGAGCCTGCCAGGCACAGGGCTCGATGGGAACCGGCCAGGCCACGAGATAGCCCACAATGAGAATAATCAGAACCAGCAGCCCTAACAAAGCCTTCTTGATCATAAGCCCCTCCTTTGCCAGCGAGCGCCCCATGGGGAACAGAATTCCGTCAAAGCACAAGATCCCGGCCCAATGTCCGTCCAGCAGTCTAAGGGCAATCCATCCTTCTGCTTCCATACGAATGGCAAGATGAGAGGTACCATGAATCGAGGCACCAAGTCAAACAGAAGGCGTCACCAGAGTCCACGGTCGGGAAATGGGGCCAGGCTTGACACACGTGTATTTGAGTGCATCGTGGTATGATGGCACGGAGAGCGCGCATTCATTATCCAGGCGCTGTCTATCGTGGGATGCTACTCGGGAACGGTGGCCAGGACATTTTGTTTGACGAGTCGGACGGGCTTCGTTTCCACGGTCTGTCGGACGAAGGGGGCAAGCGATTCGATGTTCGCATCCCTGCGCTGCGTTCGATGAGCAACTACGCCGACGGGATAGGGAGTGGCTATGGGGGCCATTTTCAATGATAGCCCTTCTCGTTCGACATGAAGATCCCCTGTCCCTGACCGGCCTCTCCACGCGATTGGGCCAGGATCTGTGCAGCCTCAGTCAAGCAGTCAATCGTCTGCGCAAACGTGCGGGTAGGAATCCTGAGGTGGCGGTAGAACTTGAAAGGATAAGAGAAAACTTGGAACGGATGCAAAGATGGCGAGCCTGACACAGACACTACCGCTTCAACTTTTGCCTGATGGCTAGAGCAGAGAGACCGAGGAGAATCGGGCCTGCGAGACTTTGAAACGCATAGACAAGTTTGCCGGCTAATCCAACAGGAGCAAAGTCGTCGGGCTTAAGAAGAGTCATGACACGAAAACTATATAGGAGGGCTTCCAGCCAATCCGGGCCGTTGTCCCCCCTCAATACCGGTCCTTCACTCTTGGGATTCAATCCCAAGCACAGATACGAAAGGGCGCAGAGCAAGAGGACAACTGCCGCCCAGATCAGAGGACGGATCCATCGTTCCCCGTAGCCACTTACTAACCAGTACAGGGTTATCAGGAACCGAAGAGCTTTGTTGGTCTCTGGATTCTTGCGGAGCATTTCCTTTCGGCCATAGTGGAAGTCACTGGCTCGCACGTATTCGCGCCGGTCTTTGTAGTTTTGTTTCAGCTCGCGATAGAGCCGCTCGACGTGGGGCCATGATTGAGTGGGGGGCTCCTTACCTGTCAACCAAAAGGAACCAGGCAAGAAAGATCTCAAGAAAGCTAGCACATGCGACTCAGCTCCTTGGAGGAAGGATTCATCGTAGACCGCCTTGCGTCGAATCTTGAATCCGAGACAACGGTCAATCGTTTCGGGCCAAACCACTTCCGTAATTAGGGCCTTGCGTAGGTCGGTGCCTTGAAACCTACAGCTTCGCAGATCGGCATCCCGGAAAATAAGTGCATCGAGCGGTTCCAAAATCGTTTCTCGGAAATCTACCTCTGCGTCTGCAAAGATTTTCTTGGACCCGCCAGCCGTTCTCGGGGCCACAAAGGACGTCCTCCCCAAAAAACTGGCACCTTGAAACTTTGCAGCCGGGCCAAACGTTACACCGTGAAAGCGCGCTCCTTTGGCGAACGTGACAATGGAGAAATCGACTTCCCCAGTGAACTGGGCCCCCACGAAAATGGCTTCCTCAGCAAATTTAGAACCTATGAAAGTGAACTCCCCACCTGTTGGCCTGTTACTCCTGATAAACTGAGCTCCAGAGAAATCCGCTTCTCCGAGGAGCTCAACCCCAGAAAAGCTGGCTCGATTCTTGAAGACCCCTAAAGTGAAAACGGCCCTCCCGAGAAACTTGGCCGTATCGAACCATACTCCGCACGACAAAAACTTGACCCCTGCGAATTCGGCCCACTCCTTGAAAACGCAACCATCGAACTTAGCCCGGCCCGTCAGCTTAGCTTTGGTGAAGTCAACTCCTCCTGCAAATATGGCATTGGTGAAGTCGGCTCCATGGCCGAACTTTTCATTGCGAAAGTTGGCCTCACCAGGAAAGACAAAATGAGAGAATTCGTCTCCTCTTCCCCCGCGGTGCGCTGCCAAGAGTTCATTGAAATGCCCTTCGTCCTTTTCGGGGTTTCCAGTGTGCAAAATGCACAGTCCGTCAACTGTATCCTCAGCATCCAGACCGCAGATCACGTAATGTTTGCACTTTGCCACGCTCAGGACTCCCGATTTGCCCGGCCAAATGTACCCCACTTGGGGCAGGTGGTCAATCGGTATTCTAGCAGGAATAGATTACACGGTCAGGAAATCAGATGCCCGGAAGATAAGTGCAGATTCATGTGCATAGATATTCATGATTCTTGCTGCCGCGCGGGCGGGAACCTGAATGAGGAGCGAATTCCATGGACACCGAATTCCATGGACACAACAATCATTTTGTTGACAACGGAACACTCTCCCATAGCATTGCTCTATGCTCGTTCGTCGTGCATCACTGTTCCCCCTACCCGCACCCCGTAACTCGGTATGGTGTTCACTCCACGGAAGACGGTCCTCTGAAGAAGCCGCGACTGCTACCCAAACGGCGCGACCCGCGGACGACGGAGCCTGTGTATGGCAGTTGCCAATTCTGATGTCCGTTTCTTCAGTTCCACCATAACGGGCGAGACGCTGGCTATCTGCTATGGGAATTGAATGAAAGGGGCTGGATGGGGCGAGTGGTAACTTCGAAGTTGGACTTCTCCTGGCCAATTGCGACGTAGATCAACATTGTGTGGCCCTGCAGCTATGTCAAATCCAGAGATGTGTACTCGTAGAGTCCCTTTTTCAAACACGTCGCCATGTAGTTGGGAATGATGTCGGCCGATCCTTCCTTGCGTCGAATAGGCGCTGGTGTCGGCAAGATACTGCTAAGGCAACACTGGGACCGTGTGCAGCCGTTCTCTACTCGGATTCTTTATCCTCGGACGCTACGGTTTTGGGTACCCCTTCGGTCGAGAACTGGCAACCGCACCCGCATTTCCCCTGCTCAGCGCGCTGTTTCTTGTCTTGCTCTTTCTCGCTAATCCTCATTATCTCCTTCCCGACTGGATCGTCTCTACTTTTTCTTAAGCTCGTTCAGGCGCTCTTCCAGTCCGGCGAGCTCCTTTTTCAGTTGGTCCCGGTAGTCCTCCAACCAATCTATTTCCTCCTTTTCGGTGAAGAAACGCCGGAACATATGACCGCCGCCGCCCCAGCAACAGCCACAAGTGGATCTGCCCGCATGTGAATGCCTCCAACCTACTCCTGGCTGACACATTGTCGATCACCTCTCTTCCCGCTAGCCCAGCCGCTGATATCCCTGGAAGGATCCCAGTTATGCGGCTGCGCTCTAAGATAGTCACAGTCCCAGTGCTGCCTTAGCAATATCTTGCCTAGGTAACTCGGATCTCCCGACGTGAAGCATCACCTGGCGTGCATCTCGGAACAGTCTTTCCACAACACAACGTCGACAATAGCCTCGCCACCCAAGACCTGGATTGCCCTGTCGCTGACGCGTCCAGCGGTCTCAAAAGCGAATAATCTTACCTTCACTCCCTTGATTACTGCCGTGGCAGGGAAAGAGTCAGCTCTGGCCGCACAGCCATGGAGGAGTGCTTCAGCAGACTCGGTTCCGAGAATCATCTCTGTGATCATCGACTGAACAGCCTGATGAACACCGATTGCTTGCCCTGAAATCGTTCTCCCCAAGAATCAACAGACTTATTCCCCGGGGAGCTCCCTGTTGATATCCGGTTCCATTGCGTAGATCGCGATGCGTTCCCTAGCGATCTTTGCGGCAAGTCTGTTGATCACCTGAGCTTTTCACCGTAATAGGCTTTTGCTTCCATCCCAACCTCCGTGTCCGTATAGTAAATAAGCAGATACTGAAATCGTGCCGAAAAAAATCATTCTTGTCTTACCTTCTCCAGTCGTGTCCTCACCTTCCGCAACTGCTCCTCAAGCTCGTGTTCCAGTCGTTGTAGGTACGCCACTTCGTCTTCCTGCAATTTCGCTTCCTCGTTCACAGCCCCGTCCGGCACGCGACAACTATTCTGGCAACCGCAACGGCAAACGTTCGAGATCACTTCGCCACATTGTTCAAGCGCGTCCGGGTCGGCCTCGTAGGGTATCCAGAAGCCCTTTCGCTGATTCCGAACCAACCCGGCATGTCTCAGGATCTTGCGCCGCGGGTCGCGGCCTCAGCAGGTCCTCCGTCACTTCCCAGAGGCTCCTGGCCGCCTTCGGGCTGATCAGTATCCGTTGGCCATCCCTGGCTGCCCTCGTTCCGTACCGGCCGATCGAATGGAGG
>CAYZET010000204.1:0-9361 GCA_964477215.1 uncultured Syntrophaceae bacterium | reverse complement strand
CCGTAAGCCTTTTTCCGTAACCACGTCCACGGGTACGCCAAGCAGCTCCTGCACTTCGTAGAGGAACCCTCCCAGATCGAAGAGGTTTCGTCCGGGTTCCAAATCTACAAGCAAGTCCACATCGCTTTCTGGCCCCACGTCTCCCCGAGCTGATGGGCAAAAACCGGCTCCTCCAGCATGCCTGGCAGGTTATCGTGAACTTGTTCAACCGGCCCCTCGGGAGCAGCTACCGGGACCATGACAAAACTGCGCCGCGGATTCTGGATACAGCTTGGAATTCGCACTGGCAAGATGCTATTATAATAACAAGGTGTTTTTTGAGTACAGACGGCACGCATCCCGGAACCGGGCAGTCAAGGGGGCTGGCTGTTGCCTCGCAGACCCATCATCTCAAAAGGGCTTTGGAGGCAGATCACCTGTAATATCCATCAAGTAACATTTCCACGGCTTTTAGCCCGAAGCCATCGGGTGGTGAGCCATGACAGCATCACGCATCCTCATTGTCCAGGACAGGGAAACAGTCTCTGACGACTTGACCGAGTGCTTGAGAAGATCGGGCTATGAAGCCATCGCGATGGTGGCCTCACGGGACGAGGCGGTTCGCAAGGCCGAAGACATTCGCCCGGACATGCTGCTCATCGACGTTGTCCTACGGGGAGGGACGGACGGCATTGAGGCTGCAAGCCGCATTCGAGCCCGCCTCGACATTCCGGTTGTCTATTTAACTGCCCTTGCCGAGAAAGAGGTGTTTGAAAGGGCAAAGGTGACCGAGCCGTTCGGGTATCTGAGCAAGCCCGTATCGCCACAGGACCTACTGAGTACTGTGGAAATGGCCTTCTACAAGCATGGAATGGACAAGCGGCTGAAGAAAAGCGAAGAGAGGTATCGAGCGCTCTTCGAGGAAAGCCGCGACGCAGTCTACATAACCACGAGAGATGGGCGAGCTCTGGATGTCAATCCATCTTTTCTGGATCTTTTCGGGTATTCCAGAGAAGAGATAGTGGGCGCGGACATCAAGCACATTTATGTTTCGCCCGACGACCGGAAAAGCTTTCAGGATGAAATAGAGCGTGCGGGATCGGTGAAAGACTATGAGACCAGATTCCGCAGAAAAGACGGGAGAGAGTTGCACTGCTTGGAGACGGCCACTGTCAGGCTGGGGGAAGACGGGACAATCGTCGGGTATCAGGGGATAATTCGTGACATAACAGAGCGTAAACAAGTCGAGGAGGCGCTTCGACTGAGCGAAGAGCGTCTCAGGCTAAAACTCGATTACATTCTATCACCCGAAAAAGAAGTCGAAGGAATCACCCTGCTGGATTTGATAGACTCCAAGCATCTTCAGCGGATCCAAGATTCCTTCGCGAAAGCAACCGGGGTGGCTTCAATCATCTCGGATGTGGATGGTAATCCTATCACGAAGGCGAGCAATTTCTGCGGGGTCTGTCAAGCAGTTCGAGCTACGGAGAAAGGAAATCGTCGCTGCATAGAATCCGACAAGATCTTGGGAGAAAAAGCCAGGAGACTGCTGAGACCCACGTACCAAGAATGCCTTAGCTGCGGATTCGTAGATGCTAGCGCGCCAATTATAGTTGCTGGCCAGCACATTGCCAATTGGCTGATTGGTCAGAGCAACGTTATGGGCGTGGACAGACGCAGAATTGAGGAGTATGCGGCAGAGATCGGCGCAAATCCCGATGAAATGTTAACCGCTTACGATTCGATGCTCGATATGTCCCTAGACCGGTTTAAGGACATACTTGATTTACTGTGGCACTTCGCGAGAGAAATATCCAGCCTGGGGTACAACAATCTGAAGCTGGCAAAGGAGCTCACCCACCGCAGACACGCAGAGGACGCTCTACAAAAAGCGCACGACGAGCTTGAGCTCCGAGTTGAGGAGCGCACCGCGGAGCTCCTCAAAGCAAACGAGTTGTTGGAAACGGAGATTTCAGAGCGGAAGCGAGCGGAGGAGGCCCTGAAGAGAGCACATGACGAGCTCGAGCTTCGTGTCAAGGAGCGCACGGAGTTCAATGAGAAGATACTCGCCACATCTTCCGTTGGGATTACAACATACCGCTCCAATGGGCAATGCGTTTCCGGCAACGAAGCCATGGCGCTCATACAGGGGGCCTCTCGCGACGGGCTCTTGAAACAGAACTTCCGAGAGCTGCAGTCATGGGAGCGGTCAGGTCTTCTGGCTAACGCCGAGCAAGTCCTGTCCAGTGGTGGCACGAGGCGAAAAGAGGTACACTTGGTCTCTGCATCCGGAAAGGAAGTATGGCTCGATTGTCGCTTCAACCGGTTTACGTCAGGCGGAGAGCCGCATCTCCTCCTGATAGCCGACGACATCACCGATCGCAAACAGGCTGAGGAGCAGGTTCGCGCATTAACCCAGGCGCTGATCAGGGCACAAGAATCCGAACGAGAAAGGATTTCGAGGGACTTGCACGATAATCTTGCTCAGGACCTGTCTTCGTTGAGAATTTCGTACGAAATGTTTCTCGATGATCTGGGACAATTAAGCCCTGATATGAAACGCCGAGGGTCTCAACTGTCCAAAATCATTCACCAGTCTATCACGGCAGTGCGGGATCTCTCACACGGGTTGCGTCCCCGCGGTCTGGACCAAATGGGCCTGGTTCGTACGATCTCCCGATATTGTAAGGACTTTTCCGCAAAAACAGGACTGCCGGTCGACTTTCACGCACCGCTTGCAAACGAGCTTCAACTCGATGCAGACACTGCTATCAACATGTTCAGAGTGGTTCAGGAGGCGCTGAGAAACATCGGAAAGCATGCCCAAGCAGCCCATGTCAGCGTGGTGGTGGAAACCTCTTTCCCCGGCATGATTCTGAGGATAGAAGACGACGGCAAGGGTTTTGACGTCGATGCCCGCAGTGTCATGGCTTTGAGCGAAAAGCGAATGGGACTCTGGTGCATGAAGGAAAGAGTCAGCCTTCTCAGAGGCGAAATGAAAATTGAATCGGCTCCGATGCGAGGCACAAGAATCATTGTTGAAGTCCCCTGGAAGGAGAAGGACATTGATTCACGACAAGAGTGTCTTGATCGTCGATGACCACCCCATGTTCCGGGAAGGCTTGAAGGCAAGGATATTGCGCGACGCCGAATTTGGAGTCGTAGAAGAAGCAGGTACCGGAAGTGAAGCTCTGCAGAAAGCAAAGGAGCTTAAGCCCGACCTTGTGGTAGTTGATATAAGCTTGCCGGACCAAAGTGGAATTCAACTGACTCGAGAGATACAGAGCCTGTTGCCGCATACGAACATTATGGTAGTGAGTATGCATTCCGAAATTGACTATGTACTCGATGCATTGCACGCGGGCGCGATAGGGTATGTGGTCAAAGGATCTGCCTCTGAGAGGCTCATGGAGGGACTGGAGGCCGTATCACGGGGCGACCACTTTCTGGACAGCTCCCTGTCCTCAGAGATAGCCAAGAAGCTTATGGAGTTGTCCCCGGAAGGAGCATCTCTCTCGCCAGCTTCGAGCTATGGCACCTTGACCCCGCGACAACAAGAGGTTCTGCGCCTCTTAGCCGAAGGGTTTACTAACAGAAGGATAGCCGAAGTGCTCTGCATCAGCCATAAGACCGTTGAAAATCACCGCTCTCAGATTATGGATAAGCTCGGCCTTCGTAGCAGCGTTGAGCTCGGTCAGTACGCGGTGAAGCATGGCCTGATCAGGTAAGTGCTTTCCTAACATTGAGCTTGGTATGCTTAGGGGAGGAGCCAGGGGTTTCCCTTACTTCACCTGAGAGATATTTCAGAGCTCAATCGGGTGCTTACCTCATATCAAAATGAATACTCCTCCTAAGTCCAAAATGAATACTCTCCCTATAGACAAACGAAACTAATACAATATTATCCTATTATCAGGAGTTGAAGGAGAACGGAGTAGTGATGAGCCGTCACCTTTGAGTGACCGGACCCGCATTCGGTCTGGTCCGTCGCTTCGCTCTCTTGCTCAACGGTCACCTAGATCCAAGCATATCTGACACTTGATCGGGCAACATAAAGCCAAGCCATAACTAAAGCTGTTCCCATCGGCCAAGTCCGGCTGCTGCACTTACGCTGGAAGGCAGCAAGCAGGACTTCACAACAGCAGGAGGTGTCGAAATGAGTCGGATGTTGCTTGCACCCAGTCGTTATGTTCAGGGAGCCGGAGCAATAAACGAAATCGGAATTCATGCCGCCAGGATGGGTACCAAGGCCCTGTTTACGGGAGGGAAAACCGCCCTGTCAGTCTGTGGCTCCGCCATTGAGGCCAGCCTGAAGGAAAACAAGGTCGGATGCCGCACGGAGGTGTTCAACGGGGAATGCTCAGACAAGGAAATCAACCGGCTGATTGAAGTGGCAAAGGCCAACGCCGCGGATCTCATCATCGCAGCCGGAGGCGGCAAGGTGATAGACACAGGCAAGGCGGTCGCCTACGAAATGAAGCTTCCCGTGATCATTGCGCCTACTATTGCGGCGACCGACGCTCCGTGCTCTGCTTTGTCCGTTATTTACAGTGAGCACGGTGTCTTTGACCGGTATCTGGTGCTCCCCAAGAACCCGGACTGCGTTCTGGTCGATACGGCTATTGTTGCTAATGCACCTGTAGATTTTCTGGTTTCCGGAATGGGCGATGCGTTGGCCACGTACTGGGAAGCCGACACCTGCGCCAAGAGCTGCAAGCCCAACGCACTTACCGGATCGACCCCACCCACGTTGTCTGCTCTTGCCCTCGCGCGGCTTTGCTACGACACATTGCTGGAATACGGACTTCAGGCCAAACTGGCCGTAGAGCGTAAATCCGTGACCCCAGCAGTGGAAGCGATTGTAGAGGCCAATACCTTGCTGAGCGGTTTGGGCTTTGAAAGCGGCGGCCTGGCCGGAGCTCACGCGATCCACAACGGGCTGACAGTTTTGGAAGCATCACACGGAAAGCTCCACGGTCAGAAGGTGGCTTTCGGGACTGTCGCGCAGCTTGTAATGGAGGGCCGTCCATCCAGAGAGGTGGAGGAAGTCCTGAGCTTCTGCTTGAGCGTGGGCCTGCCGGTCTGTCTAGAGGACGTGGGTATTGCCAACCCAACACGGGAGGACATCCGAAAGGTTGCTGAGGCCACAACGGCAGAAGGTGAGACTATTCACTCGACCTGGTTCCCTGTGACCGCAGATACGGTTGAATCGGCCATCTGGGCAGCAGACGCTCTGGGCAAAGGACGCAAGAAGTAGGTCTCCTCCCGGGTCTCTCCCTGACGCCAAGCAGACTGGATGGCGTCATGATCATGGGAATGGGTCTCCTGGTCAAGAAGCCGGAGTGAGCGGGCTTGGTCCGTACGTCCACTCCAATGGGTGGCGCCTAACGCGGGGCATTACGTTCCGTCGGCCGCCTGCGGCAGGAAGGCCCGACGAGCTTCGCTTATCCCCTGTCCGGGCTCCAGGCGAAAGGAGCATCGGACCAAGGAGGGAAACAAGATGGAAGAGAAGATAGAAGTTGCTCCTTTGCGTCTGGACGTGGCCATCAAAGGCTGGGTCATCATTTACGGAGTGACCATCGTCACCAACTACCTGCTCAACGCGTGGATGAAAGCTTTCCCAATAGGCCCTTGGACGGGTCAAGACATACTGAGCTGGTACTGGTTCGACAATGTGAGCTACATGCTGCTGTCCCTCTGGTGGTGCTTTCTGTTCTTCGCAGTGGGTATGTGGCCGTTCGATAAGATTCAGAGTACATTTTCTCGGGGGCTCGTTGCCACAATCGTATGTTGGGTTCTGGGGTGGTTCTCCTACAAGGGCATCTACTGGATCGGATTGGACGCCCAATGGGTCTTTCCCATCATTGGTAGTCTTTATTTCTTGTTGGTCTTCTTTTCGTATACGGGAGAAAACTGGCTCATTGCAGGATTCTCCGCTCCGCGCCAGTTCGGCTTGTTGCTGCTTGCCTGTGTGGCTCTTACCTGGCTCCTCACCATGACGAGCATTCGATGGGTGCCGCCTTGGTGGTTCCCCTTCTGTCAGATGGGTCTGGCCACGGGGCTTTTTGCGTACCTGTTCAGAAAGATGCACCAGCCCACGAAGGGAATCATGATGTGGCTACTGATGTTCATTGCAGTCGGTGTGTGGCTGATGATCTCGTCTTGGCTGGGAATCTGGGATTACCAGGCCGAAAGCCCCTCCAAGTTTTGGAATATCGGTTCCTTTCCCGATACAAAAGTATGGCTGCTCTTGTTCTTCGTTAGCTGCGCCTTTATCTACGGGGTCTTGGTGCCCTTGCAGAACTGGCCTTTCACAAAAATTCCCATGCCCTGGGGAGGTTTTCTTGCCAGCATATTCAGCGCAATATTGGTGATCGTAGTGACGCTCGTGATCAAGGGCATGATAGGGCCGGTGTTCAGCGACATCAATTCTGCTCTCACTTATGGATACATGGGGGTGGCATGGTCTTTCTTCATCCCGCTCTTTTTCGGGGTAGGCTTTGAAAAGCCCTATCTCTGGGTGGGCCAAAAGACCCCCGGCACATGGGACGATGTGGATTAGACGCGTCCGCGAAATGATCCGTGTAAGAGCAGCCAAGAAGAGTCAAGGCATGGGAACGTGCCGAAAATCACCGGCCGTTCCCGAGGTGCTAGTGAGAAAGACTTGCCGTGGATTTTAGTGTTGAGGAGCATGCGCACGTCTGAGAAGCGGGGTCGTGCTGCCCCGAAAATCTGGCCCGAACTAGGTGGTCAAGGCTGGCCCCTGACATAAAGGAGGACCGACATGACGAAAGAAGCACTGGGGATGATCGAGACGAGAGGTTTGGTCGCCAACATTGAGGCATCGGATGCAATGGTCAAGGCAGCCAACGTGGTGCTCATCGGAAACGTCAAGATTGGTGCCGGGTTGGTGACGACCATGGTTCGGGGTGATGTTGGAGCAGTGAAAGCGGCAACGGATGCGGGAGCTGCAGCAGCCGCCAAGGTCGGCGAAGTTGTCGCAGTGCACGTAATACCCAGGCCGCACCAGGACGTAGAAAAGATTCTGCCTCAAATCCCTGAGCCCTAGCAGTGCCGATCCTGAGCCGCTGTTGCTACAGACGGACAGAGAGGAGGTAATCCTTGATGCAAGACGAACTGGTCAATGCCGTCCTGAAAGAAGTGATGAAGCGGGTAGGTTCGGCCTCCTCCGGCGAGGCAGAACCGTCAAAACAGAGTGAGAACAATCCATTGCCCGCAGAAGAGCTCGTACAACTAACAGAGTATGTGGGTGTCAGCTTGGGAGATACTCTCGGGATCGTGATAGCCAACCTGGATCCCAGTATTCACGAGCTTATGGGAGTTGATAAGAGATTCAGGTCCATCGGTGTCATCGGCGGTCGTGTGGGCGCCGGTCCCCAAATCATGGCCGCGGATGATGGAGCGAAGGCCACAAATACCGAAATCGTATCAGTCGAGATGCCAAGAGATACCAAGGGCGGCGCAGGTCACGGAAACTTGATCGTGTTCGGTGCAGAAGACGTCTCGGACGCTCGGCGCGCGGTGGAAGTGACCTTGGAAGTATTGCCAAAATACTTCGGCGACGTGTACGCCAACAGTCAAGGACATCTTGAGCTTCAGTACACCGCCCGGGCCAGCCGATGCCTAAACTATGTGTTTAAAACGCCCGAAGGAAGGGCATTCGGCCTGATCTTGGGTGCCCCCGCGGTAATTGGAGTTCTCATGGTCGATACCGCGGTCAAGGCTGCCGATGTGCAAGTGGTAGGTTACGCTTCGCCCACCAAGGGGACCAGCTTAACCAACGAAGTGATGATTTGGGTCAGCGGTGACGCCGGTGCGGTTAGGCAGGCAGTGATTTCCGGTCGAGAGGTTGGGAAAAAGCTTTTGGCCGCATGGGGCGAAGAGCCTAAGTCGGTAACTCAGCCGTACATATAGGGGGAGCAAGACATGGCCAAGAGACAGAAACGCTTCCAGGTTCTGGCTGCCCGACCAGTGAACAAAGATGGCTTCATTAGAGAATGGGTTGAAGTGGGCCTTGTCGCTATGGACAGTCCCAATGATCCGAAGCCCGGTATCAAGATACAGGGCGGCAAGGTGGTGGAATTGGACGGCAAGCCTCGTGAGGACTTTGACATGATTGATACGTGGATTGCGAACCACTGTATCGACGTGTCCGTTGCCGACGAAGCCATGGCCATAGATTCACAAGAATTCGCGCGCATGTTAGTGGACATCCATGTTCCACGCGCCGAGATAGTCCGCTTGTCCGTCGGGATGACCCCAGCCAAGGTGCTGGATGTCCTAAAGCAAATGAATGTGGTCGAGCTTATGATGGCAATGCAGAAGCTGCGGCCGCGACGGACTCCATCCAATCAGGCCCATGTCACCAATCTCAAGGACACCCCTGCCCTCTTGGCTGCTGACGCGGCAGAGGCGGCATATCGTGGTTTTAGCGAGCTGGAGACTACCGTTGGAGTGGGGCGATATGCTCCATCCAACGCTCTTTCTCTCCTGGTTGGCTCTCAAACAGGTCGCGCTGGGGTCATTACTCAATGTGCAGTTGAAGAAGCACTTGAGCTCACTATGGGTATGCGCGGGCTCACAGCTTACGCGGAGACTGTCTCGGTGTACGGAACCGACCAGGTCTTTGTGGATGGGGATGACACCCCATGGTCCAAGGCGTTCCTCGCCTCGGCGTATGCTTCAAGAGGTTTGAAGATGCGGTTCACTTCCGGAACCGGGTCCGAGGTGCAAATGGGGTATGCTGAGGGAAAGTCGATGCTGTACCTCGAGATTCGGTGTGTCATGATCACCAAAGGTGCGGGAGTGCAGGGCCTACAGAACGGCTCCATTAGCGTGATCGGGGTTCCGGGCGCGGTACCCGCGGGTATTCGCGCGGTGCTGGCCGAGAATGTGGCTGCGGTTTTAATGGATCTTGAGGTGGCTTCCGGCAACGATCAGACATTTACTCATTCCCCCATCCGAAACACTGCCCGCATGCTCATGCAGTTCTTGCCCGGCACTGACTTGATCTTCTCGGGCTACAGCTCCGTGCCCAACTATGACAACATGTTCGCGGGCTCGACACACGATAGCGACGATTACGACGACTACCTCGTATTGCAGCGTGATCTTCAGGTCGATGGAGGACTGCACCCGGTTAAAGAAGAGGAAGTGATCGCAGTCCGAAATAAGGGCGCTCGCGCTCTGCAGGCCGTTTTTGAAGAATTGGGCCTGTGTCCCATTACCGATGAGGAAGTTGAGGCCGCGACGTACGCGCACGGCAGCAAAGACATGCCCGACCGCAATGTCCCCGAAGATCTCCGCGCCATCGACCAATTCATGAAACGCGGAGGCACGGGGTTAGACGTCGTACGCGCTT
>CAYZET010000203.1:0-9384 GCA_964477215.1 uncultured Syntrophaceae bacterium | reverse complement strand
CTCCGATGCCCGCCGCACCTTCCGGAGTCCATGTGCGAGGAGGATTATACTTGGGGACGACGAGGGCACAGCGCGGGTCTACAGGCCAAAGAAATGCGCCGCCAGGCCAAAAGCCACCGCCGCTGTTAAACCACTCTGTGCCCAGGAACATGTCTTTGGCCTGGCGGACGGACACACCGTTGCACAACGCAATATATTCCAGATTGTAGCCATTGATCACGTTGGGCGCGTCCGGTCGTACTTCCTTGACGTACCGTTCGACAGCCTTTCGCGTCTCAGAATCCTCGAATGCCAGTGGCAGGTGAATGAGCCGAGAATTCAAGACAACATCATCCACCGTGGGCATCGAACGTTCTGCGTCCTTGACTTCCTCGATCAGGTCCCGGGCGTCAAGCTCGATCGGATCGAAATGCAACAAGTTAGTCCTCAGTCCGGGAACGGTCTCAATCAGGCCCTTAATGTTCTTCTCGTGAATGATGTCGTTGACAGCCAACATTCGGAAAGAGTCCTGCAGCGCGGCTCGCGGCTCACGCCCGTACTCTACCTGAACAAATCCATCACCCGCCCTCCTGAACAGAACTTCGAGTCTCGATTCTGTCGCCGGCATGGCGTCCAGAATGACATCGTACCTTCCCTGGCTCATCTTCATCTTCCCCTTTGCTGTGCGTTGAACGGCCGATGGGGCCCCTCTTTCTCTCGATGGCTATGACAGGTTTCCCATTCCCTATTTGCCGAACAGCAAGCTATACAACCGCATGACAGTCCTCTCTTCGCGACGCGGCTCCCTCATGCGTGAGTGATCGACGCAAATCCTTCTTCCATTATGGTCAGTCCTTCATCCAACTGGTCGTCGGAAATAACCAAAGGCATGAGCGTTCTGATGACGTTGCCGTATCTTCCGCAGGTCAGCAGAATTATGCCGTGCTCGTGGCAGAATTTGGCAAGACTCTTTGCCGCGTCTGTGGCCGGCTCTTTGGTCTTGGGATCCTTCACCAGCTCCAGTCCGATCATCGCGCCCAGTCCCCGGACATCACCGATCAAGGGGAATCGCCGCTGCATTTCAGCAAAGCGCTTCCCCGCTATTTCCCCGATACGGGAGGCTTTTCCGCTCAGATCGTCCTGCTCCACAAAGTCAAGGACTGCCAACGCTGCGCGGCAGGAGAGAGGATTTCCCGCATACGTTCCGCCGAGCCCCCCTACGTGTGGATCTTCCATCATCTCAGCTCGCCCAGTGACGGCCCCCAATGGGAGGCCGGCTGCCAGCGACTTTGCTGTGGTCACAATGTCCGGCTCGACCCCGTAATGCTCCATAGCAAAGAGCCTGCCCGTCCTGCATATCCCGGTTTGAACCTCGTCAGCTATGAACACGATACCATGCTTTCTGCATATATTGTGAAGGATGCTGAAGTACTCGGGCGGCGGTGCGATGAATCCGCCTTCTCCGCTCACGGGCTCGACAACGAGAGCCGCGGTCTGTTCAGCAGCAACGTTGCTGATGAAGAAATCTTCCAAATGGTAAGCGCATGCAGTCCCGCATTCCGGATACGTCAATCCAAAGGGGCAGCGGTAACAGTATGCGTACGGCATGCGGTACACTTCAGGAGCGAAAGGACCAAACCCGAGCTTATATGGCATGACTTTGCTGGTCATGGTCATTGCCAGGAGGGTGCGACCGTGGAACGCTTCCTCAAACACGATTATGGCAGGACGCTTAGTGAAATACCTTGCGACCTTTACCGCGTTCTCAACGGATTCGGCTCCACTGTTGACAAAGAGGGTTCTCTTCTCGAAGTCTCCTGGCGTGAGCGTGTTGAGACGGCGGGCCAACTCCACGTAAGGCTCGTACATAACCACGTGGAAACACGTGTGCAGGAACCTATCGGCCTGATCTTTGATAGCAGCCACAACCATCTCGTTGCAATGCCCGACATTGATCACGCCAATGCCTCCGGCAAAATCCAGGTATCTTCTGCCTTCAACATCCCAAATCTCGGCTCCTTTGGCCCGATCTACAAAGTAGGGGGTTACGTTAAAGGGCGCCCGGGGCACTTGTGCAACACGTTCTTCAAAGAGCCCCCTATTTGTAATGCCCTTGGTCATGCCAATTCCTCCTGAGGAAAATAATTTTCTTCCATTTCCGATGCCGCCATTTGTTCATTCGAGGGAGCAAAGAGTGCACAGTGCAGGCCGAGCCCGAGATACTTCAGTCACACTTAGCCTCAAGGAGTTCCCAATATTACCCGCCACCATCATGAACCAGGCGAAGTTATCGAATATCCCGCGTCTTCGAGGGCAGCCCGCACGGTGGAAACGATCTCCAACGCCCCCGGAGTATCCGCATGGACACAGACCGAGGAGCCTTCAATTGAGATCTCGGCACCGTCAACTGACTCAACCTTCCCATCTTTGACCATTTTCAGGACTCGGGCGGCAACGTGACGCGGATCGTGCGCCTCATGGACCCGAGTGATTACGAGTCCGCCACTAGCGTCGTATCCCAGGTCGGCATATAGTTCATACACGACGCGCAGCCCCATGCTTTCGGCTACTTTTCCGGCCACTCCTTTCTTCATGAGATAGAGATAAAGCTCCGGATCGATGTCCCGCACCGCCTGACAAAGCGCGTTGGCGAGATCTTCGCGGCGATGCACCATACCGTACAGGGACCCATGTGGCTTCACGTGATGCAGACGCATTTTCGCAGCTTCGACAAACGCTTTCAGCGCCCCTACTTGGTAGACCACGTCGCTATAGATCTCTTCGGGGCTCAAATTCATCTCCCGCCGGCCAAATCCTTGCAGGTCCGGCAGCCCCGGGTGTGCGCCGACCTGCACCCCGTACTCTTTCGCCAAACCAACCGTCTTCCTCATAACAGTCGAATCGCCAGCGTGGAAGCCGCACGCCACATTGGCGCTGCTAATGTATTTCATGAATTCTTCGTCGTTCCCCATCTGATACATGCCGAAGCTCTCGCCCATGTCAGCGTTGAGGTCGATCTTCATCGGTTGTGTCTCCTTGCAAACAAGTTTCACTCGTATCCCCGCTAAGGGGGCCCGGTAGTCACAGTGGGAACAGCGCCCCGCCCTTCATTTGGTACTAGGAAAGACGTCCATTGTATTTCCGGACCCCGCTCTATCCTTGAAAAAACGTCGCTTTCAGCTTTCATGTTAACCAGCCGGTCATGCCGCGCGCGATGAGGTCCTTCCCAATGCCTCCGCGGCTCGCACCACTCTCGCCTATAGTCGTCCCATACGGCCTAAGTCTCGGGACACAACAACGAGGTTCCAGATTTCGTAGCCGAAGAGCACTATCGTGCTCGATATGATGGCACCCCAGAGGAGAAGTCCTGCGGAACTCATGGTATTTGATCTCCTTTCCTTGGTGATCGGCTTATACGGCCTTCGCGTTGGCTCTGGCTGAAGTGGCTCTCAACTTCTCGAAATCAAAGTTGTCCGGTGAAATCAAGCTACCGACCACCGAAATACACCCGGCCACAGCGAAGGCAGCGATCATAGCCCATCCCCACATGCCCATACCGAGAAACATGTATGCTCCTACAACGAATCCCACGATGCCACCAATGAAAACAGGAGTCGGGCTAAGCCACTTCACATACTGGGATTGGATAAATCCCCAGACGAACGGCGCGCAGTACATGGGCATAAACAGGAGCACCATGAGTATGGAGAGCTGAGTAAGTGAGACAGCTATCACCAAGATGGTCGCTACTGCCACTACGATTCTGGCTACTTTGGTAACCTGTTCGTCAGTAGCAGTGTGATTGATATACGTCCGGTAAAGGTCATTTCCGACGATGTTGCCAATGGCCACCATGGCGCCACCGACGGTGCCAACCGTGGCAGCAAAGATCAACCAGATAAACAGAACCCCGAAGCCGGTAGGCAGTAGCTGGCCCACCAAGGCAGCATATGCTTCGCTGCCGGAGACCTCTGGCATCTTGCCTGACTTCATCATGACCAACGCGGCAAATCCAAGACTGGCTGAAATGAACGGCATGAAAAACCACCAGTTTCCAGCATGCCTGAAGGCTCTTCCCACATCTCTTGGATTCCGAACAGCAAATGCGGTCTGCCAGTAGTCCTGCTGCATCGGAAGTGAAAAGAATGCCCAGGCAAGGACGGGAATCAGGTAATTGATGAGCGCATTCGGTCGGAAAATGTCCAGAAACTCGCTGCTAAGCTTGCCTTCGCTCACGAGTACTTGGGCCTGTTCGATGATTGGAGTTGGACCGCCTAGGGCCACCCACGTCGCTAGCCCCACGATGGCACAGATGGGCATCGCGATCAGCGTGAAAATCCACGTTGATATCAGGCTGCCCCACAAGCCGGCCACCACGGTGTAAATGAGCACAGCGACCCCCATAATGAGAACGCCAACCCAGTACGGTACCGCCTTGCCGGTCAAACCTACCAACACGTGGCCGGCTGCCAACCCCTGAATCCACGCTCCACTAAAACTCGTCGCGATCGCGGCGATTATTACAAGGATATGGAGTTTCGAGTCAAATCGATGCCGAAAGTATTCCGTGTACGATATCGCGTACGGGAAGACTTCCCTGAGTTTTGTAGCCCAAATACCGAAAATCCAGAGTCCGGCGGCATACATTGGATAAATCCAGACTCCGGAAATTCCATTGTTGACCGCGCCTTCTGCAGCACCCATGACGGACGAACCCCAAATATACAGTGAGGTTACTGAGGCTGTAACCAGAGCCCAATGAGCTCTTCTTCCGGCGACCAGATAGTCCTCAGATGTTCTTATCAAAGACCATTTTCTGACCATAACGGTCACAAGTACCGGGATCAGAATCGCCACAAAAGAGGTGATTATAGCAACAGTAGGACTTAGGCCTGTCATCCCCGATCTCCTTTCCTTTCACAACGAGTTTTTCTCGCATGCTGCCCAGACATCCAATAATCGTTCCCTTGGTTCACGATTCCTTTATAGTTGAACCCTCGCCAGACTTGCCGATCACGTGTATCGCGCTATTCCCAGTACTTGACGGTTCTTTTCTCCAGCATCTCTCTGAATTGGCTTGTGGTCTTAGGCAGTATTTCCTTTGTACCCCAGTCCATTATCACTCCATAGCGCCTTACCACATCCATTTCGTCGATCTCACCGGCCGCGAGTTTTCTCTTTACCTCTTCGGGATCTTCTCGCATCCAGGCAACCCTGTTTTCACGAATGTAGGACCTTTCCCGCTGAGTTGCCTCTTCATCAACTGCATAGTCAAGAATTTCCTCATCAATTGCGTTTATCACCACACCATAATCTTTTTTCGCTCTCTCTACGGACACGTAGCCATCAATGACATCCTCCAATACGAGCTTGGGATCGCGGTCGAGAGGATCACCCAGGCCGCCTCCTCCAGAAGAGGGTCTTATGAAGGTGTCACCCGGCTTAATGGGCACCCCGGAAAAGATCGCTCCAAGGAATTGTTGGTCTTCTGTGCCGCAATTTTTCCATAAACCTTGCGGAATGGAGGGCAGTCCGCCCCAGATTCCGAATGCAATGGAACGAGCTCGATCGCAACAATAGGACATGACGGCCCTCTCAGCCTGCATGAGGGTGCCACCCTTGCTCAGGCCGCAGCCACCTCGATACTTCCCTGGTCCAGCAGAATCCGTGAGGATCCTATGCTCACTGGTAATTACTGGGCACAGCCTCTCCTGTCCTTCGCATGGTTGCGTGCTGAGCCCTAGACCAAACACCGGCGCCGTGCCAGTGCATCCATCCTTGCTCGCGCGCCCTCCGTGGCCACCTGCCATCCAGTCGTACCACATGAAAAACGAACCGAAGCCGGGTCGCCTGTCCCACCCGCCTATGAGCAAATATTCCAGGTTGAAGACGCATCCAAGTGCACGCTCAGGCATCAGGTTGGACCACAGTTCAATGACAGCGGCCTGAGCTTTCTCGTACACTCCAGAGCAAAAACCGGTCACTGCTATCGGCCAGGGAGCGTTCACCACGCTGTTCTCAGGCATCTTTACTTCCACAGCTCTGAAAAAACCTGCATTGAGAGGTATATCGGGGAAGAATGCCTTAGTCCCTGCTACCAGCGAAGAGAGAGTGGCAGGAAAGGCAGAATTGAGAAAGCAGCCCACGTACTGATGTGAACCGTCCAGATCGTAACTGATTTGATCCCCTTGAATTGTCAACTTGACCTTGATTGGGATGAGCCCCTCTCCCGCGTCAGGGTCCTGGTCAAGAAAGTCAACGGTTTCCCATTCCCCGTCAGGTAGTTCCGCCACACGACGCCGTGTTATTCGTTCCACATAGTCCTGACACTCGCGGGCTGCCTGGAGAACGGTCTCCTTGCCATACTTTCCTATCAATCTCAAGAATTCCTTCTCACCCACCCTTGTAGCTTCTGCCTGCGCACGCAGATCTCCGAGACGATCTTCTACCCCTCGCATATTCGACACCAGACAGTAAGCTACGTCTGACAGATAACGGCCTCTGTCCCAGATGCGAACGGGCGTGATTCGGGTTCCTTCTCCATAATGCTCTTTGGCAGTAATATCAAAAGACCCGGGCACCTTGCCGCCAACATCGGCCCAATGGCCGTTCGACAAGGTAAATGCAACTATCTCGCCATCATAGAAAACAGGACGGATCACCCTGAGATCGCAGAAATGAGTGCCTCCCTCATAGGGGTCGTTGAAAATGAAAACGTCTCCTTCATGGATGTCATCTCCGAATCTATTCTTGACAGCTCTGGCTGTAAGGTGCAGGGTCCCCACGTGCACGGCTATGTCCTGACTTCCCTGCATGATAGTGTCACCGTTGGCGTCACAAAGGGCCGAGCTGAAGTCCCTGCAGTAGATCACGAAAGAATAACACGTCCTCAAGATTTGTTCGGACATTTGATCGACCAGATTTCCAAATGCGTTCTTCAAGACTTCGAACGTCACCGGATCCATCCTGGATTCTTTCTGCAACATTGGTGTCGGCCTCCTCATCCGCGTACGTCAATGATTATGTTCAGAAACTCGTCAACTCTCATGTTGACATTTGTTGGGATGACCGTGGTCGTGTCTAACTGTTCAATGACGGCGGGGCCAGTCAAGGTTGTTCCAGCGGGGAGATCCCTTCGATGATAGATCGGGGTCTCCACGAATCCCCCTGCCCGCTTAAAGAAGGCCAACCGTTTCTCGCGAGGTTTGACTGCCCCAGGCGAATCTGTTCCATTGCGGGTAAAGGCCGGCTTGGGAACTTTACCTATTGCAGCGACTCGTAAGCCGTAAATCTCCACCACTTGATCAACGTTGGACCATGAGAATTCCCGCTCATGTTCCGCATGGAAGATATTTAAAGCATGGCCGAGTGTTTGAATAGGTTTGGGGACTTCAACGGTCAAGTGACGCCATTGGCCAACGTAGCGAAGATCCATGAACCTTTTGAGCGTCATATCACGTCCGGTCATTCCTTCCTTTTCCAGGACCGCTCTGGCCTCTGCCTCAAGCTGTTCGAATTCTTTTTCGATTGCTCCCAGGTCAGCCACTTGTGAGTTAACAAGATATGTTCTGAAGAAATCATGCTTCACATCGACCAAAAGACACCCCAATGCTGCATGGACTCCCGGATACCTGGGAACTATCACGGTGGGGATCTCAAGCTCCCGAGCCAAATAGGCTGCATGGAGGGGGCCTGCGCCTCCAAAGGCCACCAGTGCGAAGTCACGGGGGTCGTACCCTTTGCTAACCGAAATGAGCCTGAGAGCATCGCACATATTCGCGTTGGCCACGTTGATGATGGCGTACGCGGCCTCCACGACAGACATGCTGAATTTGTCGGCTATTTTCTTTACAGCCTTTTCGGCCGCTGATTTGCTCAGCTTCATACGTCCGGCCAGAAGCTCTTCGTTCAACCGACCGAGAACCAGATTCGCATCGGTATTCGTCGGCTCCTCGCCGCCAGTCTGATACGCGGCGGGACCCGGATACGCTCCTGCACTCTGAGGTCCGTTTCGAAGAGATCCGCCCCCATCCACCCAGGCAATGCTCCCTCCTCCAGCGCCAATGGTCATGACTTCGATACTGGGATACATGATGGGATAGCCGTATTCTACTTCCCATTCCTTGGTCATCCGCAGGGCCCCGTCGTAGGTCAATGAAATGTCACAACTGGTGCCGCCCATGTCCAGTCCCATAGCATTCTTGAATCCACAGAGCTTGGCGGTCTGATTCATAGCAATTGCTCCGGCTGCGATCCCTGAGCTCGCTATGCGTGAGGCCTACTGGGAGACCGTCTCGGCCTTCATCACGCCCCCGCCGGAATGAAGGACGAGGATGTCGCCATCGTAACCCATCCCCTTCAACTTGCCGACCAGATCTTTGAGGTAACTACCGACTACCGGCCCAAGCACGGCATTGGTGACACAGGTGCTGAAACGCTCATGCTCGAATATCTCGGGCAACAGCTCACTCGAAGTGCAGACGTACGCGTCCGGAAGCTCTTCCTGCAAAATTTCTTTCATACGTTGCTCGTTGCTGCCATTGACGTACGAATTCATAAAACAAACGGCCACAGCTTCCATGCCCCGTTTCTTCAGTATTGCTGCGACATGGCGTGCCTGCTCTTCGTTCAACGGAACAACAACGTTTCCCGCATAATCGACCCTCTCTTCTACTTCAAGGCGATGCCGTCTTGGAACATAGGGAGGAGCTACGTCTTTATAATGATCCCAGAGGTCTTGCTTCGTTGATCGCCTGATTTCGATTACATCCCGAAACCCGTTCGTGCTCACCATGCCCACCAATGGCAAATTGCGTGTTATGAGGGCATTGGTTCCGACCGTTGTTCCATGGGAAAAGAGGGTTACATCCGACATATCGATCTCAGCTTTTTCCATCCCGCTGACCACTCCCAGGGACGGATTCTCGGGAGTGGACGGTACCTTCTGAACCGCACTGACTCCGGTTTCTTCATCAAAGACAAAAACGTCAGTAAAGGTTCCTCCTGTATCGACCGATACCCTGTACTTGGACACCGTTGAGTCCTCCTTTCAGAACGCAAGTAGAGTACGAACGTTTCCGCGATGGAAAAGAGCTGATCCTTCAATGCCTGAAAGACAATACTCAGTTCTCTATAGCCTTAACCTTTCGTTGGCAACGGCGCGCCGCGCCCGGTGCCTCGCTCATGCAGTAGCGGGAGGCGCTTTTCCGTTTCGCAACATTCCGGCCACAGTTGACCGCTCTGCAACGAACTTTCCGTGCTGCTGAAATCAAGGCTCCGCGTCAGTCACCCGCCACTCGATGTGACCGCACTCTGCATTCATTCACTCGCGGGGACCGGAATGGAGACGCTTCGCAATGGAAAGCGCCTCCCTGCCGCGAAATTGCGCTTTTGATTGAGCGTTTA
>CAYZET010000202.1:0-9391 GCA_964477215.1 uncultured Syntrophaceae bacterium | reverse complement strand
GGTGAAAAAAGTCGGGAATCCTGACGATACCGAGGCATTGGTAAAGGCTCTTGAAGGAATGAAGCTCAGCCTGCCGGAAGATCCGGAAGGTTTCACTTCGTACATCGATCCCGCAACTCATCAGATAGTTCAGGTGCAGGCCATCGGCGTAACAGTTGCGAATGACAAATTCCCTCCGGCCAAGCGCATGTTAGGCGACTGGAAGGTCTATAAGGCTGAGGATCTCTTGCCACCGAAAGAGTACATCGAGGCCAGGCGAAAGCAGTAATTCCGGCGCAGAGGGGATTTACAACAGAGGATCGCCGGCAGCGAGGATGTTGTCCGGCGATCTCGATTCGAGAGAAGTCGTCGAATGGACATGTCCTTCATACTGGTGCAGATCTTGAGCGGCCTTACCATGGCCACTCTACTCTTCCTCGTGGCCAGTGGGTTGACTCTGATCTTCGGCGTGGGGAACGTATTCAACTTCGCCCACGGATCTTTCTATATGCTGGGAGCTTACTTGGCTTATCAGGCGGCTTCCGTATGGCACACCAATTTTTGGATCGCGACTATTGTGGCCGCCCTGGGCGCCGGCGTGGCAGGGATGTTGGCCGAATGGCTCTTCTTGCGCCGCATCTACGGCAGAACCGAGGAAGGAGGGTTCCAGATCCTCCTCACATACTCGTTTATCCTCGTGATTGACGACATCGTAAAACTGGTCTGGGGCACCGAGTACAAATCACTGCTACGACCTGCCGGTCTATCGGGGTCCGTGCAGGTTTTTGGAGTTACCACGCCGACGTACAACCTGGCGATCATCGGGATCGGGCTGGCGGTCGTGGTGCTGGCTTGGCTCATTCTCTCTCGGACCCGCCCGGGAAAAGTGGCGCGAGCATCGGCTCTGGACCGAGAAATGCTGTCGGCTATGGGGGTGAACGTGCCCCTCACCATGACGGTGGTTTTCGGCATTGCTACAGCCCTTGGAGGCTTTGCCGGCGCATTGGCCGCGCCGCTTCGGTCCGTGACGCCCGGCGCGGGCATCGAGGTGATCATAGACTCGCTCATCGTGGTTGTTATTGGTGGAATGGGTAATTTCTGGGGTGCGTGGCTGGGTGCCCTCATCCTGGGAGAGGTCATGGCTTTCGCAGTGATCCTGGTCCCGGAATGGGCTGTTGTGATCAGTTATGTGGTGATGGTGCTCACCTTGATCTTTAAGCCGGAAGGCCTGTTCGCCCACAGCAAAGTGAGAAAGGTGTAGTCATGGGGAGCCTCAAGAGCTACATGGAAGCCGTTTTCTGGGCCTTGGTGTTCTTGGCTTTTGCCCTGCTTCCCCTTTCGAAGGCTTCCGACTATCAGCTCATGTTGGCCGGCCACATACTCGTGTGGGGGCTCTTTGCGGTCTCTTTCAACATGTTGTGGGGCGGCACCGGAATGCTTTCCTTCGGACAGGCTCTCTACTATGGATTGGGGGCGTATTCCGTGGGAATCGTCTTCAAGTACTGGGGGGACGGTTGGTTCCTGCCTGCCATGGTGCTCGGAATTCTGTGCTCCATAGTGCTGGCTATCTTGATCGGGCTGTTGATTATCCGGGTAGGCGGTGTGTTTTTCACGGTGATGACGTTAGCTTTCGGCCAGTTGGCTTGGCAGATCACGTTCAGGTGGTATGGCTTCACCGGTGGCGATGACGGCATCCAAGGAATCATCCCTCCGGGCATCCTGGGCAATCGGATAGCCTACTATTACTTCACTCTGGTGTTGGTTGCGCTCTCTATCTTCCTGCTCAGGCGCCTCGCAGTTTCGCCCATGGGGCTGACGCTCCGATGCGTGCGACAGAATCCCGATCGAGTGCGCTTTCTTGGGCAGAGCGTAAAGAGAAACCAGCTCACCATTTACGTGATCTCGTCGGCTTTTGCCGCCTTGGCAGGGGGTCTCATGGCAGGTGTGGACAATTCGATCCACCCGAACATGCTCTATTGGACCACCTCCGGCGAGGTCATCCTCATGTCTGTTCTCGGAGGGATTGGTCAGTTTTTTGGACCATTCATTGGAGCTGCCGCGCTCATCATCATCGAGGACATCGTAGGCGCGCGCACAGAGTTTTGGCCGTTGATCGTGGGAATCATCATGATGGTGATGGTTCTTCTGTTTCCCAGGGGTCTGGTAGGCGAAGCCCGCAAGCTCGTGAGCAGGTTCAGGACCCGAGTGACGGAGAGAGGTTGAGATGGAGCCCATCCTGGTTCTGGATAAGGTGGACAAATCCTTTGGCGGGCTCAGGGTCACTGCCGGAGTGAGCTTTTCAGTGGAAGCAGGCAGCATCTCGGCAATCATCGGTCCCAATGGAGCGGGAAAGACAACCCTTTTCAACCAGATTACGGGGTATCTCGTCCCGGACCGGGGACGAATCGTCTTTCAGGGCCAAGAAATAACCGGTTTATCCACACAAGACATCGTGCGGCGCGGCATGGGTCGGGCTTTTCAAATTACTTCGATCTTCCCGGAAGAGAGCGTTCTGGACAACGTGCGTCTGGCCTGTCTATCCAGGCTTGGCCAGAGTACCAATCCCATCAAGGGGATCGTCAATTTCAAGGAAGCCACGGCCAAAGCGTACACCATTCTAGAGAGGATCGGTCTCGCAGAGCATTCGGACCGGCTTGCCCTCGAGTTATCCCACGGCGACCAGAAGCTCCTGGACATTGGAATCGCACTGGGATTGGAGCCGAAGCTACTCTTGCTCGACGAGCCAACGTCTGGCATGTCACCGGAGGAGCGACAGCTTACTCGAGATCTGATTGCGAGATTGTGGAGAGAATTCGACCTGACGCTCATTTTCATCGAGCACGACATGGACACGGTCTTCGGGATTGCCCAAACGGTTCGGGTCCTCCAACAGGGGAGGCTCCTGGCCGAAGGCACACCCGACGAAATCAGGAACAATCCGGAAGTTATTACAGCTTACCTTGGTGAGGACCTCGAATGACACCAGTTCTCGAGGCTTCCGGCCTCAACACCTTTTACGGCCACAGCCATATACTCTTTGACGTGGGCCTCTCCGTGGCTGTCGGAGAAACCGTGTGCCTCATGGGCCGCAACGGAGCGGGCAAGACAACCACGTTTCGGTCGATCATGGGGCTCACTCCGCCCCGTACCGGCAAGGTGATTTTCAAGGGCAAAGATTGCACGCGGCTCCCCTCGTACAAAATGGCAAAGATGGGACTGGGTTATGTGCCGGAAGATCGAAGGATCTTCGGTCCCATGACGGTGAGGGAGAATCTTGAATTGGGTTATATTCCCGGCCGCAAAGGTCGCTGGAATTTGGAGAGCGTGCTGGAGAAGTTCCCCTTGCTGGTTCATCTGCAGACTCGCCTTGGCGGGACACTCTCAGGTGGAGAGCAGCAGTTGCTCACCATCGCGAGAGCCCTGATGGGCAACCCTGACGTTCTGGTTCTCGACGAGCCCACGGAAGGTCTGGCGCCCGTCGTAGTCGCAGTTCTCAAGGACCTTGTCATGAGTCTCAAGGCAGCTCAAACGACAATCCTTCTTTCTGAGCAGAATATGCGGTTCGCCTTAGCCGTGGCGGACCGGGTGGTGGTCATTGACAGGGGCCAGGTGGTGTACGCCGGCACAGTAGCAGAATTTGAGAGCGAAGAAAGCGTACAGAAGAAATACCTGGCAGTTTAGACAGGCTGAAATTATAGGATCATCCGAGAAGGTGAGGAGTAAATGAACCGAGTGAGCGTGTTTCAGACGACGCCCCGCATTGTCATGGGACCAGGATCGGCAGATGGTGTTGCCGCGGAGGTTAAACGCCTGGGAGCCAGTAAAATTATGATCATTACCGATCCCGGTCTTGTGAAGACGGGAATCGTGGACAGGTTTGGAGGACTCCTAAAGAAAGCAGGTTTTTCCCTGGGCAGGTTCGATGCGGTAGAGCCAGACCCTCGTTACGAGGTTGCTTCTCAGGCAGCAGAGCTCACGAAAGACTTCGGAGCCGATCTCATCCTTGGAATCGGCGGCGGGTCGTCCCTAGACATTGCGAAGGTTGCATCCATCCTAGTGACGAACACTCAACCCATCGGTTCGCTCTTCGGCATTGACCTCGTAGAGGCTCCAGGACTGCCGCTCATCCTCGTTCCTACCACGGCTGGGACCGGGAGCGAGGTAACGCCCATTGCCATCCTTTCGGATCATCAGGAGAAACTCAAGAAAGGTATAGTGAGCCCCCGACTTTTCCCAGCTTCAGCCATTTTGGACCCGGAGCTCACCCTCGGACTGCCTCCGTCCGTGACCGCTGCCACGGGCATGGATGCACTGATCCACGCTGTTGAGGCATACACGTCAAGAAACGCAACTGCGCTGACTGATCTGTTGGCCGTGCAGGCCATGAAGCTCCTCTTTGAAAACATCCGTACAGCCTATGCCAACGGCACGGACCTGCAGGCACGCTCAAATATGCTGGAAGGAAGCATGCTTGCGGGCATGGCGTTTGCCAATGCCGGCGTGACCGCGGTTCACGCTTTCGCCTATCCAATAGGTGCGGAATTCCATATACCTCACGGTGTGGCCAACAGCATCATGCTTGCGGCAGTTATGGAATTCAACATGCTGGGCAACCTGCGGAAATTTGCGCAGATGGCGGAGCTATTCGGAGAAGACACGATCGGGCTGAGTGAGCGAAAATCAGCCCAACTGGCCGTCGACGCGTTACGAACGCTGGCCGCTGATCTCCGGGTTCCGAGCCATCTGAGCGAATTCGGAATCAAAGAGGAAGACATACCTTCTCTGGCAGAAGGGGTGATGAAGGTTACTCGGCTTCTTGCCAACAACCCTCGCGAGTTGGGACAGCAGGATGCCATGGACATTTACAGAAGTGTGCTCTAATACGAGGGACACCGAGGCGATGGTGGTGGTGAGATGCTCCGCGCTGCTTCCCGAGCCTAAGCGCCATCGGTGCGTGCCAAGGTGAAAACGCTCTTTCACGCAGAGGAATGTGATCCATGTTCGGCTTCTACAATATGGTCCTGAGAGTGAACGCAACCCAGAAATCGTACGATCTCAACATGATCTCAGATGACATTCTGAGCAAAACCCTGGGCGGGAAGGGGCTTGCCACGCATTTGCTGCTCAAGCACAACCCTCCAGGTGTGGACCCCATGGGGCCGGACAACCATCTCGTCTTTGCTGTGGGCCCCGCAACTGCCACAGCGGTGTGGGGGTCTTGCCGTCACGGCGTGTACACGAAATCCCCCCAGACAGGCTATTACTCGGAATCGTACTCCGGTGGAACAGTTGCAGAATACATGGCCAGGACAGGATTTGACGCTGTACTCATTCACGGAGCCGGCGAAGGTCCCGTGTGGCTGGAAATTTCCCACGAAGGCGCGCTATTTCATGACGCCACAGCTCTTTGGGGCAAGGATTCCTATGAGACCGAGGAGCAGGTAAAGGCTTGGATCAAGGAGCACAGACCCGACGCAAAGAACTGCGGCGTTATAGTGATCGGTCCCGCTGGGGAAAATGGTGTCACCTTCTCGGTGATCGAGAACGACCGGTGGCGCAGCGCGGGGCGCACGGGTGTAGGCGCAGTGATGGGGTCAAAGAAAATCAAAGCCATAGCCTTCTGGGGGAACAAGACCAAAGAGTTGGCCGATCCGGATCTCGTGAAGCGCTTGTCCAAGAATCTTGCCCAACGGGCAAAAGATGATCCGGGTGTGCAGGCATACAAGAGCAAAGGCACGCCCATGATGGTCGATATCATGAGCGGGGTCGGGAGCTTCCCCACGCGGTATTGGCGCAAGGGCAAGGCCGATCACCAAGCCCGCATTAACGCACCGGCACTGCACGACCGCTGTGACGTGAGCCCGCACGCGTGCCTCAAGTGCTTCATCGCGTGCGGAAGGCTCTCAACCGTGAAGGACGGCAGGCATAAGGGACTCAAGATCGAAGGGCCGGAGTACGAGACAATCTACTCGTTCGGTGGTCTGTGTGAGGTCGACTCAATCGAGGAGATAGCGTACCTGAACGATTTGTGCGATAGGTTGGGCCTGGACACCATCAGTGCCGGCAACCTCGTCGCTCTCACTATAGAGGCGGTGAGGCAAGGAAAGATAGATTATCCGATCGATTATGGTCAAGTTGACAGGATTGCCACACTCTTGTCGGACATTGCGTGCCGTTCCGGCCTCGGAGACACCCTGGCAAAAGGGATCAAGGTGGCCGCCGAGCAGATGGGAATGGCCGATCAAGCCATCCACGTGAAAGGTCTGGAACCCGCCGGGTACGATCCTCGCGTGCTCAAGGGAATGGGGCTGGCGTACGGAACCTCGGACCGTGGGGCCTGTCACTTGAGGGCGACGTTTTACAAACCGGAGCTGGCCAAGATGATCGATCCCGATCAGATTGCCGGGAAAGCAGAAATGTTCGTCGAGTGGGAAGATCGACTCACCATCTTCGACACGCTTGTTCTGTGTCGATTCTACCGCGATCTGTACCAGTGGGAAGACCTTGCAGAGATGATAAAGGGACTAACAGGGCTCGACCTCGACAGGGACGCCATGAAGATCATAGCAGGGAGCATCTCCGATAACACGCGGCGATTCAACGTGAGAGAGGGATTGACACCTCAGGAAGACAAGCTTCCCAAACGCTTCTGCAATGAAGTCCTTCCTGAGACGGGAAAGATCATCACGGAAGAGCAGATGGATGAGCTCCTCACCGACTATTACAGGGCTCGAGGCTGGGACGAAATGGGCAGGCCGCCCGAGGGGTAGCGCTCTGTCGGTCATGAGAAGCCCGCTGCACAGGCGAGGAGATAGCTTACAGCCCGAATGATTTAGCCGCGACTAACCGAGTGAATGCCAGCCAGCGTCCGCAGGGTATTCGAACGTTTGGCAACAGTGGCGATACGTTGAGCGTGTTGTAGTGCACGCATGTAGTGCAGGCTTTCTGAAACTGTCCGAAAACTCGGGAAACACCAAAAATCGTAGCACGATTGAGCGTCGATGCGTGGAAAGGCACCCTCACCCCAACCCTCTCCCAGAGGGAGAGGGAGCCGGAAGAATCCCCTCTCCCCCGCTTCGGGGGAGAGGGTCAGGGTGAGGGGGTGTGCCACGATTATCACGGACTGCCGGCTTTTGAGACACTTTCTTCTAGCCTGCGTTCCTAAGAATGGCAGTCCCGCGGGACGCGCATGCGCGTTAAGTTAGAAGTGGAACGGCCAATTCTCTGTCATTCCGGCGAAGGCCGGGATCCAGTCTTTCTAACATGTTATGGACTCCTGCTTACGCCGGGGTTCCGGGGTCCTCGTTAAGTCAACTGGCTGAAATCACGTGATGCCCTCCACCAAGTTAACGCCTATGCGCGGGGCGCGGGACTACCCCACATCTGCGGTTCCGAAAAGGCAGAATTGAAGCCGGCTTGTTTTCCTCCCGCGAAGCCAAATGTGCTGTAATTGAGCTTGACAGAGAGACGAGCATCCTGTACTTTACGTTGACGTAAACGATAAGTGTGGTCTCCCCCATGAAGCGTAATGTGAGAGAGCCGGTCTACTCCATATCCGACCTGGCCGCGGAATTCGATATCAGCCCGCGATCTATACGGTTCTACGAAGAAAAGGGCCTGCTTGCACCCAAGAGGACGCGCGGCAACCAGAGGATTTACGGCAAACGGGACAGAGCCAGACTCAAGCTCATCCTTCGAGGCAAGCGGTTCGGGTATTCATTGGACGAAATCGCAGAAATGATCGGCATGACCGCCGATGACAAAGAAGAAGTGGATCAGATCGAGGCATCTCTTGCGTACGGAGAGCGAAAATTAAAGGAAATTCAAGAGCGCATGGATGAGCTCCGGCTCCTCGAGCAGGACATCTTGAGCGTGAGAGAAAAACTGATGAAGCGACTGGAGCAACTCAGGAGCGACGCAACGTGACTCTCGGTCGAGTGTGCGAGATCTACCGATACAATAACGGCGTCCGGTGAGCTTCTCTTTACGGGAGAAGGCTGCCCGTGGAGCGCAGGAAGAGGTGACCCATGTTCGATTTCTTGCTGACAGAAGAGCAACTGAAACTTCGGGAAGAGGCACGTGACCTGGTCAAGTGGGTTCCGAGACAAATGATTCTGGACATGGATTCCGACAAGATTACCTTCCCCACTGAATTCCTGCAAGAAGCGGGCAGGCGCAATCTTTTCGGCTGCAGATATCCCCGGAAGTGGGGTGGCAGGGATATGGATTGGGTGAGCACCTGCATGGTCATGGAAGAGGTTGGCACCCTGGGCTACATCTTTGCGTGCACCTTCGGCATCGGTGCTGAGCTGGTATGTGATGCTATCATCCTCCACGGGACGGATGAACAGAAAGAGAAGTACGTGAGGCCTCTTCTGCGGGGAGAAACCTTCGCTGCGGAATGCCTTACCGAGCCACGCGGAGGCTCCGATTTCTTCGGGACTACCACGACTGCCGTGGACCGAGGCGATTACTTCCTTCTCAACGGCCAGAAGAGATTTATTGTGGGCGCGGAAGGTGCTGACTTCTTCCTGGTCTATGCGAGGACGGATTTCGAGGCGGAGCCACACAAGGCACTAACCTGCTTCATCGTGGATCGGACCGAAGGAGTGGAGACCAAGTACGTGTACGGGCTCATGGGATGTCGTGGGGGTGGAGCTGGACGCGTGGTGTTCAGGGATGTCAAGGTCCCGAAAGAGAACGTCATCGGCCGTCTGCACGGGGCGTACGACGTTTTCAACACCATGATGATTCCGGAACGGCTGGGAACTGCTGCAATGACCATAGGGGCTGCACGGCCCGCGCTGGATGTGGCCACCAGCTACACCACCCGTCGCAAGGCTTTCGGTCAGGTAATCAACCAATTTCAGGGAGTGAGCTTTCAAGTTGCTGAGTCGGCAATGCTCCTGGACGCGTCGCGTGCAATGGTCTATGCCACTGCACGTGCGGTAGACGCTGGCGCGAGCATGAACACCATTCGCCGCATGGTATCCGAGACCAAGAAGTTCACCACCGAATCCTGCCAAAAGGTGTCCCACAACGCCATGCAGGTCATGGGAGGAATCGGGTATACCAACGTGTATCCAATCGAGCGAATCTTCCGGGACCTGCGGCTCGCTTCCATCTGGACCGGTACGAACGAGGTGATGTCCGTTATCACCGCAAGCGAGTGGTACAGGGAGTTCCTGAAGTCACGGCAAGCCCGACTTCCAAGGGACTACGAGGCCGATTCGGTTGCGTCCGGAGATGTGGAGGAGAAAGTCTACGAGTAGCTGGACGTGCTCGAAAGAAAGACATTGGCGTGCGGGGAATGCATCCCGCGCTTCATGCCGAGGGTTCAGCGATGAGGCGCACAGCCCTCGCAATCGGCCATCCGGTTGGAGCGAGCGGCCCTCCCATCGCCATTACTCTG
>CAYZET010000201.1:4870-9395 GCA_964477215.1 uncultured Syntrophaceae bacterium | reverse complement strand
AATTGACGCTGAAGATCAATGGACGGATCTATCGGCTTCTCGTGGAACCCCGGTGGTCGCTGCTCTACGTGCTTCGTGAGGAGTTGGGCCTTACGGGAACCAAGGTGGGGTGCGAACGCGGAGAGTGTGGCGCGTGTACGGTTCTTATAGACGGCAGGCCCCAGTATGCGTGCTTGATGCTCGCTGTCGAAGCCGAGGATGCGGAGATCACCACGTTGGAAGGTCTGATGGACGGACAGGAGCTCGGCCCGGTGCAGCAAGCGTTCGTCGAGCACGATGCCTTTCAATGCGGATACTGCACGCCCGGTCAGATTGTGGCCGTCGAGGGACTCCTACGGAAGAACCCTGATCCCAGTCTTGACGAAATTCGAACGGGCGTGAGCGGAAATCTGTGCAGGTGCGGTGCGTACGGCCACATTTTCGAGGCGGCGCAAAAGGCTGCGAAGCTCAAGTCCGGCCCGGGAGGAAAATCATGAACACGGAAGAAAAGAGATATTACTTCCTGGAAGGGCTCCCAGTGCCGGAAACACCGTTGCCGGGGGAGGAGCCGGCCCCATGGAAGAAGACGCATTTCGTGGGAAAGGGCTTGCCGAGAGTGGACGCATACGAACGAGTAAGCGGAACAGCCGTATATCCGTCAGATGTCAATTTTCCGGACATGCTCTATGCTGCCATACTTGGATGCCCCTACCCCAACGTGCGAGTCAAGAACGTGGATACTTCTGCCACAAGAAAGGTGGCAGGCTGCCGGGGGGTGATGACAGGATCTACACCCGGCGCTGACATTGTCTGGCGGTATGGAAAGAAAAAGTCTAAGATCTTTGATCCTCACTGTAGGTACGAGGGGGACGCGGTGGCAGCGATCGTTGCGGATACGCCCTACAGCGCGTGGGATGCAATCAAGGCAATCAAGGTCGACTATGAGATCCTACCCTTCGTCTCGGATGAGAGAAAGGCCCTTGCCTCGAACGCGCCCTTTGTTCATGCGGGAGGGAACGAGGTGGGCAAGCCGCAAACCTACGAACGGGGGGATGTGGAAAAAGGCTTCAAGGAAGCTGACGTGGTCCTGGAAGCCGAGTACAGAAGTGAGTGTGAGCTCCATACCCCTATGGAGCTTCATGGCTGTGTCGTCCGATGGGATGGTGATGAGCTCATCATCTGGGAGTCGACACAGGGTGTGTACTCTGTCCAAACGATGGTGGCAGAAGCCCTCGGGCTCCCCCTTGCCAAGGTTCGGGTAATAGGCCGGTACATGGGAGGCGGATTCGGCTCGAAGCTCGTGACAAGCAAGTACTCCATTATCGCAGCCCTCTTCGCAAAAGAGACGGCTCGACCGGTGAAACTCTTTCTCACACGTGAACAGACATATCTGGTCGTCGGAAACCGACCTCCGACCAACATGACCCTCAAGGCGGGGATAAAGAAAGACGGCACGCTCACTGCGCTCCAATTCACCTGCTTGGGGACGGGGGGCGCTTATCCTGCCGATGGCGTCTGGGGGGTGGATTGGCTCGTTCGTGACACCTACCTCTGCCCCAATGTCAAATGCGAAAGCACGGATGTTTATATCAATGCCGGTCCGGCGAGACCGTTCCGGGCACCCGGCCATCCTCAGGGGTCCTGGGCGCTCGAGCAGATGATGGACGCGTTGGCTGAAGCCATCAAGATGGACCCTGTTGAGCTCCGATTGAAGAACATCCCCCCGTACAGCCAGGGACGCCCCGGGAACATGCCATATACATCCACAGGGCTGAAGCAGTGTCTTATGGAGGGAGCCAAGGCATTCAATTGGAAGGAGAAGCGAGCCGCGCTTGCCCGTACCAAACAAACCGGCCATATCAGGCGAGGTATAGGTATGGCTGGAGGCCTGTGGCAAGTGGGGGGTGGAATGCCGCCCTCATCCATAGTTCTCAAGCTGTTCGTCGACGGCAGCGTGAATCTCAATATGGGGGCCAGCGACATCGGCACCGGCACGAAAACAATCATGGCTCTCATTGTCTCGGAGGAGCTGGGAGTGCCGCTGGACAAGATCCAAATTGAAAATGCCGATACTGGTACGACCCAGTTTGCAACTCCGAGCGGGGGGAGCAAGACCGTCCCTTCCGACGGCCCAGCGGTGAGGGATGCCGCGGTAAGGGTCAAACAGAGACTCTTGAAGTTCGCTTCAGAGGATCTGAAGAGCAAGCCGGAGCACTTGACCGTTGTAGGCGGATACGTCGTATCTCAGAAGGACGAATCGAAGAGAATCAAAATCGGAGAAATCGGCAAGTTCAAGGAACAGCGCGTAATCGTGGGGCTGGGATACCGGGGCCCCAATCCGGTGGGAAAGATAATACAACCATTCTGCGCCCAATTCTGCGAAGTAGCGGTGAACACCCTGACTGGGGAGGTAACCCTTCTCTCGTTCCTTGCCGCTCACGACAGCGGGAGAGTAATGGATAGACTCACGTACGACTCCCAGGTTATAGGCGGAATCACCATGGGAGTCGGCTTTGGCATGACAGAGATGAGGGTGCTAGATCGCCGGACAGGCAAGCTTTGCAACAAGAACTGGCACGATTACAAGCTCCCCACTTCACGGGACGTGCCCTCGGAAATTGTCTCCCTTCCTCTCGAGCTTCCCGACGCCCAAGCCAATTCCATAGGAGCCAAGGGGCTCGGCGAACCGGTTACTGTACCCACTGGCTCAGCCATAGCTAATGCGGTGTATGACGCTGTCGGTGTGCGAGTGACGAGCACCCCCATCAATCCTCTTCAGTTGAACCGGCTCCTGGCGGAGCGCAGAGGCAAGGAGTAGACCATGCTGCCCAATTTCAGCTATGTGCGCGCGAAGTCCGTGGAGGAAGCAGTGGAGCGTCTCTCTGCGCCTGGCGCGTTGATTCACGCGGGAGGGACGGACCTGCTGGGATGCCTTCGCGATGAGGTGTTCGGTGCCGACATCCTCGTCAGCATTAGCCGTCTGGCCAAGCTAAGAGGGATCGAGGAGACGTCGGATGGTGGGCTCCGCATGGGTGCACTCGCCACCATCACGGAGGTAGCCGAAAACCCGGTCGTTAGGGAAAGGTTCCCCGGATTGGCACAATCTGCTTCGGAGGTGGCCAGCCCCCAGTTGAGGAATCAGGGGACCATGGGCGGGAACATTTGCCAGAAGCCCCGGTGTTGGTACTACCGCGGGGAGTTCCATTGTCGTCGAAAGGGCGGGAGCATGTGTTACGCGTTTGGGGCTGAAAATCAGTTCCATGCAATTTTCGGCCACGATCACATCTGTGCTATTGTGCACCCCTCGGATACGGCTCCCATGTTGGTCGCCTTGGACGCGACAGCGCGAGTGGTCGGGCCGCGCGGGGCCAGATTCGTCCCTCTGCCCCAGTTCTTTGTTCTTCCGAACCAGGACGTGGAGAAGGAAACCGTGCTTGACCCCGGCGAGATCGTCACAGAGATCCAGGTGCCGAAACCCGCGCAAGAATTGAGAACACGCTATCGGAAAGTGCGTGCCAGACAGTCGTGGGACTTCGCGCTGGCGGGAGTCGCTCTGGCGCTAAACTTCTCAGGGGACAAGGTTCAGCGGGCACGGGTGGTGTTGAGCGGGGTAGCCCCCATCCCGTGGCGTTCCGAGGAAGTGGAGAAGGCGATCACCGGCCGGAAGCTGGACGCGGAAACCATAAAGCATGCGGCCGAGGCAGCCGTCGCTGACGCCCAACCGTTGGAGCAAAATCAGTACAAGATACCGTTGGTCCAGGGCGTCTTGGAAGAGCAGCTCACTACCATAGCAAAGGGCTGACCCACGGTGAAGGCTTCAGAATGCGGAGGGCGGATCGGTTCGAGACAGATCCCTCCGCGCATTCTCCTACAAAAAGACAGGCATTTCTTTCACAACCCCTGTAAGCGGGACCGGATACATCTCGGTTGGAGCGGAATCCCATGAATCAAGCTGAAGTGTCTCGGAGAGCGGTTTCCGTACGATACATCAAGATCTCCGTGCTCCTTGCGCTGGGGCTTGCCCATGTCCTGGCCACGCTCTTCTTTGTCGTGCCCGGGTATCTGTCGATCGACGAGGCGGTGTACCACATAGCAACAAAGAGCTTTTGGGAAAGCGGTACCTTCGAGATATGGAACGCTTACCAGGAGCTCCCCTCTCCCGAGATGCACCACCTGTTTTTTCCCCCATACAAGGGCCGTTTGGTCTCCCAGTATCCATACCTGTTCTCCGTCATCGCCGCGCCGATGTACCGCATCGCCGGATTTTACGGACTGTTCCTGATCAATGCTCTTGCCTTCATCGGGGTGGTGTTCCTCTGTTACGGCATTGCCATGAGGGTTCTGAAGGATGACAATCTGGCCCTCAATGCCTGCCTCATTCTCGTAATCTGCACGTTTGGCTGGGAGTATTCTCAGGCAGCGTGGCCCCACATGACGTCCGTCTTGGCGATCTTGGCCGCGTTCTATTGCGCGGTACGATCGTACTACGGGGAATCGAAAACACAGGCATTGTGGTGGGCGCTCGGTTCCGGACTGATAGCAGGAT
>CAYZET010000201.1:0-4860 GCA_964477215.1 uncultured Syntrophaceae bacterium | reverse complement strand
AATGGAAGGGGCGCTGATCTTCCCGGTATTGCTCTCCCTCTTCCTGTTTACGAGGCCGTGGCGTCCCCACGAGGTCTGCGCTATCTGCCTCGGTCTCACGCCAGGACTGGTGGCGTTCGCATTGGCAAATGAGGCAAAGTTCGGGTCCCTCGTTCCGTTCACCTATGGAGGCTCGTCAAATATCTCGCCCTTTGTCGTCGTTGGCGTGCTCTTCGCGACAGCGGCGGCTTGGGTGCTTACTCGATCGCAATTCACAAAATTTCTCGACACGCACAGGGGCAAGCTCTTGTGGGGTGGAATCGCTGCGCTGATAGCGGCACTGGTCGTTCCGCACGGCCGGTCCTTTCTTTTGGAGCTTGTGCGCAACTTCTGGGTTTCCATTGTGGATATTCGGTGGCTCGATCCGAGTTTCATACTGCCTGCCATGACAAGAAGCTCGGCAGGCGCGGTCATTTATCTAGGTGCACAGAAAAAAGCCCTTATACAGAGTCTTCCGTTTCTTGCACTTCTTGCCATCCCTGTTGCACGAGTTATCAAGGCCGCAGACGACTACCCACGATTGCTGATGCTCATCCTCATGCCGGTTACAAGCATCGCGTATTATGCATATGCGTTTCACCATTCGGGTGCGCACGCCGGAGGATTATGTCTAAATTATCGATACGCCCTGCCGCTCCTACCTTTTCTTGCAATTCTGTCTGCGTACAGCATGGAACAAATGAAAATGCGTTGGGGAAGGCCGCTTACTGTTCCTACTGCCGTAGTTCTCTGTTTCGGAGCCGCGCTGGTGTATTTCCTCTTGGTAAAGGAATTGCCCGCGAGTCTCAACGACTTGGAATTCCCTCTTCTCGACGTTCCACTTCTTCTCGCAGGGGCATTGCTGTTGATGGTGGTGCTCGGGGAAACGGTGAACGGAAAAGAGCTTCGAGTTCTGCGGCCCGCAGTGTGGGGGATGCTGACCGTCACTCTTGCATGGTCGGTTCTCGTGGCGTTCTTTTATGATTATCCGGCACACCGCAGCCAGCGTGAGCGGAATTACCGGCAGGGGGAAGACGTTCGGCAGGTGGTTGCGCCAGGCTCCGTCTTCTTCACCTCCCCCGTCGTCGATCCGTTCATCCGCGTGATCGAGAACCATCGCGTGGCCATTGCATTTCCTGATCGAGATCGCTTTCGGGACTTCCCCAAGCTGGTCGATTTTCACCTCAAGGCCGGCCGACGGGTGTACGGGGCATTCTACAACGGAATCTGGGCTAACCTGAAATCAGGGCCCCTGGCTCAGTATACGGTGACGCCCCGCATGTCAACCTCACCCGGCTTCACCATCGGCGAGATCTCGCTCCCGCGGCAGTCCACGCAGCCGAAAGCGGAAGACCACGCGAAATCCTTGGATTCGGCTTTCCGCAAATGAGAGTTCGCCCATAATACCTTAAACTTGCAATCAGATCATGCGACAGCTAGAATGGATGCGCCTGGGATCAATCGGTTGAGAGCTCGCTGCGATACTGGGCTGCAACATCGCGTTTCGAGGGTACATTGGTCAATGGCAAGTGCCGGTGCGTCACAGACGTGTGATGGCGAACACCCCATTTGTTCGGCCGACCGGGACATCGAGGTCTCTGCTGTGATGCCGTGCCTCGATGAACAAGAAACAATCGGCCGGTGCATAGAAAAAGCGATCAATTGCTTCGCGGTCTTGGGAATACGAGGGGAGGTCGTAGTCGGCGACAACGGGTCCGCAGATGGCTCTGTAGAAATCGCTCGATCCCTCGGTGCCAGGGTGGTGCATCAGCCGGTCAGAGGATATGGGGCTGCTCTGCAGGCAGCAATCGGAGCAGCTCGCGGTCGGTATTGCATCATGGCCGATTGCGACGATTCCTACGACTGGTCGGCCATGGGCCCTTTCATAGATAAATTGCGGGAGGGCTACGACCTCGTGATGGGGACTCGTCTCAAAGGGAACATTGTACCAGGTGCCATGCCGCCGCTCCACCAGTACTTCGGCAATCCGTTCCTCTCGGGGCTGATGAATCTCTTCTTTCGAACCGGTGTGAGCGACGCACACTGCGGCATGCGGGGATTCTCCAAAGAGTCCTATGCAAGGATGGATCTTCAGAGCACAGGAATGGAATTCGCGACCGAAATGGTCGTCAAGGCCAAGAATAAGAACCTGAACATTACTGAAATCCCTATCACCCTTTACAAAGACGGCAGGTCCAAGAAGCCTCACCTGCGATCTTTCCGCGACGGGTGGCGTCATCTCAGGCTCCTGCTCTTCTACGCCCCGGACTATCTGTATATTGTCCCCGGCTTTCTCATGCTGATTCCCGGGATAATTCTGCAGGCGGCACTCCTGCTAGGCCCGATCAGAGTCTTCGGTCACTACGTTGGAATCCATTGGTTGGCATTGGGGTGTCTCCTGACGCTGCTGGGCTTTCAAGTCGTTTCCATGGGTGCGTTTGCTAAGACCTTCGCCATGAACGAATCGTTCGAGATGAGAGGGCCTACCTTTACCAGATTGGTAAACTGGTTCACTCTGGAGATCGGAGTGGCAATGGGCGCACTTCTGATCTTTCTCGGGTTCTTGGCGGACCTTTCCATTTTGGTGACGTGGTTGACTCGTGGCGGTGGAGAAATGGGCTCTGCGCATACGGTGATTGTGGCGTCCACAACCATGGCGCTGGGCTTCCAGATCGTGTTCTGCTCATTCTTTCTCGCCATGTTCAAGCTTCAAGCCCAAAAGAACGCCGATGAGAAAAGTCTGACAGATGCTCTAAGAATTTCGGGAAAGGCGGAACCTGAGGATCCATGAAAGTCCTCGTAGTGAACGAACCATATGTTAAGGGCTTCAACAGAGCCCAACGGTGGGCTGCCAGAACCCGCGGACGGGTGCTGAGAGCCCCTGATTGGCTGGCGTATGCAACTGCGGTGCTTGAAGAATCTGGGGTCGACACGAAGCTGTACGACTTCCCCGCCATGGCTTGGGACAAACAGGATCTTCGACGCATAGTGAGACAGGAAGGTCCCGATTTCGTGGTGCTCGATTCCACCACCCCCTCGATATACTCAGACATCGAGTGCGCCAGAATATGTAAGGAAGAAAGCGGATGTGGCATTGTCATGGTCGGGCCTCACGCGTCGGCTCTCCCTCAAGAGACCTTGAAGATTGCAGATGGAGCGGTTGACGTCGTATGCATTGGAGAGTACGACCTCACCGTGCTCGATGTGGTGCAGAATTTCAGCCGCTTGTCCACAGTCACAGGAATTGCATTCGAGCAAAACGGCCACACTGTTGTCACGCAGCCCAGGCCGCTCATCGACGATCTCGATTCTCTTCCGTTTCCAGCGTGGCACCATTTGGACCTGATGAAGTACTTCGACGGGGGGAAGCTTTACCCGTACGTCGATATATTTTCGGGAAGAGGGTGTCCGCACACGTGCTCCTTTTGCTTGTGGCCACAAGTCATGCACGGGAGAAAGGTTCGTTTGAGATCGCCCGGCCGAGTCGTCGACGAAATCGAGCGCGATATTCATTTGTGCCCCAGCGTGGCGAGGAGGGGGGAGTTTTTTTTCGAGGACGACACATTCACTCTGATCAAGTCTAACGCTGTGGCGGTGTGCGAAGAGATTCTACGGAGAGGGCTGAAGATAACCTTTTCCGTAAACGCGAGAAGTGACACCGCGGACGAGGAGCTCTTCCGAATCCTCAAGCTCGCGGGATGCAGGGAGCTTCTCGTGGGATTTGAATCCGGCGACCCCGACATTCTTGCAGGCGTTGGAAAGAGGAGCACTGTTGAGCATTCGTACCGGTTCATGGAAATAGCGCGTAAGACGAAGCTCGATGTCCATGGATGCTTCGTGCTCGGATTGCCCGGAGAGACGGAAGAGACAATGGAAAGGACTATCAGGTTCGCGCTCTCCCTCGGCCTCCACACCGTTCAGTTTTCTGCTGCCGTCCCTTTTCCGGGCACCACGTATTTCGAGTACTGTCGCGATCACGGTCTACTTGTCTCCGAAAACTGGGACGACTGGCTCAGGGAAGGCGAACAGGCTGGGGTGATCGAATACCCCGGGCTGGGCAAGGAAGCTGTGGAGCGTGCGGTCGATCGGGGGTTGCGCCAATTCTATTTCCGGCCTTCCTACATAATAAAATTCCTCTTTCAAACACGAAGCGCATCCGACCTGTACAGGAAGGTCCGGGGAGCAAAGAATTTTATAGACTACCTCTGGAGTGAGCGTCGTGGAGACGCCAAAAGCCGGGCCTAAAATTTCGGTCGTCATTCCGGTGCACAACAGCAGTGGCACTATTGCAAAGTGCCTTGACTCACTGATTCGGCTTTGTCACCCCAGCTTTGAGGTGATCGTAGTGGATGACGGCTCCACAGACGCGACACTCGAAATCTGCCACTCATATCCCACTGTAAAGGTCATTCCCGTACCCAAGGGTGGTCCTTCACGGGCAAGGAACATCGGTATAGCACAATCACGGGGTCAATTTGTCGCGTTTACCGATGGAGATTGCGTTGTGGATAGGCACTGGCTTGACGAGCTCAGAAAGGGGTTCCTCACCCCGAATGTCGCAGGGGTCGGCGGAGATCAGGTCAGCCCCGAAGACGACACGGATACCGGGAAGCTGGTCCAGGCATTTCTCAAGACAATCGGATTCGTGGCAGACTATGTGAAAAGCGGCGCATCATTGAGACCGACCTCTCATAACCCTTCTTGCAACAGCATGTACCGGAAGGAGGTGCTCACCGAATGCGGTGCATTTAATGAGGAGCTCTGGCCGGGCGAGGACGTGGAGCTTGATTTCAAGATCAGCCGCCTCGGGTATACGCTCATGTACAATCCGGCAGCAAGAGT
>CAYZET010000200.1:0-9477 GCA_964477215.1 uncultured Syntrophaceae bacterium | reverse complement strand
GGTTAAAATCTGCAAATTCCCAGCCCCAGCCGAGTCAGACGGCATGCGCTCCCCTGTCTCTTTGGAGCGGAGAGACACTCTAGCACCGCCAACGACGTGAATGCCATCTGCCGGCTGCGCCTGGAGTGCTTCAAGGTACGACTGACCTAACAACCATTAACCCTTTCAGGGTAAGGAATTCGTGAACGTCCCCAATTTTTAGGAGCTTCAGGGGTGGTTCTGTGTCCTTGCCCGTGACCACGACTTTTACCAAACAGTAAGGAGGGGCATAGCATGGCTCAGGAAGCGCCGCCACCGCAGAAGCCTCGCGGCCGACCATTTGCGTGCGACCCCCGCGCTCTCCCGTGCTTCGGATGAACAGTGCGGTCCAGATGCCATCGCGAGAGGAGAAATATGATGTCTTCGTATATTCCGTACCTGGTTGTGTTGGATTTCCCGGGAATCAAGAAGTACGTCTTCGGCACGGACCGGCTCGTGGAAATCCGCGGGGCCAGTGCCCTGCTTGACTTTCTGAACCGCCATCTCATTCCTCGGTGGGTCTTGGAAACGTTTGGGACGACCCACAGTCGGGTCGTGTTTGCTGGCGGTGGCACGGGTCAGTTCATTATTCATGCTGCCGCCGAGACTATTCGGGAGAAGCTCCTTGACATTGAGGGAGAAATCTATGGGAAGACTGGGGGAGCCCTTGGGATGGTGGTAGGTATGGCCGCTCTTGACGGTGACTACCCTTCTGCCTTAGGGCGGGCCTTCCTGGATCTCGAAACCCGGAAATTTCAGAATCCTGTCGTGCTTCGTGCCCCTTGTCATACGGGATTCATCCGGGAGTGCGATAGTTGCTCCGGCATGGCGTCGGAAGTGTCGGAATTTGCGGGTAAAGCAAGACTGCTGTGCACGAGTTGTGCCCAAAAAGAGAAGATGGGGAAAGAACGAGGGTTATGGGAACGATTCGCCGACCATTTGAAGGCGCATGGGGTTGATCCTGAGCGGTCATGGACGTGGCGCCCGCGAGATTTTGAAGAGATAGGCGACCGGTGTCGTTCGCGGAGAGGCTACACCGCCGTTTTGTACGGAGATGGTAACTCCATGGGTCGTCTCGTGAAGCAGATCCACACAGAAGAGCAGTTCAAGCTCTTCTCTAGCGCGGTGGATACCGCCATTCGAGAGGCGTGCCACGAAGCCCTTTGGCGGCATTGCCAACCCGTCAATGGGAAAATGCCTGTAGATATCCTCCTGTTGGGGGGCGATGATCTGATTGTCTATCTTGCCGCGGATTGCGCTCTGCCCGTTGCCGTCGACGTCGCCCGGTTGTTCGAGGAAAGATCCCGGGAATATCTATTACGTGCGGATGGCGATTCTTTCTTCAAGACAAAGCTGGGCAACAGAGGGCTGACGCTTTCCATTGGTATTGCTTACGGGCGAAGCCATACGCCCATTTCCATTATGGTCAATCAGGCTGAAGAGCTCCTCAAGTCCGCCAAGAGGAAGGGAACTGCTCTAGAAGAGAAAGAATCGCACACGCCGGCGTGTGTTGACTTTCATCTCACCAGCCGCTTCAACCAAGCGAGCGCCATCGATAGTCGAATACAGCACCTCACGTTGAGAGCTCACCTGAATGAAGAGGTTCGTCTTTATCGTGGTCCGTACACTGTCGAAGAAGCGGAGGCGCTCCTTCAGCACGCCAGAAACCTCAAACGGAGCGGGATCCCGAGAAGCCGACTACACCGCCTTGGCGAGGCCCCTTTCCGGGGAACGGTCAGTGGGACGATCGAGACACTGAGCATCTACGGCCGCTGCCGAACTGCGGCGCAGAAGCAAGCTATCTGGCATGCACTCGACCGGTTTGGTTGCTTGTTCGAAATGCCGTGGAGCAGGGACGGCAACGAGATCTCCACCGCGATTGTGGATCTCACCGAGATCGCAGAGTTCGTTCTACCTTTAGAGGAGGGAACCAAACATGGGCCATCACATCAGGCTTGATTTGCAGATTGTCTTCGCATCTCGATGGCACGCCGGATTTGGTGAAAGCAGCCTCATGACCGATCGATTAATCCGCAGAAATGGACGGAACCACCCATTCATTCCGGCCGCAACGCTGAAAGGGATTGTCCGTCAAAGCTGTGAGAAGCTGTCACGAACCTTGGGATTCCCCCACCCCTCCGATCCTCACCAGGTGACCTTGAGCGAACAGGGGGCGTTCGTACCATACGCTCAGATGGTATCCCCCGTTGATCACCTCTTCGGAACCAGATTTGAACCAGGGGGACTCTTCTTTCGGGATGCATGCCTCAAAGATCACGGTGTGAGCACAGCGCTTGTGCGGAACCGCGTGGCGCGGCACCGGGTGCTGGGCACAGCAAAGGAAAAACAGCTTTTCACGACCGAGTACATCCTCCCCGAGATCCTGTGCACTCGAATCGATGGGTGGCACAAGGAGCTCGTGACTCTGGATGACGACAATCCGCCGTACGAATACTGCCTGTTGATCGCCAGCATACTGGCAGTGGAAAGAATCGGAGGAGACAAGAGCACCGGCGCCGGCTGGCTGGATAAGATCACTCTTGAGAGCGGCCAGTATAATGGATCGACTTTAGACCTGTACAAGGTGCTCGATCTTTTCGAGCTCGTGACATGGGAAGACTACTCGCAACTGAGAGGCGAACGATGAAATTTTTTCGAATCCAAGCGAAGCTTCTTGCGGCGCTTATGGTTCAGGAAGATCGGCAGTCCAATGCACCGCAAGGGTTGACCTATCTTCCAGGTAGTACTCTGCGGGGAGCCATTGCGGCTCACTACCTTCGCAAGGGTGGGGCGCCTGACGACACTGCATTCAGCGAGCTCTTTCTGGAAAAGCCGGTTTGCTTTCCTGATCTGTTCCCCGCCGATTCGGCGGATCAGCTCTCCATACCACTCCCTTTGACAGCGTGTTCGTGCAAGCGATATCCCGGCTTCCTTCGGGAAAATGGCCACGGCGTGGCTGATGCCTTGGCAGCTCATGTGGCAGCTCAGTTAGAGCAGCGCCCTCTAGTGGAGGCATTTGTCTGCCGTACCTGTCAGCAGGATATGAGACCCATCCAAGGATTCTGGAACGGTACCACGGAACGTCCCCAGCGGTTTGACCCAGTCATCGTATACCAGCGTCACACTGGCATTGATCGCCACACGGGAACTGTGGCTCCCTCCATTTTCTACATTACCCAGGGGATCTCCGACACGCGAAAAGGAGAGGACCTTGGAGATCAAACTCAATACCTTACTGGCGGGGTGTATCTCCGGCAGAATCAGTTTGAAATTCTCTGCTCTTGCCTCTCAGAAACTATCTTTGCAGGTGCAGACCGGACCCGCGGTATGGGAGAAATGGAGCTCACACTGAAGGAATGCGCCTCGCCCGATTTCGACCTGGGGGGCTGGGACGGAGCCTTTCGCAAGAAAGTGGCTGAGCTGACATCCAAACCCCTGCCTTCCGGCCTGTACTTCAGCCTTGGGCTTCTTGGCAATGCGATTCTCGTTGACCGTTTCCTCAGACCGTCCCCTGAAATCGTCTTGAATCACGACAGCATTATTTCCGCAGGACGAATTATCCGTCAACACATTGTCCGCGGATGGCAATCTACCAGACAGTTGCCCAAGACCGAAGACACAGCGATAGCGATGGGCAGTGTGTATCTGTTTCAATACCGTGGCGGAGACATCTCTGGGCTTGCGGCCTATTTGCAGCAATTGGAAGTCGAGGGAATCGGCCTCCGGAGAACCGAAGGTTTTGGGCGGATCTCCGTATGTGATCCAATTCACGTTAGGGAGGTAATATGATGGAATCAAATCCGGCTCAGATGTCCAAGTTGGACATGCACACCATGAGTGCGATAGATCTCTTCCTGGAGGAGTATTACGAACAGGGACACACCAAGCGAGCGGGCGAGGCGATGGCAAATAGCCAGATGAAGAAGAGCCAAGTTCATGGCCTCGAAAACCTCTTAGTATCAACCAGCCGATTCTCTGAAATCATTAATTACATCAAGAACCAAGTTGGCAAGGACAGGAAGGAATGGCAATCCGTTGGCCCAATCCTTCTAGACCAACTTGCCTCCATAGAGACGAAGGCCCACGAGATAGCAGGCGAGGATCCCGCCAAGCGACTGGCCATAAAGCTGATTCTCGCCCGAGGCTGGGCACGGCAGGTCGTGGCCCATTACCTTTATGGCTCGAGATAAAGGGGGGCGTCGATGACATTGGATGAGTTTGTCAAGTCTACTGATTTTCAAGTCTTTTTGGACGAAACCTTGCGGCGCGAGGCCATTCGCGCGGCTGAAATGGTCCTTGCCCGGGGCAAGAAAGTCAAGCGACACCAAATGCATGTGATTCCTAGTGTCATCCAGGCGGCAGGTCTCGATGGCTTGCGGAAATTGGCGGACAGGCAGAAGGACAAGAATACGAGACAAGAGAACAAGGCCTTCTGGATAGAGATCCACTCTCTTCTTTCTTCTGACACATCGGAATTGTCTCTTTTGGCTTTTCTTCAATCATTTCTGCGTGAGAGGGGCTTCCTCGATCCCGTGGAGCAGTCGCAAGACAAGGTGACACAAAAACAGATTCGGAAGAGAGACAAGCAGATAACGGAGGGGGTGATGGAAAGTATCATTGGGGTCTATTTCGAGCATTTCAACTGCCACTATTACTATAAAACCAGCACGGGGGGCGAAAGATGAACCAGACCTCGTTTCGTCAGAAAATGAAAATCACGGCCACACTGATCTTTGAAACCGCCTTTCACATTGGCTCAGGCAAGGAAGGTGACCTGGCGACGGATATGGGCGTTCTCAAGGACAATCAAGGCCTACCGGTTCTTCCAGGATCAACCTTGAAAGGCTGCTTCAGGGCAACAGCAGAAAAGCTGTCTGGGTATCTGGGGTTCTCGGCTTGTATGCTGGATTCGGAGCTTTCCGGAGAAAATTGTGTTGGCGATCAGGGTTATTTCATGAAGGTCAACAATGAATTTAAGGAAGTAAAGACGGAAAAGGGAAAGCTTGCGTGGCTGGGCAATCACACGTGCGATGTGTGCCGGCTGTTCGGGTCGCCACTCCAGGCATCGAGGATCTTCTTTAGCGATGGAGCGTTGAAAAAATGGGAGGGTGGCTATCAGGTACGTGACGGCGTCGCCATAGACCGAGATTCAGGCACGGCTCGTGACGGCCTCAAATACGATTTCGAGGTAGCTTCCAAAGACACGGAGTTTGAAGTGATCATTGAAATAGAAAACCCCGAAGAGAGAGAATTGGCACTGGTGGCTGCGGTGTTGGCGGAATGGCAGAGTGGGTTCCGGCTTGGGGGATTTACTTCCAGGGGCCTTGGCCGCGTCGTGCTGAGCCAAGCCAAGGTCGAGCGCGTGGACTACGAGGATTCCAATCAACTTAGGGAATATCTGTTGAACCGTCGTATGCAGCCCGCCGACAGTCTGCTCTCTGATGCCTTGCTGCGAAGCCTGAGCCGATAAGGAGCGAAGTCATGCTCAAAAGAATGATTAATTTTGCGCAATTGGATCTGACCATTGAACCCATTGATCCACTGCTCATCAAGTCGGGACAGGCCACCGTGAGTGGAGTGGACATGGCATTCGTGCGGACATACCGATTTGGTGCGGCACCCGAGCCGTTCATACCAGGGAGCTCTCTCAAAGGGGTCATTCGATCGTACGCCGAGAAAATCTGTCGAAGCCTGAGAGAAACCCCTGTGCCGGTCTGCCTTCCGTACGTGGAACCGGGAAAAGAAAAGAACGGGGAACAAGGACAAGCGGCCTGTGGACTCCGTATCAACAAAATAGGGAGGAAACCTATGCCCTCTGCCGACGTTTATCGCATTTCGTGTCCAGCGTGCCGAACCTTCGGTTCCCATAACTTTATTGGCCGGTTGGCAACGTCAGACGGTTATCTGACGCCAGCCTTCAAACAAGCCGGAAATCCCATACTCGAGACCAGGGACGGTGTGGCCATTGACCGCCTCACCGGCGGCCCAGCAGGCGGGGCAAAATACGATCTGGAAGTGTTGACCAAAGGTACATTTGGCACCAGGATCGAGATCCACAATTTCGAGCTCTGGCAGTTGGGCCTTGTCGGCCTGGTCTTGCGTGTCATGGAAGAGGGACTGATACGTGTCGGCATAGGGAAGAGTCGGGGCCTTGGGAGGATCAAGGCATCGGTGACCGGATTCTATTTGACCTATATCGGCAACCCACAACAACAACTTGTTGGGATAGCGGCCAGTTGTTCAGAAAAGGAGCGAGCAGCTTACGGGCTTGTTCGCGAAGACGACTCAGCTCAATCCTTGCCCGAACACACTCAGAATGGCCTCAGGTACTCCTATGATCTGACGGACACGTGGAGGACCGCTCTAGAGCCGGCAGTACGGCATCTGGCGGCCTATATCAAGGAGGTTCGATGGCCGAGCGACATCGACACCTATAGCGAACGGAGGCGAGGATGAAACGCCTGTGTGCTGCTGACCTGACCTCGGCAGACTTCTTGTCCATCATCGAGTCCCATGACTGGCCCGAAGACGCCCTCATAATGGCGTTCACCCCAACGATGTCGAGGTTTGAGAAACTGGTCTTCGACGGAACCTTTCTTTCACAGACTGAAGAGGGACGAGTCTTTTGGCCGGCAGGAGAGCTCAAGTGGAGACGAATCCAAGAGCTCTTGCGCGTTGTATACTTGGGTGCGCCACCTGTTCCCCCGGCCCTTGCCGATTTTTCCGAGGAGCTGAAAGGGCTGTCGCCGTGCCTCCGTCAGTACCTTCTTTGGGGGGTACGGACAGACACCCGGAACGAATGGCTGGAACAGCAGGTGCCTCACAGATTTTCGTATCCCATCGAAACCGCAGAGTTCTCACGGGGACGTGCTGCCATAGTCGTGGAGGACTGGACTGACAAAGCCGGCATCCCGAGATTCAGCCGCTATCACAGCATCATCGAAGTGAAGGGAGAGGTCTGACATGCCGCAGGGAGAAGACTTCTGGAATCCATACCGGTTGGTGCCGGTGAGAGAAACTGTCAAGCGATGCGCTCCGTGGACCGATGAGCGCTATAGAGGACACAGCGGGCTCATCCGATGTGAGATAGAAAATCTCACACCCCTGTTCGTGGGCGCGCAGGCCAGTAGGACGAATCACCCTCCTCTTCTCAGGGAGAACCGATATCGCATCATACCGGGGAGCTCATTGAAAGGCATGCTGAGGTCTCTAGCGGAGATTGTCGGGGGCGGGTGCTTTGTGGTCAGTGACTCGACTAGTCCGGTACCGCCCGGGATGGAAGCCTGCAAACGGATAAACCAATTATGTATCGCGTGCCGAATGTTTGGTGCGATGGAACGAGGTCAGAATGCACGGGTTCACAAAGGCAAAGTAGCCATAGGGGACGCGATTATCAGAGAGCAGATCCCGAAGACGAAGCCTCTTGAGGTGTTGTTGGCCAACAACGGCGTGCGTCACGAGCCGTTCTATCGATCACCTCACACCGGTATCCTCGACGGCAAGAGCCGAAAACTCTACTTTCACCAGCCCCAGCGAAAAGAATCCACCCCACCCATCCCTGAGAACATCCGAGACAGAGCGTGGATTGTGGACGCGGTTCTGCCCGGCCATCACTTCGACTTCGAGGTTCAGTTCACCAGTCTTACCGATGAAGAGCTTTCCCTTCTCTTGTACGTTCTTAATCTTGAGGAGCACGTCGAAGTTGTCGTGGGCGAGAAAAAGCTCAGACTTGCGGGCCCCATGCGCCACAAGATCGGGAATGCAAAGCCCCTGGGAATGGGGAGCTGTTGTATTCGGTTGAGCCGGCTGGAATTCCTCGCATCGCCCGAAGAGCGCTTTTCTACATTGAATGTAGCCACCAGCCGCATATTGGAATCGGAGGATCTGAAGAGCGAAGTCAATCGAAGAATACAACCTCTTGTGGCAGACCAGTCCCCTACTATGGTGGCACTGCGCAAGATGATGGTGTGGGATGAAAGCGACTCACGACATTTCCGCTATCCCACGTACCATGAGTTCAAGAGTCCGAATATGCTGGAAACAGCCCTGAAGCGCATTTGAGACCATGAGACGCGCAAGGAGGATTCTTCGATGACACTACCGGGTAACCTCGTATGCACTGTTGGAACAAGCCTGTTCTATCCAAACATGAAAGCTCTTGACCCTGAAAAGAACTACCAAGGCGAACGCCCTGTGAGCGATCCAACGGCTGTGGCGGATTGGGATGCCCTCCAGAGGGCAGGTTTACTGAGAGATCCAAGAGACATGCCGCGCCGGCTTAGGGAAATTAAGGACGCTTATGAATCAAATATGTATGGCAGGCTGGCAGGACTGTTGGCTAAGCTGCCCCCTGAGCTGAGGCTTTGCGGAGCGGAGATCAATTCCATTGCAGCCATGGTGAAAAAAGGATTCTTGCCCGACAATCGCCAGAACCTCATCCTGTTGGTGTCGGATACCACCGAGGGGGGTGCCATTGGAGAAATACTGAGCCGATACTTTGAGGCTTCCCACTGCCCGATCCGTTTTGAACGATGTGAGGTAGAAACGGTATCCGGGCTTCAGGATAAGCAACCGTTACTGTTCCAAACGGAGGGCCTGCCTAATCTGGTCCGACTCCTTGGTAACCATTACCGCAAATGGGGAGGCACGATAGCAATCAATGCCACGGGTGGGTACAAGGCCCAAATTGCACCGGGAGTAGCGTTCGGTCTGGCAGCGGGATGCACCGTCTATTACAAACACGAGCGGTTCGACCAGATAATACGTTTCCCGCAGATCCCCTTCACTCTCGACCTTTCTCTTGTCGAGGAACATAAGAAGCTATGGGCTGATTTGGCCGAGCCTGGAGCATCATTTGATTTTGAAACAATCAACAAGTTGCTCCCGCCAGATGAAAACTTCCGCGAACAGGTTCTACCCTTGCTCGAATCTATTGAGGAAGGCCCTAATGCCCTCTACAGTCTTTCAGCCCTCGGTATGGTTTATTGGGAATCTTTTCTGTCGAAGTATCCAGACCTGACTCTAAGACCGCCGAAAGTTTCGGTGCGCAGAGGCTGCAGATTTGGCGATGACCATTACCCAATAGGATTCAAAGAGCATGTTGAGCGGTTTTACAAAGCCTTTCCCGACTACGTGAGTGAATGCCACTCAATACCGTACGACGGCCAGGCCGCGATTCAAAACTCTTTCCACATCCATAACGGGCAAATTATAGGCGGGTACTTGGATAAGAACCGGTTCGGGGCAAGGTTCGCAGTCATGACTTCCGCTGAGAATCAGTTGGAGCGACAATGGCTGGTCCAGGAGTTCAACAAGTGGCTGCAAGGTCGCTAGGAGCCTGTCGAGAAACTCGTGCGGCAAGACTGTCGTGCCACGCACCCCCTCACCCTGCGTCCCTCTCCCATTGGGAGCATAGGCGTTAACTTCGTGGATGGCATCACGTGATTTCAGTCAGTTGAC
>CAYZET010000199.1:2388-9487 GCA_964477215.1 uncultured Syntrophaceae bacterium | reverse complement strand
GTTGAGACGGTGAACGGAGTCGCTCACGTACGCCTCAGAGGGGGGCTGTCACGGGAGATAGCTGTCTGGGTAGATCGAGGACGCCTGGCCGCCCACAAGGTCGATCTTCTCGCTGTCGCACGTCGATTCGAGACGGCCAACATCAACTTTCCCGGTGGCCAGATTCTCGACGGACCTCTCCAAATCCCCATCCGGACAGTAGGGCGTTTCCAGAGCCTTGATGAGATGCGATCCGTGTCCCTGGGCCGCGGTACTATGGGGGGCTCGGTGACCGTGGCAGACGTTGCGCAGGTCAAGGATTGGCACAAGAGCATCACGAGCATTTGCAGGGTGAACGGCCAATCCGCGGTGCTCCTTGAAATCATAAAAGAGCCCGCGGCAAATACCATCGAAGTGACAGCGAGAGTGCTTGATAAGTTTCGGGAATTGGAGCTCCGGCTACCTCAGGGGACCCGCTTGGACGTGGTGGATAACGAGGCACCGTTCATTGAGAACGCTCTAAGAGACTTGAGAAATCAGATCATAATCGGATCTCTTCTCGCGTTTGTGGTCTTGTGGGCGGGGATTCGAGCGCTTTCCACCGCAGGCGTCATCATACTCGCCATCCCGGTCTGCGTGCTGTCCACCTTTGCTTTTATGCGCTTTTTCTCCATCAACCTAAACTTGATGTCTATCGGGGGAATGGCTTTGGGTGTCGGAATGCTGGTCGACAACTCCATTGTGGTGTTGGAGGTCATAAACCGGAAGCGGAATTTAGCTCACGACATGATCGAAGCTGTGGCCGGAGCAGTCAAGGAGGTTTTACCCAGCGTCACAGCGGGAACGATCACTACCCTGGCGGTTCTCCTGCCAATAAGCTTCATGAGCGGGTTCGCTCAACGTTTGTTCAGAGATTTCGCATTTACCCTCGCTGTTTCGCTGTTGCTCTCTCTCTTGACAGCCGTCATCCTGGTTCCGACGATCGCACATTGGACTCACCGCTTTGGCAAAGGTGGAGGTGTGTCACCCGGTCCGCCTCACGGGCTTCAGCAGAGCTACGCCAGACTTCTGAGAATTGCTCTCAAGCATAGATGGATCGTGGTGGTTCTCAGCGTGACAGCTTTCACTTTAGCATTGCTCCTGGTCTATCGAACGGGGTTCGAGCTCTTGCCAGACGTCAACACGGGACAGTTCGGTATTGTGCTGACCTTGCCTGAGGATAGCAGCTTAGAGCGCGTGCAAAAGGCCGTCGACAGTGTGGAGCGTCTGGTTGCAGCCACACCGGGAGTGAAAGGCTTCGTGACTGAGGCGGGCTCGGAGAGAGGCGGCAGAGGAAGTACCATCGAATCGGCCATTCAGGTCGAACGCACCAATCAAGCCCGTATCAACGTGACGCTGGAGGCTGAATATTCAAGCACCGAACACCGCGCGGCAATCATACAGGATCTTCGATCTCGGACGGGGTCTGTTCCGGATACCCACGTAGAATTTGTTTTCCGGGGAGGTCCTCTGGCAAAAGCTTTCGGAGACCGAGGCTCTCCAGAGATCATGACGCTCGTAGGCGACGATCTTCTCGTTCTGAGCACGTTGGGCCGCTCAATCCAAGAGGCATTACAGAAGAGCGGGACGTTCTCCGACATTCGGTGCACTGGAATAGTGTGGACGAAACAGCTAAAGGTGATGATCGATCGCTATCAGGCAGCGGCTCGTAATCTGACGGTGGAGGACATAGCTCAAACGATCCGGACTGCGATACAGGGCAAGATCGTCGGAAAGTTTATCGAGAGCGATTCGGAAACTGACATCAGAGTGAAGTTGAGTACAGGCGAAAACACCACCATTCACGAGCTGCAACAGATGCCAATGCTGGTTCGTGGGGGGGACGAATTGGTGCTGCTGGGACAGTTGGCCTCAACAGAACCGAGTCGAGGCCCCCTTGAAATAGTCCGGACCGATCAGCGCCGAAGTCTGGTCTTTCACGCAAATGTGGTGGGCACCTCTTTCAGTCGGGGAGAAGAACAAGCCTTAGCTACGTCGAGATCTGTGGAGCTTCCGTCGGGTTACGAGCTGAGATCGGGAATGGAGAAGTCTGAGCTGATTTCGTCCCTGAGCGATCTGGCTTGGGCAATTGGGCTCGCTGTGCTGCTGGTGTACGTTGTGCTGGTCGTTCAGTACGAGTCACTGCTCTGGCCTCTGGTGGTCTTCTCCTCCATACCCATGGCCATCGTTGGTCCCAGCTTGGCTCTGACTGCCACGGGAGGCTTCATAAACATCCAGGTCATGATCGGCATGCTGGTGCTGGTGGGAATCGCTGTGAACAATGCCATCCTGATCGTCGTCTGCGCCAACCAGCTCAGGTCGGCAGGGCACCCACTAAGTACCGCTATAGTTCTAGGGTCCGTTCAGCGCTTCAGACCCATACTCATGACAACGCTTACGACGGTATTCGGGGCACTGCCGGTTTGTCTGGCGTGGGGAGGTGCCGCCCCTCTCAACCGACCGCTGGCGTTGACTGTGGGCAGCGGCCTGGTTGCGTCCACAGTGTTCACGTTGTTTCTCGTTCCCGTCGTTTATAGTCTCGTGGCTCCCTTTGCTACGGGTGGGCCGAGGGACAGCTCCCTGGGAGACTAATCTTGCGGGCTCTCGTAGCATTTCTGATCAAGAGACCTATCGGGACCTTGGCTTCCTGTGGCTGCATCCTCATTCTGGGTCTTTTCGCTTTCACCCGCATGCCGCTTCACCTTTACTCTCGGGCGCAATTCCCCATCCTGACCATCAGCACCTACCTCTTCGACACAAATCCCGAGGAGATGGAGATTCTCGTTACCAAAAAAATTGAGGAAGCAGTTGCAGACGTTCCCGGGATACGCAGAATCCAGTCGATTTCTCGCAGCGGCGAATCGCTTGTAACAGTTCAGTTTCACGTGGGCGTCGACCTGAGTGATGCGACGATGGAAGTCCGCAGCAGGATTCGCAGATTGGTGCCGAATCTTCCCCCTGATGCACGATTTCCGGTCATCAACCATTTCAGCCCTGCTGATGCTCCGTTAGCGGTGCTCGCCGTGACGGGCGATGCTTCCTTGGAGGCACTCGGTGAATGGGTCGGCAAGAATCTAAAGCCCCGTCTCGAGCGGATCGAGGGCATCTCAGCAGTCCGAGTTGCCGGAGCCCCTGATCCTCAGATTGTCGTGGACTGCAACACGGGGCGCCTGCAAGCTTCGGGCTTGACCATACGAGACGTTGCGGAGGCAATCCGTACGGGCCACTGCACGCTCCCCGGGGGAATCCTTGTGGCAGACGGCGAGCAATTGGCCGTCAGAACCGTGGGAAGCATGGAGACCATTCAGGAAATTTCTCGTCAACCCATCAAGGTTACCAAAGGGGGAGGAATTCTTACCGTTGGACAAATAGCCGAGGTCTCTCTCGTGAACGAACCTTCAATCGAAATAGTCAGATTGAATGGCAAGGATCTCATTACAGTAGCTATCTTCCGGAGAGCGGATTCGGATTTGCGCACCCTTTGGCGAAGCGTTCGATGCGAATTGGACGGAGCCATGGCCGTGAAAGGATTCAAGCCACAGTTGGAGGTGATTTTCAATCAAGCCCAAGATCTCCAGGAATCGCTCGATAGACTGAAAGTCCTTGTACCGCTAGTAGCGCTGATCACGGGTGCAGTCCTCTTTCTCTTTGTCGGGACCCTGTCCGCCACGTTCGTGGTTCTTGCCGCGGTCCCGTTTTCCCTCTTCGTTGCACTTCTCTTGATGCACTTGGGAAATATACGATTGGATTTGCTCTCCCTCTCCGCTCTGGCCCTGGGGCTCGGCATACTTGTGGACAATTCGATCGTTGTCATCGAGTCGGTTACGAGAAACTGGAAGGACGGTTTAGAAACCGTTGAAGGAGCCGTCCAGGGTACCGCAGATGTTTTCGCTCCCTTGCTCCTCTCCACGCTCTCTACAATGATCGTCTTGGTGCCCGTGTTCTTCGTTTCCCAGGACATACGGATGTTTTTTGAGGGGTTTTCGTGGTCGGTGGTCACCAGCCTTGCGGCATCTCTGATCGCTGCTCTCGTGCTCGTACCGGTTCTCTTTTTTCTGCTGAATAGGGTCAGACCGATGAGGAACGTTGGCAGCCTAATGCCGACGCGAAAGCTGGAGGACGCATACAGGAAAGTTCTCCTGCTCATAACCGCTCACCCGGTCATGGCCGTGGCTCCTGCCCTCGTGTTTATGCTAATCGGGGCCGTGGTGTCCATGAACCTTACCTATGGGCAAGGTCTGGCAATCAAGCCCAAGGAATTCAAAATATTTATGATCATGGTTCCCGGAACATCCCAGGAGCACGTCAGCGCGGAGGCAACTCAGGTCGAGAACGAGCTTCTCCGAATGGCGGAAGTGAAACGAGTTTATTCGCAGGTCCAGGGTAGTCAGGCTCAGATAATGGTTTCCTTTGCGCAACTGACAAGTTCCACTGCTGATGCTGTAAATGCCCTCAGTGGCTCTGTCGCTTCCTTGGAACAAAGCGGTAAGGCACAATTCCACATCGTCCCCATGGGAGGTGGAGGTGATGAGAAGACCATTTCACTCCTGTTCCAAGGGCCCTCGGCTGAAGGACTGTTCGAGCTGTTCTCCTCGCTGAGCCCCATCTTTCGAGACGCTCCCGGTGTGAAGGACGTCATTGTGAGACAAGGGAGCCCAGAGCCGGCGATCGACATGCGAGTGAGACATGATTCTACCGGCTTTCACCGAGTTCAGGCCGCTGACGCGGCACATCAGTTGAGGGCTTACCTGACCGGCCCCATCGCAGCAAAGGTCACTTCAAAGGAACGGCTCGTCAACGTCCGAGTACGGGCGCAACGGGATCGCTCAGAAGGATTGGCACCGTTTCAACAGTACTTCACAAGGTCCGATGAAGGAGAATATATCCACCTGAGTGATATCCTTGATCCAATCCAAAGGATACGGGTCAGCGAATTGCAGCGAGAGAACCGCCGTCCAGTGGTTCGGTTGAGTCTCGTGATCGAGGACGCAGATCCCCTTCTTGTAGCCAGGCATGTGACAGAAGCTCTCGACAAATCGGACTTCCCCGAAGGGTATAATTACGCCTGGGGCGATGAGATCCACGAAATTCTCCGAGCACGACGCGAGATGCTTACAGCAGTTGCCATGGCTCTGGGACTCATTTACATCATGCTGGCTGCCGCAACGAATTCGGTCGTGCGACCCGTGATCATCATGGTTGCCGTCCCATTTGCCGGAGCCGCTGTTGTCATGGCCCTCCACCTTGTGGGAGCCGTTGTGAACATACCTGTGTACGTGGGCATGATAGTACTCTGCGGCCTGGTCATCAACGTGAACATTGTGATGATTCACACGATGGACAAGCGGGTGGATACAGGCGAATCTCCGGGGCCTGCAGTGATCGACGGTGCTGCCCGAAGATTGCGACCGATACTGATGACAGCGCTAACTACCACTCTCGGTGCGCTTCCCATGTCGATTGACCGCGGCGCGGGATCGTATCTATGGGCCCCATTGGCTTTGACCATTTCTGTCGGGGTATTATCCTCCAGCTTGTTTTCATTGCTCTTGACACCATTGCTCTATTCCGCGACGATTCGGACAAGATCGTTGCAGGGGGGAACCCCAATGTTCGTTGACGAATTGGCCAACGAAAAGCTCACGTGAATCATACTGCGAAACTGAGTCCATACCTGCACGCGCTGAAAGAGGCAGATGTCGCGATCGAAAAGATGACTTCTCGAACAATTGAGAGCGTGAATCCGGGGTCAATCGTCGTCATTTCCGGAAATGGTGATGGTGTGGAAATCGGCCTTTGAGAGAAGAAGTTATGCACGGGGGAGTTGTCGATTCGGCAATTTGCGGAGCACTGCGCAGCACAGTCTGCCAAGTGGGAGGATTATCTGGGAGCAAAAGACCGGGGCTCGCACCTGGAACAGACGGCGCGGCGCATTCTTCAGTATCAGATCGGACACTCCTGTTGGTCCCCATCATATGAGCGAGTTGAAGGAGCTCGGAGCTTCATTTCGTCTCCGGATCCGATTCTGTATCAAGCCGACTCTGCTGTGTCGATATTATCAGAATTACAAGGGGATAGCATGCTGCAATCCATCAAGCGCCATGCCTTTCTGCCAGTGCCTGAAGAAGACGAATATAAGGCGCTCGTGGCCAAAGTGATTAATTCCGTCTGCCTGAGCATGACGGTTTTTCTGCCAGTGCTTGCGCTAGGAATGCTTTTCTTCTCGGACGGGAAACCGACCTCGTCCCTTTTTCCGATAGTGATGCTGTTGTTCGTCGCGATCCCATATGGCCTGGCGCGTGGCGGCCGCATTTTGTTTGCGGGGCGAGTCCTGGTTTACGGACTTTGGTTGGTCTCTACAGTTTTTATCGTGCGCTCCGGCGGAATTAATACTGTTACCGTGGCTTCTTACATCCTCTGTACAGGGCTTGCCGGCATTCTGTCAGGTCATCGAGCGGCGACTATGGTGGGTGTGCTCAGTGGCTTGACAAGCCTTGGTATGACTTTGGTAACAAGCTCTGGGGATCTTGTCGCCAACTACCATCCCATGCAGCCTTGGTCCGATTGGCTCGTTCTGACTTTGTTGCTCGCTTTGACAGTATCCGTGACGAACGTGACTGTCCGAAGCTTTGCCGACGCGTGGAAAAGAACACCACAGGGTATCAGGGAGCGCAGGAAGTCACAGGAGCAGGCAGTCAACACGGAAGAAACGCTCAAGGGCATCTTGGATGCGCTTCCGGTCTGCATCATGCTCACAGAGGACCGACGGATCATGTGGATGAACGAAGCCGGCAGACTGATGTTCGGCTTTGATGGAGAAGAAGAGTACCGGGGGAAACCGACCGAGATCGTCTATGCTTCAAGTGATGAGTTCGAGCGGGTAGAGAGCACCCTTCTTGCCGGACAGAGCTGGGGAGACGCGCGTGAAGTCGAGACCAAGTTGATGCGATCAGATGGCACTGTCTTCCAAGCACGCGTGAGAATCGCGATTGCTGACGTTCCCAATGTAACAAAAGGTGTCATACGAGCCATTTCGGATGTTTCGGCAAGTGCAGCTCTCCAAGAGGCTCTCAAACAGACT
>CAYZET010000199.1:0-2378 GCA_964477215.1 uncultured Syntrophaceae bacterium | reverse complement strand
ACCGACGAGAAAGGCATCGTGACCTGTGTTTCCCCCTCCGTTGAAAGAGTCTTCGGTTACACTCAAGACGAGGCAATCGGACAGCCTCTTCGGGACTTATATGCAGACAATTCCGAGAGAGAGCGCTTCCTTGAGCTTATCCATCGAGAAGGTCACGTGGAGCAGTTCGAGACGCAGGTGAAGACAAAGAGTGGCTCGCTTGTCTGGATTTCGACAAATGCTCGGTTGCTCAAGGATGCTGACGGTAACATTCTGGGAACAGAGGGAATCGCCCGAGATGTCACCAACAAGAAGAGGACTGAAGAGGCCCTTCGAGAAAGTGAGGCCCGTGTCCGGCTAAAGCTCGAATCTATCATCCTGCCCGAGGGAGATATTGGCACTCTTGAGCTCGCTGATGTCATTGACGTGCAGGCGATCCAGTCCCTCATGGACGACTTTTTCAGCCTTACCAACATCGGTGTGGGGATCATCGACTTGAAAGGCAAGGTTCTCGTGTCGACCGGCTGGCAGGATCTTTGCGTCAAGTTCCATAGGCTTCATCCTGAGACTCTCCGAAACTGCCTGGAAAGTGATATACGGCTTTCCCACGGTATCGATGAGGGATCCTTCAAGCTTTACAAGTGTAAGAACAACATGTGGGACATTGCCACGCCCATCACTGTCGGGGGAAAGCACCTCGGCAACCTTTTTCTCGGACAGTTTTTCTTTGACAGCGAAGAGCTAGACTATGAGGCCTTTCGCTCCCAGGCTCGGCAATATGGATTCGACGACGAGGAATACATTGCGGCTCTCGAACGGGTGCCGAGATGGAGCCAAGCAACAGTAGAAACCGTAATGAGCTTCTATTCAAAGTTCGCCCGCATGGTCTCAGAGCTGAGCCATAGAAATGTCAAGCTGGCAAGGACCTTGACTGAACGGAACAATCTGCTTGATTCCCTTAACGAGAGTAACCGCCGTCTCGACGCTGCCCAGCGAATCGCGCATGTTGGAACCTGGGAGTGGGATATCAGAAGCGGAGACATCTTCTGGTCGGACGAGCTCTATCGGATCTTCGGCTTGCAGCCAGGAGAAAGGCGTCCCTCTTACGAGCTAGCTCGGGAGCTCACGCATCCCGATGATACTGCATTGTGGAAACAGGTCCTCGCTGACGCCCTGAAGTCTCGGGATTCCTTCAGGTTGGACTACAGAGGACTCAGAGCCGATGGGACAGTAGTGTGGCTTCATAGCGAGGCGAAAGTCGAGAGAGACGACACGGGAAAACCCCTTATGATGCTCGGAACTGCTCACGACATTACCGAGCACAAGAGGATCGAGGAGGAATTGCGAGCCAGCGAGGAGCGGTATCGCTCAATATTTTCCCACTCCCCCCTTGGTATAACGCACTTTGACGAGGACGGCGTGATTGTGGACTTCAATGACAAGTTCTCGGAGATCATTGGGGCTCCCCGGGAGAAGATTCTGGGATTCAACATGCTGCATCAACTAAAAGACGAGAAGATGCTCGAAGCCGTCCGAAGTTGTCTCTCGGGTGGCACGGGATATTACGAGGGAGATTATCTGTCCGTCACGGGTAATAAGCTTACTTCTCTGCGAGCGATCTACAGCAGAATTGTCTCCCAAGAGGGGAGGGTTCTTGGGGGAGTTGCTCTTTTTGAGGACATCACCGATCGGAAGCAGGCGGAGCAGACCATCAGGGACCGGGAGCAGATGTTGGCCAGCATATTGTCCGCCTCGCCCGTCGGCATCGGGTGGACGACGTACGATAGAAGAATGCAGTGGGTCAATGATGCATGGCTCCACATCTTCGGCTTCCAAGACCCAGGTGAATATGAAGGGCGAGAAGCAAGGGCCTTATATCCGTCGGACGAAGAATTCGCTCGTGTGGGAGACTTCGTGAGAAGGAGTCTGACGGAATTCCGGGTAACAGAGACAGAAGCAAAGATGGTACGAAGAAATGGAGCCGTCTTTGATGCTCGTCTACGTTTCAGGGCTGTGGACCCTCTCGATCAGCGAAAAGGATTTATCGCAATTGTGGACGACGTGTCGGAGAAGAAAATGGCTGAAGCGGAGCAGGAACACCTTCGCTCCCAGTTATATCAAGCGCAGAAAATGGAGGCCGTCGGAACATTGGCTGGGGGCATAGCGCACGATTTCAACAACTTACTTCAAGTAATTCTCGGCTACTCCGAGCTCCTGCTGGCCGAAAAGACTGAAGATGACCCTGACCGTGCGGACCTCCGGACGATCCACCAGGCGGCCCACAGCGGAGCCGAATTGGTCCGGAGCCTTCTCATGTTCACAAGAAGTGGGGAAACCAAGCCAATTGTAATGAATCTGAACCGACAGATAGAACGAACAGAAAAATTGTTGCGCCGAGC
>CAYZET010000198.1:0-9538 GCA_964477215.1 uncultured Syntrophaceae bacterium | reverse complement strand
GCGCTCGCCTCCAGAGAACAAGCCTTCAGCGTTTTTCTTGATGACTCCTGCGATGGAGGCAGCAGAAGCGGGCTCGCAGAAAATCCCCTCGAGTCTTGCCACCATGCGATAAGCTTCGAGAATTTCATCATCGGTGACCATGTCAATGAGCCCACCCGACTCGTCCCGTGCATTCTCTGCCAGCTTCCACGACGCAGGATTGCCGATTCGTATGGCCGTTGCAACAGTTTCCGGCTTCTCGATCGGGTATCCTCTCACGATAGGGGCTGCGCCCTCTGCCTGGAAACCGATCATTTTTGGCAAGTCGGTTATCTCCCCTGCATCCTTGTAGGTCTTGTACCCGGCCCAGTACGCGGTTATGTTTCCTGCGTTTCCCACCGGCATCGCGTGGTAATCGGGAGCTCGGCCCAGTACGTCACAAATTTCGTATGCAGCGGATTTCTGACCTTCCAAACGGTGCGGATTGATTGAATTGACGAGCGTGAGCGGGTAGTCTTTCGCTACTTGCCGGACGATGCTGAGCGCTTCGTCGAAATTGCCGAGGACCTGCACGACGGTTGCTCCATGGATAATAGCCTGGGCCAATTTCCCCAGCGCTATCTTGCCTTCTGGAATCACCACAAAGGCGCGTATGCCCGCCCGGGCAGCAAAGGCTGCCGCAGAAGCGGAGGTGTTACCCGTTGAAGCGCATATCACGGCCTTTGAGCCGCTTTCTAAGGCACGCGAAACCGCGAGAGTCATTCCGCGGTCCTTGAACGATGAAGTGGGGTTTAACCCCTCGTACTTAAGAAAAACGGAGATCTTGGGATTGATGGCCGCCGCCAGCCTCGGAGCGGGAATCAAGGGGGTGTTTCCTTCGAGAAGCGTGACAATATGCCTTTCGTCCTCGAAGCGGTAGAAGTCAGGGTACTCTCTGATGATGCCTTTCCACATTTCCCTTCTCCTGGGCACCTGCCATTGAAAACGATCGCAACATGGCCCAAATGTTACGACAGCGACTCATCCTCGATCCGGATCACGACAGGCCGGCCTTCTACGGTCTCCAGTTGTCCGATGGCGTCGCACGCACTCTGAATGTCCGCCTCTCGCGCCAAATGCGTGACAAACACCACTGGTACCGTGTTGGATTTGTCTCTGGCCTTCTGGACCACCGAATGAATACTGATCGAATTGTCTGCCATTATCCCCGCTATCTTGGACAACACTCCAGGGCGGTCATACGCCTGCACGCGCAGGTAGTAATTGGTGACGATCTCTTGCATATCTATCACACCGCCGGGCGCTTTCCAGTCCTGAGGATAGCCGAGGGGCGGCACGCCGCCTGCTTCTCCCCGGATGATGTTACGAGCGCTTTCGATCACATCTCCGATCACAGCGGAAGCCGTTGGCTCGCGCCCTGCTCCACGGCCATAGAAGAGCTGATCTCCCACCATGTCCCCCTTGAGGTAGATTCCGTTGAAGACACCGTCTACCCGAGCGAGCGGATGATGTGCTGGGAGCATGGTCGGGTGGATTCTTGCCTGGACCTTGTCTCCACTACGAATAACCACGGCCAGCAACTTGATTTTGTACGAGAATTCTGCTGCCATGATCACATCGAACGGGTCGATGAGCCTGATTCCTTCCACATGGAGCCTCTTCACCGGCACACGGATTCCATGGGTCAGGCCAAGGACAAGGACCAACTTCTGGGCCGCATCTATTCCTTCCACATCGAGAGCAGGGTCGGCTTCTGCATAGCCGAGACGCTGCGCCTCCGCCAAAACCTCCTCAAAGGGAATCCCCGGGTTCTGGGTCATGGCGGTGAGAATGAAATTACACGTTCCGTTGAGAATAGCGAGAATCTTCTCGAACCGATTCGCAACGAGACCTTCTCGTAGAGACCGGAGAATGGGGATGCCGCCGGCCACAGCGGCCTCGAATCCGATGTCCACACCCGCATTGTGAGCTGCCCTGAAGATTTCAGGTCCGTGTTCTGCAAGGAGGGCTTTGTTTGCAGTCACAACCTGTTTTCGCTGCTTGAATGCTTCGAGAATAAACGTTCGCGCCGGCTCGTATCCCCCTATGAGCTCGACTACCACGGAGATGCTCGGATCGCGGAGCACTTCGTACGCGTCGGTGGTGAGTAACGATTTGTCTACCGGCACGTCCCGTTCGGACTGGATATCCATGTCGGCAATGCGCTTCAGACGGATGGGTATGCCTACTCTCGCCTCGAGTACGTCGCTATTCTCGCGAAGGATCTTTACCACTCCTGATCCTATCGTGCCGAATCCTATGAGTCCGATGGAAATCTCGTCCATGCTGCTCCCCGCATGGCCGGGAGAGGCCGAAGGTCTCCCCCTCAATCTAAAGAGGAGGGGGCAACCCCCTCCTCATTTGAAATCATCCTGCTGTGAGAATTCCCATGAGAAGCCACGGATACTCCCCAATTGGGGAGGATGATAACGGCGGTGTGGAGAAAACACCCTCGTGTTCTCCACGGGCTAGCGCTTTGTGGTCTCACGGCTCGCCTCCGTAGCTGAGCCACGGAGTGCAAACAGCATTTCAGGCCTCTAACGCGTCGCCGTGCCTGGCACAGGGGACACTGTTCAAAGAGCGTTCAAACCTCTCCATTCTCGACTCAGCCCGCTGCTTTGCATACGGTTCGAGCCTCCGAATACTCCTGGAAAAACGAGCGGATACCTCGCACTGCCTGATTGATCCGCTTGCGATTCTCCACAAGCGCGAACCGCACATGATCGTCACCGTGCGGACCAAAACCAATGCCGGGGCTTACCGCTACCTTGGCCCTCTCAGTAAGGAGCTTCGAGAATTCCAGGGAATCCAGGTGCTTGAACTGAGGAGGAATTTCAGCCCAGACAAACATGGTGCCTTTGGGCGGTGTCACCTCCCAGCCGCAATCGCTCAGCCCTGCACAGAGAGCGTCCCTGCGGTCCCGATATTCTTCCACGATCTGTCTGACGCAATCCTGGTCCTCGTTGAGCGCTATGATGGATGCTATCTGCACAGGCTGGAAAATCCCGTAGTCGATGTAGCTCTTAAGTCTTCTCAGCGCTTCTATCATATGAGCGTTCCCAGCCGCGCACCCAACGCGCCAGCCTGCCATCGAGTAGCTCTTGGACATCGAGAAGATCTCAACGCCGACCTCCTTCGCGCCCGGAACTGAGAGAAAGCTTGGGGCACGATACCCGTCAAAGGTAAGGTCCGCGTACGCCAGGTCATGGACCACCATGATCTTGTACTCGAGTGCGAAGTCCACAATGCGCTTGAAGAAGTCCTCGTCCACCACCATGGTGGTCGGATTGTGGGGGAAGGATATGATCAGCATCTTGGGCAAAGGCCACGTCAGACGAGCCGCTGTCTTGAGGTCGGCAAAAAAATCCTGGTCCGGTCGGATAGGTACATGCCGGAGGTCTCCCCCTGCAATTACGACAGAGTACGTGTGTATGGGATAGGTCGGTGATGGCACGAAAACCACATCGCCCGGCGTGATTGTCGCCAGGACCAGGTGCGCAAGCGCATCTTTGGCTCCCATGGTGGCGACGACCTCTGTGTCAGGATCCAGATCCACGTCGAATCGTCTCTTCCACCAATCCGCAAAAGCCATTCTCAGCTTTGGTATACCCGCGGACGCGCTGTACCGATGATTCCGCGGGTTGTGAAGCGCTTCCACAACCTTGTTGACAATGTGGTGCGGTGTCGCGATGTCGGGATTCCCCATGCCCAGGTCAATAATGTCTTCGCCCGCTCGCCTGAGCTTCATTTTCAATTCATTGACTACTTGAAACACATAGGGGGGAAGTCGCTTGATTCTCCTGAACTCTTCCATGTTCACCTCCAGCAGTTCTGAAGCTCGGGACAGTCTCCCCGTGAGGCTCTAGGGGACTCCTGTGCTGTTCGGTCCTTGTTACTTAACAGAGATCCTAACAGCATCAACCCGGGGTTCAGCCTTTCCATATCTTGATCATCAGGGTTACGCTCAGTCAGTGGGGCAGACAGCTCGACCCGGATGGGCAATGACCTGTTCACCTGCAAGGATCGCTTCCGCCTCGGGAGATCTCTTGCCACCGCGATACACGCACAAATGCTCTTCCACCAGAGGAGGACAGACCGGTTCAACCCTAGCCTCAAGACAAACCAGAGCAGCCTTAGTACCCTCCTGGGGATGAATCCATAGCATACGTGAGGGCTTGAATCCAGAACCTTTCATAACCGTTTCCATTTTGCCTGCTCGATGCGCTGGATACATCGTGGTGAGACAGCCCAGAGGTTTCAGGACAGTCCCGGACACCCGGAACAGGTCCTCAATTGGCATCATGAGCTGATGTCTGGCGACGGCCTTTTCCTGAGACGTGCTTATCCGTCCGCTTCCCTGTTCGTGGTACGGAGGATTCGAGATCACGAGATCGAAGGATTCGGGCCGGAAAAGGCGATCTGCCTCTCTCACATCGCCTCTCACAATGACAACTCGATCCTCGAGCCCGTTCAAGACTGCACCTCTACGCGCCCTGTCGGCCAGACTTTCCTGAATCTCCAATCCGATCACTGTCGCGGACGGATATTTCAAAGCAAGTCCGAATGCGATTACTCCACAACCCGTGCCCGCGTCAAGGATCTGGGAGGTGGCCGGCGGGCGGGCAAACCACGTAAGAATAATCGCGTCCTCTGAGACCCGATACCCGCGCTGGGCTTGAATGACCCGCACCTTGTTTCTCAACAAGCCGTCGACGGACTCACCCGCTCGTCTCAATCTGACTTCCTGCTCCCTCTGAATCCTCCCGCACGCGACGCGTGCTGTTGGTCTCGGTCACCGAGCCTCAAAACACGTTGAGTGCCAGTCCAGATGAGATCTTTGGGAAGAAATACGTGGACTTATGAGGCAATTTGTGGCCCAGTTCCGCAGCAGATCGCATTTGATCGACACGCGTGGGGTTGAGTATGAAGCTCACCTGAAACTCGCCCTTCAACACCCGGTCAAGAGCTTCGGAAATCGAGGGGGTGTATTCGATCTGTCCGTGCGGATCCTCCTTGTCCAAACCGAGCCCGTGTCCGATGATAATTTCCCGGAGAATAGTGACGTCGAGAGCGCGAAGACTTTCAGGAATGTCCAAATCCATGAGAGGCTCGACCGCGGCGAAGTCCTTGAGCCTCAATAATCGGAAACTATGCTCGCCCTGAACGACCATGCCGAACTTGCCGCCTATATCGGAGTAAGAAGCGATTCGCTCTACGAGTCTTTGGGAAACCTCCGCCCGATTGTTGTCGTCAAATGGCAACGCTTCCTGGTGAAAATAGGGATCCAGCCTCTGGATGATTGCAGGGAGGTCAAACTCCGGGAGCCCTCTCACCATCCTATGAGCCGGCAGAATCGTCAAGCCCGGATGCGTCATGGAAGTGAGGTACATCATGACGTGGTCTGCCGCCCCTTCCACGTTGACTCCGGAGGCGTCCATTTCTCTCTTGTAAGCGAGTGCCGTCTCGTAGCGGTGGTGGCCGTCAGCGATAAAAATGCTCTTCTCGGAAAGGAGACGAGAGATCGCTGACAACGCCCGTTCGTCGTCCACGAACCAGGTCTTATGCACCGTTCCGTTGGCATCTACGGCCTCTTGTTCAGGCGGGCGCTCCATGAACTTGCTGTATTCACCGATCACGAGATCTTCTTTGTCTTCAAAGAGTCCGTGGATGGGAGTCAGATGGCTTCTGCAATGGCGCATCAGGTTTAACTGATCCTCTTTGGGGCCCTTGTAAGTCTTTTCATGGGGCAGGACCTTGCCCTTTCCATAATCGTCGACTTTGACGAGCAGTATTATGCCGTCGAGTTGTTGGCGCTCCCCAGTAGGATCGTCGAATTCCATCCGATAGATGACCATTCCCGGCCGGTCTTTACGGACGAGGATCCCGTCGGCGAGCCACTTGCGAAGGATCTCTGCCGCCCTTGTATATCGATTATTCCGATCAGTGTCCTCCGCATACTGTTTTCCCAGGACCAGCCTGATTATGTTGAAAGGGCTGGTGCCGTAGAATTTCTCCTGTTCTTCGGGAGAAATGACATCATACGGCGGAGTTATGAGAGTATTGAGCGCAGAGGCGCACGTCCCATTGTAGTGCACCATCCTGAAGGGTTTTACTGCTGCCATAGCGAGACACCTCACATGACACCGAGTGCCTGTTGTATGTTTAACCCCTTCGATCTTGAAGTGCGCAAACACGTAACGGCGGAGCGCACCTCAGAGGGACCCGGATCCCCCGAAAAAGGTTATCTCCATTTTTTACCACGCCGCAAGCCGTTCGGTCAAGCGTGCATCGGCCCGATTTCCCATAGACATGTCCGCTTGAGATCAGAACCTCAAGATCGTCCATTACCTGCGCTACAAGATCACAGAGCCACTGAAGGACGGCTATCCCGGAACCCCCCACAGACGGTCGTCTCGCACGGGATGTTTGCGCAAGCAATCCGAAATGCAGTTGTAGAAATCACTGACCTCTGTTGACGGTGGAAACTGGAGATAACAGTTGGTGAGGCATGTTCTCAGAGCCCAGTCATCGAGGGGGTTGTCCGCACTGAGGACCGGGCTGACGCAAAGAATGAACACCATGGCGAAAATTATTCCAGCTCTCATCGGCCAATCCCCCTGGTTATTAAAATGCTCCAGGTATCTCTGGGGAGCTACGCAAGCGTAAGGAATTCTCTCAACTTCTCCTCCCCCGGAGCTCCATGACCCAGAGTCGGTAGGAGGCACGAATATCTCCACGTTCCTAAGGCACCTCTGGGACCCGTCCCTTCGGCCCGCAAGCCGCGCTCTCCATCAGGAGTTCCTACCAACCAATCCTGGTCAAAGTATAGGTTGTTCCGTCACAGTCTGCAAGACTCGGTGATATGCCCTGCTAAGCGGTCCTCACGTATTCTGCACTTCATCACTTGGAATTTTTTCAAAACGGGTGTACATGTAAAGAGAGTTGTGGAATTGATAGCTGAGCAGCTCCGTGATCCGGCCATAAGTCATGCCTTTTGCCCCCGAGAATTGGCCTCGACAGCAGAGGATAGGCATGGCTGGAGCAAGGAGTCCCCAAACATGAACATCGATCGCACTCTCAGGGACACCCTGTGGGCATCATGCAGGGATGCGCGGGTCAGGGATGTCCGCATCGGCATCACATACATCGCAGTACAACTTGAAGATAATCGCACGGGCGTAGCGTACACGCAAGGCACGGAAAGATCCAGGGGCTGTTCGCTTTTTCTGAATAGGCGCCCGCTGGCTGGACGACCGGCCGAGGAGCTCCTGGATCTGTTGGACTCAAGCGTTCTCCTGGAGCGCTGTGTGGGATTAGCAACCGCCAATGCTGTTGCCAATGTCCCTCGGACGCGCGAGGAGAGCACTGACGTGTTGGAAGTCCTCTCGCTGACTCCCAAAGACACGGTTGCCATGATAGGGTTCTTTCAGCCGCTCATCCCAACCCTGAAGCGAAAGGTCGGGTCTCTGAAGATCTTCGAGGCACAGGGAGATTACTCCGACGACGTGCGTCCGGCTGATGAGGCGCACGAGTTCCTCTGTGCAAGCGACGTCGCGCTCATAACGTCCACTACGATCGCAAACCGCACGCTGGAGAGATTGTTGAAAGCGGCAGAGCGTTGTCGGGAAGTCGTTCTGTTGGGCTCGTCCACCCCCCTTGTCGTTGAGGCGTTTCATAAGACGCCGATCACCCTTCTGTCAGGCATCACGATAAACGATCCTGAAGGTATATTGAGGCTGGTGAGCGAAGGAGGCGGAACTCGTTTCTTCAAGCCATTTGTCACTAAGGTGAACATTCCGGTGCGTCTGATGCAGCGGAGCGATGAAGGGTCCGTCGGAGCTTCCGGTTTATGAAAACGAGAATAACGATTCTGGTGGACAATAATGTGAAGCCCCATCTGGGCCTTATGCCTGAGCACGGCTTTTCGGCGCTAGTAGAGCGGGATGGGGAAACCATTCTCTTCGACACCGGCAAAGGGGATGCGCTTCCGCACAATGCGGAAATCCTGGGCGTGGACCTGAGGAGAGTGGACTGTGTCATTTTAAGCCACGGTCATTACGACCATACCGGTGGGCTTCCCCATGTGGTTCGATACAATCCCCACGTGGAGGTCGTGGCCCATCCGCGCGCCCTGTCATCACACCTAGTCGTGCGACCGGAAGAATCTGGGCCCAGAGAGATTGGGATCCCCTTCCGCTCAGATGATCTTGTCAGTCAAGGTGTGAGGTTCTCAGTGGAGAAAGGATTTTGGCAAGTGCTGCCGGGAGTATGGTTTACGGGGGAGGTGCCGAGAAGGCTGGGAGCCGGTACAGACGACAGGCTTTGCATCCGGAGTGAAAGGGGACTCGTTGCCGACCCCCTTGAAGACGACGCATCTGTGGTCCTGGAGAGTGAGTCAGGACCGATTCTGCTCCTGGGTTGCGCTCATGCGGGAGTCAGGAACATTCTTGATCACGTGCGGCGGAAACTGTCTCTCTCCAGGATTCATGCTCTCATTGGAGGGACTCATCTGGGATTTTCGGAGAGCGCGGAAATCCCCAAGTTCATCGACGCTGTGGAACACTGGAGAGTGCAGTGCGTCGCCCCTGGGCATTGCACCGGCTTCGGTCCGAGAGCAGTTCTTCAGGCTCGCCTCGGCCACAGGTTTCGAGAAGCGTTTGCCGGAACGGTATTCGAATTCTAATTTTTGAGCCCTCGCGCTTGACGTTTCAGTGACAGAAATTGGGGAGAACAGAAATGGGATCAATGTCAGATAATATACTGGGTCGGGTGTTGGTGGTCGTCAGCGACAGGGCCGAGGCGGAAGGGCTTCTAGAAGGGCTTGATCGGCGGGGCATGAATCCTATTGTCATGACCCACCCCGACGAAGCGCTGCAGTCGTGCAAGGAGTCTCCACCGGACCTTGTGATCGTCGACGACTCGCTTCCTTCAATGAGTGGGGCGCGATTCCTTGCTGAGTTGCTCCGGGTCTCGTGGGCTGTTTCCAGTATTCTCGTCTGCGGCGAGGATGAAGAGACCGTCCACGAGAAGACCGAAGGCCTGGGGATTCTCGGAAGCATCAAGGATTACGGAGATGAAGACGGACTTTCCAGACTCCTGGAGAGATATCGGTCAATCCGTCAAGCCACAGCGTGATTCATGTCTTCTCGTACGTGTGAACCCTGGTTCGCTCGGTCGGGAGACTGGAGGAGGAAAAACTCCCGAAGAAGACAGGAACTGAAACATAGGGACTGAGAAATTCGGATGAGCGCGTCCCCGCCAGTGAATGTGCTTTCGCACTAAGGGGCCACGGAGGCGGCGGTGTTTTCTTGGACTCGGCAGCGGAGAAACGCGTGAGTTGTTGCAAGCGGATGGTTGACGGGAAGGGAGGGTTGGTATAATATGCGTAATAGCCTTAACTTGTTCCTCCAAGAGCCATAACTCGGGACCGCGGGTGTGACACAAGAGTAAGAGCTAAGAACAGAGGCGCCCGTGCCGAGGATGCCAGGTTTATGTGCCAGTCGGTTTTTCCACGTTCACA
>CAYZET010000197.1:822-9561 GCA_964477215.1 uncultured Syntrophaceae bacterium | reverse complement strand
AAGTCGCGGAATTGGATCTCCTTTCCGAGAAGCTTGTGGGTACCGACTATGAGGTCGATCTTGCCCTCACCAAGTCTTCTGATGACCTCCTTCTGGTCCGCCGGCCGCCGGAAGCGGGATAGTACGTCGACAACGATGGGATAGCCGTTGAAGCGTCGCGAAAAGGAATCATAGTGCTGTTGAGCCAACACGGTAGTGGGAACGAGAATCGCCACCTGTTTGCCGTCCATTATGGCTCTGAAAGCAGCGCGCATTGCCACTTCCGTCTTTCCGTAGCCCACGTCTCCACAAACGAGATGGTCCAGCGGCCTGTCGGAATCCATTGCCTCGAGCACATCCTGGATTGCTTTCGCCTGATCGGGTGTCTCTTCGAATTCGAAAGCGGCCTCAAATGCTGTGAAAGTTTCGTCCATAGGGGAGTAGGGTTTGCGCCTCGATAGCTGGCGCCTTGCGTAGATGTCCAGGAGCTCTTTAGCCATCTCCCGTATGGACTGCTTGACCCGGGCTTTGGTCTTCTCCCATCCTTTTCCGCCCAATCGATCGATACGCGGGGGGCCCTCCGACCCGGAAACGTACTTCTGAATGACCTGAAGACGTTCGACGGGATGGTAAAGGAGATCTCCGCCGGCAAACTCAATGACCATTACCTCCCCGGCTACTCCGTCAAATGTCTTTCGCATCAGGCCCCGAAAAATCCCGATACCATAGTTTTCGTGGACTACTGCTTCCCCTTCGACCAAATCGGTAAGGGACGAGATCAAGCTCCCCCGCGGCCGGATACGTGCCGGAGTCCTTACACGCGAGCCGAAGATCTCCTCCTCGGTGATGACGATTTTTCCCACTCCCGGCATGCGGAAGCCTGCAGACAGGGGGCCGACATAGAGTCGAATTCCAGGAGTTGGTCTGGCTTCGAGATTGGACGGATCGAACGGAGATCCGAAGAAATGCACTCGCAGAGGGTACGGTTCCAGAAGCTTGAGAAGGCGGTTCGCCTGCCCTCGCGTGTGGCTCACGAGGAAGATCTCATTTCCTTCGTCCTGCCACTGGGTGAAACGACGCACCAGTCCCGCCATGCTCTCATCAAAGGCCTTGGATCGGAGTACCTCCGGTCTGATGTCCGAATTGTCATGGCATTGGACTCGAAATGCCTCTCGATCGCGTTCTTCGACTTCCAAGTCGGAGACCACCACGGTCCTTGCCTGCGCGAGCTTGGCGGTGAGCTCGTCTCGAGACAGATAGACCTCATTGGGATCGGGAACCGGCAGCTCGTCCGACACCGCAGCCTCATAACCCCTGAAAATTTCCTCCTCGAGATCTTCCAGGGATCCTGCGAGGACATCGGTCTGAGGTAGCACCACGGCGGAGTCTGGAGGCATATATTCCAGAAGTGTTTCAAGGCGGCTGTGGAAGTAGGGAAGATAAACCTCCGCGCCAGAGAATCGCACCCGGTGTCGGAAATCATCGACCAGTCCCTGCCTCGTTCGTTTTTCAGAGCCTCGTTCCAGGCAGGCATCCACTAGTCGTTTCAAGCCGCGATCCAGATCGCCTTCATTGTGAACCAGCATGTGAATCGGTCCGATGAGGACCTCGGCCACCTCTTCGCGGGACCGTTGGTTAGATGGCTCGAAAAAACGAATGGATTCTATCACGTCTCCCATCTGTTCTATCCGGACGGGGTATGGGTACAGCGGGGTGTAGACGTCGACTATGAATCCTCGAACAGAAAAATCACCTGCATCTTCCACGAGAGGGGTACGTGAGTAGCCGGCAGTGACGAGTCGCTCGATCAACTCTTCCCGATCGATAGAATCCCCCATCTTGAGGGAAAAACTGCGCTCTAATAGCGCGTGCCGAGGGATGATCTTCCTGATCAGGGAATCCAGCCCCACGCAGACAACTCGAGGAGGGGACTGCTCTGCCAGCCGATAGAGCAGAGCCATGCGAGCTACCCAGACATCTGTGTCGAGCCCGCCGAAAGAAAAGGGCACGGTATCCGTGCTGGGGTAGACGACGACCGAGTCGTGGAGAGGGTGCGAGTTTTCCTCGTCCTCGCCGAGAAAGAATTTCACATCCGCTGCCATTTTCGAGGCGGATTCGCCGTCAGGATGCACGCTCAGGATGAACCGTGCTCCGTGGCGAACCGCACCGGCCACCAGGAAGGCAGGGGCGGAGCCCCGAAGACCGAATATGCCTCCCCGGTTTCGGGAGCGAGCAAGGAACTGAACAGACTCTGAGAATGAAGTATGCGAAGTTCCGTAAATTGGGGTAGCTGTCATGAGCCTAAGTGATCGGCCTTTCATCAAACACTGTTCCAAAATTATCACATGCCGCGTCCCAAGGAAAGGGCAGGGGCGCACCGAGACACGCTTCATGCCCATATCATGACGTGATCCCACAGATACGTTGACTTGCCGGTGTTGATCGGTTATCCATTGACGTCGACCTTTTTTCGATATCGAAGAGGTGAGTCAGTGGCCGAAAAAAAGATCTCTCGAAAGGAACTATTAAAAGAACCGGATGAATTCCTCACCGCAACCGGACAAACTATCCGCTTCATCCAGGACAATCCGCGCCTGGTTATTGTGATTTCTGTGGCAGTCATTGTCTGTGCCGTCTCGGCGCTGGGCTACTATAGTTATCACCAGCATCGAGCCCGAGCGAGTCACGAGCTCTTGCGCGAAGCCCTGAGCCAATACGAGGTCGTTTTCCACAGCGAGAAGCCAGCCCCTCCGGAAAAGTTGGACGAGCTGCTCGCCCGATTCGATCACATTTCGGCAACTTACGGGTCTTTACTTGCAGGAGAGACGGCTCTGCTCTACTCCGGGCACATCCTTTTCAAGAAGGGGGACCTTCAGGGAGCCCTCGAGAAGTATCAGAAAGTGGAATCGACCAGGCTTGCGGATGAAGGGCTTCGCGAGCTTTGCTGGTATCATCTGGCCAAGACGCACCTGGCTCTTGGGAGCTTCGAGAAGGCTCAGGCCCTTTTTGAGAAACTCTCCAAGGATACGGATTCTCCCTACCGGCGCGAGGCCGCTTCGAGCATCGCACGAATTTACGAGCTCACTGATCGTCGAAAAGAAGCAGTCCAGGCCTACAAGCAATATCTAAAGATGTTTCCTGAGGCTCCAGATGCAGCGTTCGTCAAAGCCCGGATCGCCGATCTTTCCACGGAGGGGTGATCGGAACCTGTTGCCCCACGAGGAGTCATCGCCGCACGATGATAACTTCCATTTCCGACACCCACACGTCGAACGAGTCTTCCTGGACGTCAAGAAGGTAGCGGCCCCGCTGTTCCTGGATTTCAGCGTCAAACGCGCTGAGCTCCAGGAGCTGATCCAGGATGCTCCTTACCTCGACGAACGACAGATCCTCCACAAACGTGATTGTGAAGACCTGATTGGCGTGCAGAAACGGTATGGACTCCACTGCTGAATCTGTAAGCTCCATGACTTGATCCTTTACTTAAGTTGCCGTTGGAGCAATCTAGGCTGTAGTCAGCTTTCCACGCCTTCTCTCGACCTTGATGACAAGAAATCCTGCGTAGCGAATCAATTACTAAGAGATTAGTATGAAAGGGAGCGATCGTCAATGAATGGCAAGCACTGAGCCGAAACGGCCTGAGATCAGAATAATTCTTGACACCTTGTGCAGGAGTCTGTATAACGCGGGCAATGGGGGGTTGTCTTTACTATTTATATGATGACATGCGGTGAAAGGAGGTTTGGAATATGACTAAAGCTGATCTGGTTAGCCGGATTGCTGAAGATGCCGGAATTCCGAAGAAGTCGGCATCCAGCGCTCTGGACTCAGTGGTTAAAGCAGTACAGGATGTGCTGAGATCTGGTGGCAAGATCCGAATAACGGATCTTGGAAGCTTCAGTGTTGTAACACGTCAGGCCAGACAAGGTGTTAACCCCAGGACTGGCAAACCCCTGGAAATTCCTGCGACAAATGCCCCGAAATTCACGCCGGCAAAGGCCTTAAAGGACGCAGTAAAAAAGTAGATTACGATCCGCAACCACGCTGAAAACCGCTGGCTCTCTACCAGACTTTGTTTAGGGGGGTAGGGGACAAATATCTCACAGCCAGAGACCTCACATCCCCACGTTAGTAGTCTTGTCGCAAGCCCTGCACTGGAAGCGGCCAGTTCATTATCCTTGAGAGCCGTCTCATCGCACACGCTTGTGCTGTCTGGATAACGCCGAAGAGACCGAGACCTCCAATCGTGGAGGTCTCAGTCTTTTTGGTTTGGGCTGTCCATGGCACCGGGACATCCTTGTCCGGGCGTTACCCCCGGTTCCGGATTCCGTCAAAAGGGCATCATGCCCCCGGCTCTTCATCCGCTTAATCATGCTGTCGCAGGACAGCTCTCATGCCGCCAGCTTCGATCGTAGATAATTGGACTTGAGTTTCTCGAGGGCAGCGCGCTCAATCTGACGAGCTCGTTCCCTGGTGATCCCGAAATGTCTCCCCAATTCCTTGAGGGTTACCGGCTCGTCCGAGAGAACCCGCTTTTCAAGAATGTATTTCTCGCGCTGGGTAAGGGTCTTCATGGCTCCTCGGACCCATTTTTCCAGATCGAGTTGCTCTTGCAGGTTGCCGAGGACTTCCTCCTGATTGGGAGTATCATCTCGAAGTGTGTCTGAAAACGAGTCACGAGAACGCTCACCTACTGCGTCGTCGAGAGAAAGATCGTGAGCTTTGAGCCGGGCCGCCATGTCGATCACTTCGTCCGAAGTTACACTAATCTTGTTGGCAAGGTTAGCGACATTTTCCATATGCTCGTCCACGTCCCTAAACTCCGGAAGATCCGATATCCTGTAGAATAGCTTCCTCTGCGCCTGGGTCGTGCCAATTTTCACCAGCGACCACGATCGGATAATAAAATTTTGTATGTACGCCTTGATCCACCAGATGGCATAGGATATGAGCCGATATCCTCGGTCAGGGTCGAAACGACGAACCGCTTTCATGAGCCCAATGTTTCCCTCTTGGATAAGGTCCATCAGCTTCACACCGTAATTCCTATAGCGAAGGGCCACCTTTATGACGAACCGGAGATTGGACGTCACGAGAGTCTGAGCCGCGTCCGCATCGTCGTACTCCCTGTATCGTCGTGCAAGTACATTCTCTTCCTCTCTACTCAAAACAGGATAATGCTCAATTTGTTCGAGGTAAATCCTCAGTCCGTCCGTTTCCATGGGGTAGTTCATAGCATTCCTCCGTCCTTTTCCTCCACGCTGCAGCTATCTATTCCTCGCCAAATTGGATGCACGGCAAAAAGAAAAGTTTCATCGAGATCCATGGCCCTGAGAAGGCAGATACCAATTTCTGGATCTGAGATCCGTGTTGGTGGTAAATTGGTGGTTCCCCGAGGGCAGAAGGCTTCAACAGGGGCTAACGCGAGAGCCGGTGAGGACCAATCACCCCCGGGACTGGGGCCATCAGATGCAGCGAGCTCACCCGCTTTTCCGTGCGACGTTGGCTACGGCAATTGCAGCGGGCATTTGCACAAAATTGGACCAATGAGTGGAGAAAATGTTTCTAGAAAAATTGTGGGTTCGTTTACGCGGAGAGCTTATAGCCTTCAGAGATGACATGAGAAGCGAGAAAGATCTTCGTGAAAAAGCCCAAGCACTGTTGGAGCGGGTGGAGAAACGCTTGAGCGGAGTCTCGCGAGAGGGCGACGAACGATCCGAGGCCAGATCCGAGGTTCAGGAGCCTGACAGCCAGTCTCTGCACGAGATTCAGGGTGAATGGGAAGAACTGCGAAGCCGTCGCGAGCGTAAACATGATCACTACGAAGGGGCAGAGCCTCCCCCACCCAATCCTCGAAGACTTGGCTGACTCGGAAACAAAACGAGACATAGTGGAGCGCATTAAGAACAGGTCGGAACCTGACTAGCAGACCGAGTCATTAACGACAGCGTGAAAGCAACGGCCGCGCTCCACATCCTGTTGGCCATAAGCCAGGAGCTCCCCAGGCACGGATAGGAAATCTCAACCTCTATTGTGACCACATGTCGACCGAAGGCTCATTGGCTTTCGACTGCAATGAATGCCACGCATATTCAATGCGTGGCAGTATAGTCGATCCCGCCGCGCGCAGCTCATCGCCGGACCGAACCAGAGCCCTTGCCGTATTAGCTCTCGCTCGGTCGTACCGCGATTATTATCTCCCGCGCTCAAGGGATACTTTCGGGGCTACCTCCGCGACAAAGAATCCCCGGATGCTACTCTTGCGGCTCCTCTGAGACGGATTCCTGCTCTGCCTGTGCTTTGCCCGCTTCTTCTGCCGCTGCTTCAAACTCCTTGATACCACGAGAGAGCTCTTCGAGGCGCTGATCCACCAAGAAGTTGATGGTCCCCTCCGGATATTGCCCTTCCTCGTCCCGCTCCCCAGCCGCCACCCCGGTGAGGATTTCGATTCCCTGGTCCACGTGCGATATTGCCCACACGTGAAACTGACCTTCTTTCACGGCTTCGATGACCTTGGGATCCAGTACCAGATCACCCAGATTGGCGGTCGGAATCATGACACCCTGCCGCCCGGTCAACCCGAGACTCTTACAGACCTTGTAGAAGCCCTCGATCTTCTGGTTCACTCCCCCAATGGGCTGAATGTCACCATGTTGGTTGACGCTGCCTGTTACTGCTATTCCTTGGTCGATGGGTTTGCCTGAAAGCGAGCTCAGGAGTCCGTAAAGCTCGGTAGAGGATGCGGAGTCTCCATCTACTCCGCTGTATGACTGCTCGAAAGTGATGCTGGCGGTCAGGTTGAGGGGTTTCTGTTGGGCGAAGCGGTCCCGCAGGAAGCCGGAAAGAATGAGAACACCTTTGTCAAAGGTGTGACCTGAGAGCTCGGCCTCTTTCTCGATATTGATTATTCCGGACCTCCCCATGCTAGTCTTGACTGTAATACGGGACGGCCTTCCAAAGGAAAACTCCGGAAACGAGTACACGCTCAAGCCGTTGATCTGCCCGACGCGGCTTCCATCTGTGTCGATCATGAGGACGCCGTCTTCGATCATCTCGTGTATCTTGTCCTCGATCATGTTTACTCGTTCGATCCTGTCGGAGTTCGCTTCCTCGACGTGCTGTCGCGTAATGGCCTGAACACCGGCTTCCCTGGCCTTTGCATCTGACTCTCGCACCAGGTCGGCCACTCGTTCGAATTGCGTGGTGATTTTCTTCTTTCTTCCGGCCCATCGGATTGCCAACCGGGCAATGGCCTGGAGTCCGGAGTCATCACAGGGGAGCAGGTCTTCCTCGGAAGCCACGCGAGCCACGAATCCGGCGAGCTTTTCAATGTTCTCGTCCGAGCTGGGCATGGTGTAATCGAAGTCTGCTTTGATCTTGAAGACCTTTCTGAAATCTTCGTCGTACCAGTGGAGCAACTCGTAAATCTCTGGGTCGCCAACAATGATGACTTTAAGATTGATCGGAATCTTTTCCGGCTTCAGGGCAGATATGAAGAGGAATCCGAACGGATCCTGCTGGATTTCCAACGTCCCATAGCGCAAGCTTCTTTTGAGCGTTGGCCAAGCACCTGGTTCTATGAGGAAATCACGCGCGTTGAGGACCAGATAGCCGCCGTTGGCCTGTAGGAAGCTACCGGGCTTTATGTGGCGAAAGTCAGAAGCCCACATCCCTTGGCGATCCATTACCCGTTCCACCGACCCGAAAAGGTTGCGGAAGGTCGGTGTGGTCTCGATCACTACCGGCGGCTTCGTTGCCGCGGAGTTGTCCACAAGCAGATTGACCTCGTAGTCCTTGAGCTGAGAATAGTCTGGCGGGACCATCATCGGCTGACCGCCTTCTCCCCCGGGACCGGGTGGGGTCGTAATGAGCCTTGGGCGGAATCTATCCAGATGACTCACTACGTCGGCCCGCACCTCGTCCAGATAGATCTGCACGGACTCGTTGTCTCCGTAAGCCTCACGAATCCCGGTCAGCAGATCGTTGAGGAGTGGTTCTATCCAGTCTTTCGCAAGGTTCTCCAGATCTTCCTGTATGGTCTTGTCTATGTCCCGAGCGGCCTTGAAGATCTTTTCCATCTCTTGGGAGAGCTCCTTATACTTTGCCTTGATTCTCTCCAACTCCTCCGCGGAAAATTTTCCTTCTTCTACCAGTGCCTCGAGCTGGTCAATCTTCATCGGGTTTCCGACCACCACCGGCGCCAGGTCCGGTCGAGTGAACGGTCCGACTTGCACCTGAACCATCATGAAATTCTCTGACTGAACCTTCTGCTCGAAGTTCTTGAATAGAGCCTTTTGGGACCCCATGTGGCGGTTGACGATCTCGTTTCGAGCGGCCTGGAATTCTTCGCTCTCGAAAATGGCGGGTACTTTTTTCTTGAGTGAAGTGACTAGCTCCGCCATGTCCCTCTTGAAGGTGATACCTTTACCCGACTCGAACATAAGGAGCCGCGGCTGATCCGAAGCCTTAAAATTATTGACGTAACAAATGTCCGGAGGTATGGGGCCTCCAACATTGTACTCTTCGAGAAGCTTCTTGACCGTGGCCATTCGTCCCGTGCCATTCATGCCGGCCACGAAAATGTTGTAGCCCTTGCTCTTAATGGCCAGCCCACGGCGGATTGCCTTTACCGCTCGATCCTGGCCGATAATCTGCTCCTGAGGCTCTATTGAAGCGGTCGTGCCTTCGATAATTCCTCTGGCAGGAGGCTTCCATGTCAAATCCTCCCATGACACTTCGCATCTTTCTTTCAAATCGTTC
>CAYZET010000197.1:0-812 GCA_964477215.1 uncultured Syntrophaceae bacterium | reverse complement strand
AAATCGTTCATGATCCATCTTCCTGTAAAAAAAGCAGTTGAGCCTTCTATGATATTCAATCGTCACCCGCGGGTGAGCAATCCCTCGGCCGGGCCTGTCGGCCCTTGAGGCTCCATCGCTAGTCCGGTCTCGACGATGCTGCCCAAGAAACGAAAGAAAAAGATTTCCTCATAGTTTCAACAGATCTTTGATATCTGCTTTGCTCCATGGATAATACGGGTCCTTTGCCTCCCAAAGCATGTCGAGAATCTCCGCCTCTTCTAACACACCCTTTTTGTGAAGCAGCTTGAGCATTTCGACCATGAGTTTCCCCACACTGAATCCCATGTACGTTTCTTCCATATCCTGCCCTCTGACGCCACATTCTCCTATGGATTGAAGCTCTGAGCCTGTCTCATAAATTCCCGCAGTACCGCCAGCTCATCCGCCTGCACGTCAATGAAGCTGACCCCCACCACAAAGTTCTGCCCTATGGACCTGTGCCGGCGCTCGTACCATTCCACTTGTCCAAGGACCTCGATCTCCCCCAGCTTCTTGCCTAGATCCAGTTTTATCTCCAGAGAATTTCGCCCGAACGTGGATTCAGTAAACGAAAGGTGAAATCCCCCTTGATCCATTGAATCCGTTTCAAATGTCAGCCCGGTGAGATTCATGTTGAGGGTGTTTGCCTTCTGTTCTGCGGACCGCAGAGACGAATCCCCTCCGTGAACGATAACGTACCTGAAAGGCACTCGCACGTCTACCGTGCTTCCCGCATACGCACGTGCGTCTTTCCTGTCACTCATGGTTCCACCCACTCTTGACCACAGACC
>CAYZET010000196.1:0-9592 GCA_964477215.1 uncultured Syntrophaceae bacterium | reverse complement strand
AGTCGAGGGCCAGCTCCGCGACGTAGACGCACGCTTCCGGGTCCTCACCGTTGATCGATTCCACCTTAAGGAGGGCGAAGTATCTCTCGGTGTCTTTGGGCGGTCGAATATACCCTGAAACCGTGTCACCCGTCCTCAGGCCGAACCGTCGGATTTGGCTCGGAGACACGTAAATGTCATCGGGCCCGGGCAGATAGTTGTAATCGGGAGCCCTGAGGAATCCAAACCCGTCCGGAAGGCATTCCAACACCCCTTCCCCCCGTATCGGTGTTTCCTTCTCCGTTTGTTGGTGGGCCTGCAAAATGGCGAAGATCAATTCCTGTTTGCGCATACTGCTGGCGCCCTCAACTTCTAGCGCATTAGCAATCGCCAACAATTCACTGACCTTCTTTTCTTTCAGTTGCGCAACATCCATGTGGTCGTCTCCTCGTTTCGACTGTCGTCTCATAAGATCGATTCAATAGTGGGTCCGTCAGGAGTGCAAGACAGGTCCTACAAGCTGGCGGAGCCGCTCCTTGCGAACGCGACCCCGAGTATTATCTAGCGATATTCCTTGGTGGGAACTACGGCTCCTGGCAGGGAGTCTCATTAGTGGCTACTATGGTACTAATCAACCCAAACGGGTCTGTCAAGAGTTTTGTACGAGCATTCGCTGCGGCGTGAGCTCCTTGTCGAGAAAATGTGATGCCTTCTGTTGGAGATTTCTGCCAAGCCCGAGGTCTGGAACGTCCAGTGTCCCTGAGGAGCACCATGAGATCAACCCCACGTTTCCAGGAGAATTCGCGTTGATTCCTTCTGCCTTCCGTCGTACCATGGGCTCCATGGATCAGCTTGTTCTCTCTCTCTCAACTCCACCACGGTATTCATTCGAGTCGCTTGTGGTGCATGACGGAATACAACAGGCCGTAAAGACAATTCATTCCACGTATGCCACTCCCAAGAGGCCCCTACCCTCACTTTTTCTCCACGGTCTCCCGGGAACGGGAAAGACTCATCTCCTTAACGCCTTGGCGGAGCTCCTGCGTGAAGTTTTTCGCGAGGAGGGTCTCCGAGTCGAAATCGTTAGCGCCGAGAGTCTTGCCGCTGACGCGGCTTTCGAGGGGTTGCTCGCCAACCCGGATGGCACGGCCGACCTGTGCGGAGTAGTGGTGGACAACATCCATGAAGCGCAAGGCCAGACAGCCGCGCACATCTGGAACCTGTCCAACAAGTTGACCCGTAGTGGGGCGGCTCTTCTCATGGGCTCCAGGAAGATCCCGGAAGAGACTTTTCCAAACGACCCCCACATGACATCGCGGATCACGTCCGGCCTCGTCTTGGAGCTCCAGGCACCAGACGACGCGGTCAGGGTGCTCATCATCGACAAGATGGCCCGGGATAGAAGCATCCGAGTATCGCGAGACGTAGCCCACTATCTGGTTACTCACAAGTCGCGGAATATCAGCGACTTGAGCAAGATAATCGGCATTCTCGATCATGTATCCCTCAGACTCAAGCGACGCATCACGATACCTCTTATCAAGTCTCTCGAAAAAGACGGTGAATTGTGATCGCTTTTCGACGGTGGCAATTTGGAAAATTCCCTTGAAGTCATAGACCGAACACGGTAAAGACTCCTCAATCGTGATCTTCGGCAGCCCTCGATCTAAAGTGGAACCATCACCAAATCTTACGGAGTCAATCACCATATCGCGATGACCATAAGACGAACAAGCACGAATCGTATATGTTGCATCGCCGTCGTGGGCATAGCAGGATTCTTGTCTCTGTTTTCCCAAGCCGAACAGCCGGAGAAGGTAGCAGCCAAGTTTGTCTCTCTTTTCCTAGCTCAGGACGCGGCAGGCATCATGAAAATCATTCATCCGGACACCCGCACTGGGAAGCAAATTCGCCTATCCGACGTACAAGCTTTCCTCAAGAGATTCCGTAGTGACACTCTGAAGCTGAAGAGCATTGTCATCGACCGCCGGTTCACGTCCGAGGACGGAAAGACTGAAAGATTTCAAGCAACGCTCCTCTTCACGGGGCCTTCCCTGGACCCACGGTACCCTGATCCCTCGACCTTGAAGATGGTATTGATTTGGGCGTTGGAAGAGCGGGAGTGGTTTCTGGAGAGACCCGTCGAAACTCAATTCCTTGTGGTCTCCAACAGCTCTTACCCAACGCAACGCCAGGAAGAGCTGGCCATGCGCTTCCAGGCCTCGGCGTCAGTACTCAAAAGTATTGGACTGCCGGGGGGAGAAGATCTCCCCTTGATCGGTCGCACAACTCAAGGGCCGTCAACGGCGGAGCTCAAGGAGTTAGAGAGCCTGCACGTCAAGGAACGGAGTCCCAAGGGAGTGGATCCCGGCAGCCAAGGCGTCCAGGTGCTTCTCAAGTCGGCCATGCGCAGGCCTGCGGGATTTAACGATTTGTATCGCGGAGAATTCGTCGGAAACGCTCCGGACAAACGACGTCCCATGCCCTGGGATGTGATTCGGGATTATGCGCTTGGCGCCGCGGAGTACGGGAAGGTTCTCGAGAAGCGAAGGAGCTACAAGACGGCCGACCACGTGTACCGATGCCTTATTTCTCTGGGGCGTCAGTGCTTCGACGAGCCCGGCGGCTTCCATTCCTACCTGTGGGGGCTGACATTTCAAAAATACGGAGTGGAGGGATTGCTGAGAATACTTCCCAAAGGCTCTGAAGAGCTCCAATATGCCGAGAATCTCTTGTCGTTGACTTCAAGGAGGCTGGACTTGCTCCAGACCTCGCTGGAATGCCTTGACGATCTGGCTGACTACAACTCTCTGAAAGCTTCAATCCTTGCGGCCCAGGGAGAGGGAGAGGCTATATTCAGGCCATGGGGGATCAATTCTCTTGCCATCCTAGGCCTTCGGGGAGCTCCGGCTCACCGAGCCGTTTCCCAACAAGTCGGCGGCATGGTTTTGGTCCTCAACTCCGCCATGCAGAAAAAGGCTCTGGATGCGCTGGAATCACCGGCGCTTACCTCTGTCCCAGAGGTCTCGTCCTTCGTCAGGCATCAAGTGGAATGGGTTCGGACACACCGAGTGTACGGAGCGACGCAGGCGTTCCGTTGACAGGGTGAAGAGGAATTCGTGGTCCAATCGATTATCCTGAGAAAACAGGCGTGGGGAGAAGCGGATGAGCTCGTAAGTTTCCTGACCAGGGATCTCGGCTGGCTTGCCGGAGTGGCAAAAAATTCACGTAAGAGCCGCGTACGATTCGGAGGGCACCTTGAGCCGCTCACGCTCGTGGACCTTACCATAAGGCCGCGAAAGAAGGACACCCTCGTATGGATTGATGACTCCAATCTCGTGAAGGGCTTTACGAGAGTACGATCAGATCTTTTGAAGGTCTCCTGGTGCTCATATTTTCTGGAGCTCTCTTCACTGCTCCTGCCGGAAGCCTCACCCGAGCCGGAAGTTTTCGATTTTCTCCTTTCTTTTCATGACCTTCTCGAGACCTCGGATCCGGGAAAACTTCGCCTCCTCGTGGAAGAAATTCGCTTGCTCGGTCTGCTTGGCTACGGACCGCAATTCTACGTCTGTCCTGCATGTGGCACAGGACTCGATCCGGGCCAGGACGCTTTGTTCTCACCTGCAACAGGAGGGGTGTGTCATCTCTCCTGTGTGGGCCTTGATCGAGAGCGGAGCGTTGCTTTCTCCCCCGATACTCTCGCGGCTGTCAGAAAGGGGCTTGAATCGGGAGCACGTGTCGTCGATCGGCTCCGACTGGGGAATAAGGGGCTCGGTGAGCTCAGGAGGGCCCTTTCTGCACTGGTGAGACACCTGCGAGGGGCAAACATAAACTCATTGACATTCCTCGAAAAGATGGGGTCCTGGTGAGCGGTAGATTCGGCTAATAGAGATCCGAAACGGGTGGAGCTTGGTCTTCGGCTCCTGGTTTACCGTTGGCCATCTTGCTTCCCTCCTTCGCTCCCCTAGGCTTCTTTTCCGATCGAGTCTGACGGGGTGGCATGGTTGCTTCCAACTGGTCGAACGATGGAGCCTCGTAAGGCTGCTCCTCTATCTCCGCCTCTACGGACTCCCCTCTTGGGGTCACACCGCTCGGACGTTGGGGCTCCTCTTCGCCTTCTGCCGGAGGTTCTGCAGCCGTCTTCCTGGCAGCGGATGGCCTCCCGCTTTCCATAACCCTGTCCACCGCAGAGGGCTCAATCTCTTCCCGAGCAGTGGACATTCCCTCCAATTCTTGTACTCTCGCTGCCAGCTCACGAGAGCGCGTCTTGAGCTCCTCCAGTTCATCCGCGGTCCGCTTGAATTCCACCCGCAGCTTTACGGCTTCTTTACGAAACTCTTCCCCCTGAGCCCGATAGTGTTCGGCTTCCTGCTGACTTTGCTGGGCCAACTCTTTTGCCTGCTTGAGCTCACCGAACAGTCTCTCGTTTTCCTGCCTGAACCCCTCTGCTGCGCTCCTGAACCGCTCTATCTCTCCCTTCGCGTTTTGGAGAGTCTCCGCCAGTGCCGCAGACTCTTGTCTCACTCCCTCCAGTTGGCCGCTCAACTGGCTCACGATCTGTCGCTGATGCTCAGCGTTCTTTTGCGAGGCCTCCAATTTCTTCATGGTATCGGCAAGGGTGCCAGCCAGTCGTTCCACCTCTTTTTCCGCGGAGTCTTTCAGTCGGGATGCGTCATTCACTGCGTTCTTTAGGGCAGCAAGAAGCTCTTCCTTCTCCTTCAGTTCCTGCTTGAACTGGCGAGACGCGGCGGTGGACTCGCTCAATTGGCGTGTGAGCTCTTTCATTTTTTCGGAGAGCTCCGCTGTGCGCGTTTCATTTTCCGCTCGGAGCTGATCAACTCTTTGTGTCAGGGTTGCGACCTGCTCTTCCTTTTGCTTTGCGTTCGTTTTGATGCTTTCGAGAGCCCGCTCTTTCTCCTTGAGGTCCTTGGTCAGCGTGTCGAGCCGTTTGCTGAGCTGAGCCGCTTTGTGCTCTGCCAATGCTTTGGCTCCGAGCAATCCGATTCTGTCGGGAGATCCAGAGCCTTTCGAGCGAGCTTCCGAATCGGACACAGATTTTCGGGTAGCATCCAGAGCCTTTGTCACTTCTTGGTCTTTTTCGGAGAGTCTTTCCGTGAGCGACTGAATTCGATCAACGAGATCATTATTTCGCGCCTGTTGCCGGGCAAGATCCTGTCTGACTTCATTGAGTTGTTTCTCCAGGACTGCGGCCAAATCGCTGGGAGCGTCTCTTTGGACAGGAACCTTTTCGGGAGGCGTGCCACCGCACCCCTGAATGAGGAGGACGATGCCGATGAGGGTAACTGTGGCTGCGAGGGCTGACTTCATGCGCGCGTCTCCTCTCAAGGTTGCTAAGACGTCCTGAGGCTGGTGAGCCGCAGAGCGATGCTTACCACGATTATAGAGGTTCGCTCCATATTTTGTCAATAGAAACCAAGCAAATAGGGTTTTCCTATTCAAGGACGTACGCCCTTTTGGCCTCACCCATCAAGAATTATAGGAATTTCAATTCAAAACCCCACAGTGGGCGCCAGGTCCGCTATCTTTTCCCTCTGGTCCTATGGGGCTGGGCTTGCGGCCGAAGAGGCGATCGAGTACGCTCGTTGCTGTGCTCTAGGGACCATCCTGCCGAGCAGTAAACCCTCCCAAACGCCACTTAGACGATTTCACAAACGCGGCGCCCTATTCATGGCAGCGCGGTTGATGCGATTGCGCTGGCACGCGTCGAGACTGGCTGAAACAACCGCGAACCGTATATTAGGAAAATATGTACTTGGCGTAATCCGGTTCGCTCTCCACCTAATCGATCGTCTTGACAAGGAACTGACCGATCTGCTATCCACTAAAAATTGCAGAGTGTCCCAAGCTTTCCACTCGGGCGTCATTCAGACGACATATAAAGTGCCGATCTCTATCCCGGTCATTCCTTTTCCCGGCGATGCCCGGTGGGCCGGATACCGGGGCGTGATTCTTGGAATGGTTACCGTTGCCGGCATACGCGGTCGAGAGCGGCGAGGACTTGATGTGCACATCTCCGTTCGGGCCGGTCTTGCCGCAGAACGCTCGCCAGCTCTTGCGGGAAGAGAAGCACAAGAGTTGTCGGATGGCTACAGGCATGGGAGACAGAACTGACCAGCCGTTCACGCCAATCTCATATGGTTCTCGTTCATTCATTCTTAAGGGGGTCTGAGCATGTCGTTGAACTTTGATTTACCCAAAGACGCGGAGCTGACCAGGAAGGTGGTGCGGGAATTTGCTGAAAAGGAGATCGCTCCCATTGCCCAGGACCTGGATGATAAGGAGGAATTCTCTTACGATCTTGTGCGCAAGATGGGCGAGCTGGATTTCTTCGGACCTTTTGTGCCCGAAGAATACGGGGGAAGCGATGTGGGATACCTCAACTACATCATTACCGTCGAAGAGATAGCACGCATTGATGGGTCTCAGGCTGCGACCATAGCAGCGGGGAATTCGCTCGGAATTGCTCCCATTTACTATTTCGGCACGGAAGAGCAGAAGAAAAAGTGGCTGCCGGATCTCTGCAAAGGCAAAACCCTCGCTTCTTTCGGGCTCACCGAGCCAGATGCCGGTTCAGATGCGGGAGCTTCTCGCACTTCCGCGGTCCTCGATGGAAACGAGTGGGTCATAAACGGGAGCAAGACATTCATCACTAACTCCACCACTGACATCAGCGCAGTCTGCACCGTTCAATGCGTCACCGGTACCCTGGATTCGGGCAAGCCGGAGATAAGCTGCATCCTCGTCGAAAATGGCACTCGGGGATTTATCACCGAGACCATGCATGGAAAAATGTGCTGGAGGGCGTCGAACACAGGTCACCTCACGTTTCAGGATTGCCGCGTTCCCAAAGAGAACCTTCTGGGTCGGAGAGGCGAAGGTTTTCATCAGATGCTTAAGACCCTCGACGGCGGGCGTCTTTCCATAGGAGCCATGGGACTTGGAGGTGCCCAGGGAGCTTTCGACCTTGCTCTAGCGTATTCGAAGAAGAGGTATCAGTTCGGCAGACCCATCGGCTCTTTCCAGGCCAACGCATTCAAATTGGCGGACATGGCCACAGAGCTAGAGATGGCACGGCTCCTCCTTTACAAGGCTTGCTGGTTGATGGACAATAATAGGCTAACGTCAAAGGAAGCGGCAATGGCGAAGCTTGTTTGTTCCGAGACTTACTATCGAGCTGCGAACCATGCGGTGCAACTGCATGGGGGATACGGCCTCATGAAGGATTATGCCGTGGAACGCCATTACCGGAATCAGAAGCTCCTCGATATTGGGGAAGGCACATCTGAAGTTCAGAGGATCGTCATCGCTCGAACCATCGGCGCCCCGGGAAGATCCATGTGATCGCGAAAGAATGACCACAATAGCCAACGTGTTGAAGGCAGCGGCACCCCCTGAGAGGAATCTAATGTGACCGCTCTGAGAGCGACAGGACGCTGAAAGGATGAATTCATGGAAGAAAAGACCAGAGAGACTTCCTACGAGTCTTTTCGAGAAGCAGCAGAAGAATACGGCGACATCAAAGGGGACGATTTTCTTACCGACTCTGCTGCCGTTACCGAGGCAAAGGAACGGGCGGAAAAAGAAAGTCTGATCAGCCACGGACAAAGAGTGCGCGAATCTAGGAGCAAACAGGGATTGACTGTCGAGGAGCTGGCTGAGAGAACAGGCATCGATCCGGAAATGCTTGCTCAAATGGAAGCAGGCGAGGTCATGCTCCCGCTGGGACAGCTCATCAAGCTGAGCAAGGCGCTGTCTCTCAAGATGTCTGAGGTAATCTCCGAAGGGGCGGAGCCCTTCACGATCGTCAGGGCAGACCAGGGCAAGGCATTTCTTCGGTTCGGCAGGGCCAAGGAAGCCAGCCACGGGTACGAGTACCTATCGCTGGCCCCAACCAAGAAGGACAAAGCGATGGAGCCGTTTCTCGTGACTCTCCAACCGGCAGCCTCAGATGAACCGTCCTCTCATGACGGCCAAGAGTTCATTTACGTACTCGAAGGACAGATGGAGGTGAGAATCGAGGATGTTCGGGAAATTCTTGGGCCTGGCGATTCGGTCTACTATGATTCTACGAGCACTCATATGGTGAGAGCCCATGGAGACAAACCGGCCAAGATCCTTGCCGTGCTTGTGAGTTGACGTGTCAGCCGCGAGGTCGAGCGTCTGTGCTGACGCGAGTGGCACAACTTCCATTGGTTCATGCCTCCAAATCCGGGCGAGCGGAGATTTCACCCGATTTATGAAGCTCAAGATGGGACTTGAAGTGCAGCACGTGAGAACGGGACGGCGAGCCGAGAACCCACCAAAGAACGTACGGGCAGATTGGGGCCTTGCTCGTCCCTCCTGCCCTGACAGCCCACATGCATCGACTCCTGTGCGCGGCCTATGCCGTGTGAGCGCTTCCAACGAGGACCACATCCAGTCAAGAAGGTGGTCCAGCAAAGTACGAGCCAGAAAGGGTTATGTCCATGACAATGTTTGAGCCGGCCAGCGTTCCCATAGCCGGCATACCTGCACCCGTGCTTTCCTTCATCATCCTCGTCACAGCGGTCTGTTTTTTTGCCTACGTCATGTATCGGAGAATCGATCTACTCAGGAAAGCTCTTCCGGACCCGAGGTTCTACGAGCTCGGGAAGCGCGCTCTCTTGGCCGTCAAGTACGGGTTCGGTCAGTGGCGTCAACCTCGGTACCTGGGTGCCGGCGTCCTTCACATTCTGCTCTTCGCCGGATTCATGATCCTTTCTTTGAGATCTCTGACGCTTATAGGCCGAGGCTTCTCCCCGGAGTTTCATCTTCCTCTCCTTACCGGAGCCGTAGGTTTTGGTTACGACGTGCTCAAAGACTACGTCGTCCTCATGGTGCTCATCGTGTGTGTTGTGTGCATCGTGAGACGGGCTGTATTCAAGCCCGCCCGGTACGACCATCCCGGGGGCGGGGGGCACGGCAGCGAGGCCTATATCATCCTGGGGCTCGTCTCTGCTCTCATGGTCACGGATATGATATTCGACGGCTGCGCGGTAAAGCTCAATGGTGAGCAGGTGCACGCGGGCTTGCTACCCGCAGCTACGCTCGCGTCTGCCTTCATGCCTGAAAGCGGCTCTCCATCCCTACCGTACCTGCATGTCGGTGGATATTGGGCTCATATTCTCGTGTTTTTCGGTTTGCTGAACTACCTGCCAGTCTCCAAACACTTCCACGTCATCACTGCTATTCCCAACGTCTTCTTTGCCAATCTCGACAGGGGTACGATCAAACCGGTGCGGTGCGGAGTAAAGGATTGGATGGAGCTCGAAGAATGCGGTGTCGGGAGATTCGAGCAGTTCACGTGGAAACATGTCCTGGATTTCTATTCCTGCGCGGATTGTGGCCGCTGTTCTGACAACTGTCCGGCCGCCACTGTCGGACGTGCACTCTCTCCCCGGATGATCAGCATCAAGGCCAGAGACTACGCGTATACACACCACCCTGTGCTTTGGTCTCCCCCGAATGACGGTGATGTGCAGTTCACCGGCGACGTGATAACAGAAGACGAGATCTGGGCGTGCACCACGTGCGGAGCATGTGAAGAGGAGTGTCCAATCCTGATCCAATACAT
>CAYZET010000195.1:0-9656 GCA_964477215.1 uncultured Syntrophaceae bacterium | reverse complement strand
ATTGACGGGGGAGCGTATCGAATGATCAGGGGCGCATGGTATCCTATTTTTCTTCATCATCGGTTCCCGACTAATTCGGGATTACAGTGAATAGCGCTGGATTGAGATGAGAGGCTCCCCGATGGCCATCCCGTCCACATACCTCCATTTTACCGGGAGGGTGAAAATATCATGAAAGCAGGCGATCCCTGGTTCCTGCTTTACCCATGCAGCAGTTCCGAGCTGGCTGAATGTATCAAGCGTTGCGCAAATAGCATCGGCTGGCAGCACCGAGGCAAATTTCAGAATAATTCCGGTACGATCAAGCGTGGACTCGGTATGGCAGTGGGTACCCATGTTTCCAACGCTCGGCCTTTCTGTGTCGACTATGACAATGCTCATGTGGCCGTCCCGCAAGATGGTTCTGTAAACCTGTCGGTCGGCTGTTGTGATATGGGAACCGGCACCAGCAGAAGCCTGCCGCAGATATGCGCTGAGACATTGGGCATAAGATTGGAAGACCTAACCTTCACTTTTGCGGATACGGCCTCCACTCCCTTCACCATCGGCAACCACGCGAGCCGCGGGGCTTATGCCCAAGGAATTACTGTCAAGGCTGCCGCCGAAGAAGCCAAGAAGAACATTTTGGAATATGCCGCTGGCCTGTTCAAAGTGTCTCCAGAAGAGTTGGTCATTGAGGACTCCGTCATCAAGAAGGCGGACGCCTCGGGCGAGGATGTGACCGTAGTGGATCCCACTACCTTGCCCGGCGCCACCGAGGAGGCGCAAGCCGCACCCGTTCCGCCCCCCGTGGATCATGAAATCGTCAGGCCCGTTCACAACAAAGGTCCCCAGCTCGGCATATCCTTGGAAGGCTTGAGTTATTATGCCCACATACGCAATAAGCAGTTTCTCGGGATCGGCAGAACAGTCCCCTTCAACGCCCCTCCCTGGCACTGCAGTGCGGCAGAAGTGGAAGGGGATATGGAGTTGGGGACCATTCAGGTGGTCAAGATGACTGCAGCCCACGATGTCGGTACGGCTACAACCCTCAGATTGTTCAAGGACAGATTCAAGGGGGCGTAGTTCAGGGTATCGGCTTCGCTTTGAACGAAGAGATCCTGTATAAGCCAGACGGACACCAGGCCCACACCGGCTTCTCCGCCTATATGCTGCCCACTGCCGAGGATATTCCTGAAATAGATGCCATGATTGTGGAAAGCAACGATCCTTCAGGTCCTTATGGCGCCAAGGGCGTGGGAGAATGCGGCCTCGTTTGTCCAGCGTCCGCCATTGCCAACGCCGTGGCCGATGCACTGGATGTAAAGATCAACGAATTGCCGATGACTGCGGAACGAGTTTACGAACTGATCCGTAGGAGCCGACCGGATGAGCGGCCTGCTTGAGAAAAATCCGCTTAAGTAATGACTTCCTTTCTCAAGACAAGTCCGGGTGATGAGGATTTCCCTGTCACCCGCCCCCTGTCAGAAGGCGCGAGACAGAAGGCCTTCACGGTAATGCTCATGATGACAAAGCAGGCTGCACTATGGGAATCTGCGCCATCGAGGTTCTGCGATCTCAAAATAAGGAATAGCAGGTCGTTACGGACCATGATCCCGCAAGAACTTGCACTACTTGACGATCGCCCGGCCCTTGAATTGTACTGCCAACATAGTTATGTCATCTGCCTGAGGAGCTCCGTCGGCGAAAGACTTCACTTCTTCCAAGAAGCAATCAGTGATCTCCCGCACGGATATTCCTTGAAAGCCCTTGCAAATATCCAGGATGCGCTCACGCGAGAACTGATCGCCACGGCTGTTCTCAGCTTCGGTCACGCCGTCCGTGAACAGGAAGACTGTCTCTCCTTCTTGGATAACCTTCTCATTCACCCCATAAGACATGTCATCCACGAGCCCAAGCACTGGGCCATTCGGCGGTCCAAGCTCGACTGCATTTCCGCTGGAATTCAGCAAGAGTCCCGGATCGTGGCCTCCGTTGGAATACCGCAATTCACCGGTTTTTACATCGAGCAGCCCGCAAAATACAGTTACGAACATGCAGGAATCGTTGTCCTGCACGAGCTCCCGGTTCAAGCGTGTTAAGAGATCTCCTGGTTCCAGTCCTTCCCTGGCAAGGCTCCTGATGAGAAAGCGAGTGACGGCCATAAAAAGCGATGCGGGGACTCCTTTCCCGGAAACGTCTCCCACAGTAAAGTAGAGATGCCGCGGATCCGTGAAAAAGAAATCGTAAAAATCGCCTCCCACCTCTTTGGCAGGCTCCATGACGGCAGCGACATCGATCTCACCATTGTCCCGATGAGGGGGAAACGTAGAAGGGAGCATGCTTCGTTGGATTCCCGCTGCTACCGAGAGCTCTCCTTCCATTCGTTCCTTTGCTGCTGTAGTAGTCTGAAGCTCTTCGATGTGCTTCTTAAGGTCTACGGTCATTTGAGTAAACGCGCTGGATAGGACACCGATTTCATCTTTGCTCTTGATGGCGGAAAGATCGATGTCCAGGTCTCCGTGAGCCACTCGCTCGGTTGCGCTGGCCATTTGTCGCAACGGCTTGGTGACCGTCCGTGTAACCACGAGACTCACCAGGAGGAGCAGGCAGATACCTGAGGCCGCCAGGGTAGTACTCAGGGTGTGGAGCTGAGCCACCTCTGCGAAGAGCTCGCTCGTCGGGATAACCAGTCCCAGCGACCATCCTGTTGCGGGCAAGCGGACGAAAGCAACGTAAGAATCTTCCCCTTTCAACGCCGTGCCAACGTGCACAAAGCCAGAGGGCTCTCGTAACATGCGCCGGCCAAGCTCCTCCAATTGCGGAGCTTGGAGCTTTTGAGCAACGCTGAAGATGGTCTGCCGCAGTATCATATCGGGGTCATAAGAGCCAAGGAATGTTCCGTCTCGAGCAATGAGGAAGCAGTACCCGCTTGCACCCATGCGTGCCGATGAGATTCTCTTGGTCAGCCAGGAGACCGGGACGTCCGCGGTAGCCACTCCCTTGAATGCGCCTTGCGAGCCATCCAAGTTGAAATCGAAGATGGGATGTGAATGGGTGGTCAAGATGAGATTGCCGCCGCGCTCGTCGAGATATGGTTTGCTCCAGACAGGCTTCCCCAGCTTCTTGGGCTCCTCGTACCACGCTTTGTGAAAATAGTCGTAGGAGTCCGTTCCCAACTGAACCAGCCTAGCTCCGCCGGGGCTCTTATGGAAGTAGGGCGCAAAAGCCTTCAGGTCGGGCCGGAACGTGTGAGGCTCGAAGGCCACAGCCGAACCGTAAACATGTCCCTGGAACTCGACTAGGCCGCGAAGCAGGAGCATCAGCGTGTCTTCATCAATTGGGGTAGTAGTCAGAAACAGAGCCATGGTTTCGGTTATTTCCGAAATGGACTTTAGCTCGATCTCTAATTCCCGGGCCACAGTCCTCGCCAGCTCTTGTGCCGCTCGCTCAGCATCGTTCGTTACTATCTGACGTGAAACTGTATAGTTGAGGATGACCACAAGGGCCAAGACCAAGCCGGTGCCCACGATGACCAGGAGAGTCATCTTTGCGCCAAGGCTGCGGGTAAGTGGAGCTCGCATTAGCCTTCCTCTCAGACCACGTGAATGTTCCGGGCTCATCACGTGGCGACATACGGTTCAAAGCAAGTGATAGCGAATGAAGTCTGGGCAAAGAGGCACTAAGACTTCTCCACTGCTGCTTCCACACTGTCGTAAACGGGCAAAAGAGTTGCGAACCCCGAAATTTCAAAGACCTTCTTGACCACACCATTAAGGGATGAACAGCAGAGCTTACCCCCGCTGGCGGATGCTTTCTTGGCGGCAATCGTCAATGACCTCAGTCCTGCGCTGCTAATGTACTCTACGCGGGCAAAATCCACGATAACCCGCGTATCGCCTAGGGAGATCCGCTCGAGCAGACGCTCCTCCAATTGGGGGGCCGACGTTGTGTCTACTCTTCCTGAAACGCCGATCACCGCCAGATTTCCCCGCTTATCTATGCTGATATTCACCGTCTCCTCCGCATTCGCATGTCATTTGTTAACAAGAGGTACCAAAACATTTTGCCAACAAACTGTTTGAATGGACGTTTCTTGTCGAATCGCTCCAGCGACGAGCTTGTGCCCCAACGGGCCACAACAACCGGCCAGCCAAGAGCTGATCACCATGTCCGCTAGACCCACCTGACAAGCTCTTTGCCGCTCTCTCGATAGGTATGGTTTGTTTCCGAAACTCCGCTCTGGAATTGCATCCCGGAATGCATGATCTTTTTGTCGACGAATCATAACACACCCTCTACTAATTTGGAACCGTATTCGATGACCGGAATCCGCGGCCATACTTTTGAAATCCTAGTGAATAGGTGCTCGGAGGATGTCCGGGACATTATATCGCCTCGCTGCTTATCGGCTCCACCAGTTCAGTTTGTCGATCTCCTCGTACAAGCTCTCGGCATAGACGGTCATTCCCTCCCCATTCGCATGTCCCACATCGAGGTAGAGCAGGAATCGACGAGGATGATCGCGGAACTTCGCGGCCAAGCTGATGGTCGGCATGCCCATTACTGGTAAGCATATTCTCAAGTTGGATTGACCAGAGATCCTTCTCGTGCAGAAGCTTGGCCCCGAAGATGTTCGATTCTCCGATCACCAGAATACGCTTTCTTGAGCCATCCGCTTGCGGCTCCGGGCCGAGTAGTCCAAAACGGTTGATATTCACATTGTGGGAATCAAATCCTTTCTTGAACGAGAAGCATATCGGTGGACTCTCTGAGATCGTGAATTCCTTGAAGGGGTACTCGCCCACGATCTTGGGTTTGAATGGCAATTGATAATAGAGCCTATAGTAGATCCTGCTCAATAGCTCCAGCACCAAGCCTGCGCAGAGGACTATCAAGAGACACCAGACCATTACTATCATTGTACACTTGCCTCCTTAAGCAGTGGCTCGAGCACCGAGGCTAGATCATTTCCCCTTTCAGATGCGACTCCTCATCCTATCTGTACTAACGTTGAAGCTCGGCGGGCGCATCCATTGCATACCGGCTCTTTCGCCGCCATAATGCGAGGATCATGGCCAGCCCCAGTCCCAGAAGACACCCATAAACAGTGAAGAGAGTGGAGAACGAGCCACCCGCGGCAATAAGCGCACCACCGAAATATGGGGTAAGGAAGAACGCGGCGTCCATAGCGAACAGGGACAGATTGATGTTCAGTCCACGGAGGTGCGGTCGCGAAATCAGCACCATGACAGCGTTCAACTGGGGCAGAATGGCGCCGATGCAAAGGCCGTAATATCCAGCGAGAGCGTAAAATGCGTACGGAGAGCGCTCGTGGCCCAACAGGACAAAGAATGGGATCAGCAGGAGCGTCAAGAGCGCGATCCTTTTCACCTTGTCGCCCTTATCGAAGAAGCTCCCGCCCAGGGCACGGACCGCAATCATCGCCACGGTCGCAATGGTAAAGAACGTGCCCGGATCGCCGGCTTTGACGGTCGCAGAGTAGCTCTTCACGAAATAAAAGACAGCCGAGTAGCAGAGGTATAGAATCAGGTTGACCCCCAACACCAGGATCACGCCGGTATCTTGCAGGTCCTGGCGCACCTCGCTCATGGCAGGGCGTTTCATCAATGTCGCACTCACGCTCGCGAACATCTTTCGGAGTCGCTTCCTGAGGACAAGGAGCAAAGCCAGTGCTGGGATCGTCAGGACAGTGAGCGCGGCGTACACGCGCGCTTCATTCGCAGTGTAGCGCAGCAAGGTCTCCGTGACGAGAGGGACGATCGCATAGGGAGCCAGCGTGCTAATACCAACGATGCCGAACCCCTGGGCGCTTCTTTCCCTGGGCATGAGATGAACGACGAGGGCAATGCTCGCTGAAACGAGGAGGACGAACGCTGCTCCATGAAAGACCCGAAGCACAATAAGGGCAGGAATAGTTACGGCCCAGGTATAGGAGCACAACGCTGCAGCCATCATGAACAGCGAGAGAATCATCACGTTGACCGCGTTGCCGACGTGCAGTAGCGGAATCACTGCCAGCCGCAGCGCAAAGGCTGACATGGGCTCGAGCCCCAGAAGAAAACCTCTCCATTCCAGAGGAATGCCTATACGGCCCAGGTAGTCGAAGAAGCCGTAGAATACCGACATGTTGCAGAAGGCAAAGAACGAGACGAAGCACACGGCCGTGAATTCAAACGTAAAGAGGGAGGGAGAGGAAGCCGGGGGGCGCATCGGAATCCGGCCTTTCTATGGTGCCGCGCTTTGACAGCCGCGGCCCTACACGCACTGAAGCTCCGATGTGCCTTCGATCAGGCGATTGCCAATACAAGGCTCTTGCTGCCTGGAGAGATGACCAATCATTCCTGATTATGGCTCTCCAAATAGCCGGGCGCTTGAGTCCGCCACCGGGGCACAGATCGTTTCTTGGCTTTGCTGACTGGCGTAGTTCTCAATACACTCCACTAAAGCTCCTTGGACTTCAGCCCAGTCCGCTCGCACCGTCTCCATGATTTTCCTGACCCGTTCGGTATGATTTGCTCCCGTGCCAATGGAGAGTGCCGCATCCTTTGCACGGCCGCACCTTCTCGATGGAGTGCATAAACCGCGGCGATGGTGATAGGAGCCCACTTTGTGTGGACGGAAATATACAGGATTGGGCCGTTGTGTGTCAAGAATGAATCGGGACCAGAATCTAGGGTCTAAGTTTGGATATAATGGAGGCGTGGGGTCTCGAGGGACTCGATAGAGCACCACACGGCAGAGGTGGGATCGAAAATCGGGTCTCAGTTCACATGTGCCCCATCCTCTAATTCTTCCCCCCGATCACCACGTCATTGCAAAGCCATAACGGGAAAGTGGCTGAGACGTCAGCATGTTATCGCGGGTGATCGCTCCTCGGTATTGTTTAACCATTACGAAACACGCGTCGCCTCTCCCCCGCCCGCTCTTTTACCTTTGTTAAGCAAGTGGAAACGGGCAAGATATCGGCACGTTAAATCTTAGTTGCAGCGCGGGACTCGTCTGCCCCGAAAATTGCTTTTGATCGAGCGGACCGCAGAGAGACGGTACTCGGCCGAACGCGGCGTATCATGTCCGTAGGCGTCGAACAAATGCACTGTGCCAGTGCTGGCTCGTCCAGCAGTGCATCATTTGTATGCGCGCCTAGACGAGCAACGATCACGGGTAAGGCACCGTGAGAGAGGGCAAGAAAACGGACAGGGAGCAGTTTCAAAAGGCATGCGGGAAGATCGTGGCAAAGGCATGGTCTGACGAGGGGTTCAAGCGGCGGCTTCTTTCCGATCCGAGGGCCGTCCTGAAGGAAAATGGAATCGACGTCCCTGAAGACATCCAAGTAAAAGTAGTCGAGAACACCAAGGAGCTGGTTTACGTTACCGTTCCGCCTCGCCCAGACGCTACCAAGCTCGTTACCGAGGATGTTGCACAGCGCGTTGTGGCGTCGCATTTCTATTTTCTTTAGGTGGCAACGCGCACGGGCGCGTACTAAATGCGAACGGAGTGGACCGGCATTCTCAATCTGCCCGCACGGCCGTGCAAGCACTTCGAGGCCGTCTATAAGAAGTTCTGTCCCTGCGATATCGGCAGCAGTATAGGCTGGCTTCAAGGGACTTTACATCTAATGAGCATCATGATAAAGCTTCCCATGAGCCACTCCTCTAGCTTATTGTCATGCCGTGAGGCACCGCACATTAGTGCGCGGGCCATAACGGGCTTCCGGTGCCGTTATATTTTTCGGCAGGCGCACCGCCATTTCACGTTTGGACACAACCCATGCTTTTGGTGGGTGTGCAACACATCATCTGTTAGAAAGCGGCATTCGCTCGCCGCACCATAGAGGAGGAAGATCAGTATGGAGCAAGCAGGGTCTAATGAGAGCGTCAGGGATCAGCACATCGACATAGATTACTTCCGCCCGGAAGACGCAGAATCCATAGCCGCCCTCTTTCGAGCCGTGTACGGAGACGGGTACCCGATCAAGATTTATTACGACCCGCAAGCGCTCACTCAAGCAAACGCGGACGGCGACCAGTATTCCATGGTGGCACGCAACAGAGAAGGAGTCGTGGCCGGAGTAATGCACCTGTACCGATCGTCGCCGTGCAAACTCCTTTATGAGCTTGGGGCCGTCCTGGTTCTGAAGCAGTACAGAAACCAAGGACTCAACAAGCGTCTGCTCAGCTTTGGTTTGCAGGAATGGGTGCCCAAGCAGAAAAATATAGAGGGAGTGTTCGGTGAATCTGTCTGCAATCATCCCTACATGCACAAGGCCAAGATATTTTTTGGATACTCTCCAACAGCCTTGGAGATCGCCCTCATGCCCGCTGAGGCTTATGACGCGGAGAAAAGCGCAACGGGCCGCGTGGCTACGCTTGTGGGGTTCCGCACCTACATACCTAGACCGCACAAGATATGTCTGCCAAAGGATTACGAGCAGGAGCTGAGATTCATCTATTCGCACCTGAACGACCAGCGCGAGCTCTGTATTGCCGGAGGGAACTTGCCGGGCGAAATCCTGTCGGAAATCAAGATGGAAATCTTTGACTTTGCCCGTGTGGCGCGAATCTCAGTGCATAAGAGCGCAGCAGATCTTGAGAGACGCCTGAATGAGCTTGAAGCGGAGGCTCTGGGAAAGGGCGTTGTCGTGAATCAAATCTTCCTGAATCTCGGAGAGCCGTGGATCGCGGCGGCCGTGGGCATGCTGAGGGACAGGGGCTACTTTTTCGGCGGGGTTTTCCCCCGTTGGTTTGACCAGGACGGTCTTTTGATGCAAAAGCTGCATTGCGCGCCGGACTTCGAGGAGATCAAGCTTCTGTCCGATCGCTCACACAAGCTGCTTGCAATGATAAAACAGGATTGGAGCAGGACGAGCGCTCGAATGGAGTGACTGCTGTCACGACTGATCCGGGATGTTTGGGGGACTCACCACAGAGACATAGAAGGCACAGAGAAATGCAAATCAGTCAAGCATCCATACGAAAATGGGGCCAGGCTTGACATACGTAATAGTCGGGGGTCAAGCCTTGCTTCTTGATTTCTTCGTTCCCCTGACTTCCGAGCACGGCACACCTATTTCTCGTCTGGGGGTAAGCTCAACCATTATATAGTAACCGGCATAGAAGTACGCGACAAAGAGTCATTTTTATGCTATGGGAGACCCCACTAATTTCCCTGGGGAGGCGTTGTCATGCCGCGACCGGGTCTTAGACTTGCCGAAGCACAGCGTGAGCAACTAATCATCGAGTTTCAGCGGGCACGAGATAGCAAGGATTTGGACATGGTTTCTCGGATTCAAGGGCTACTGCTTGTGTCCGAGGGAATGGGAGAACGCAGGGCGGCTCAAATTGTGGGAGTAGGGCGCAGGACCCTGCAGGACTGGATTCTCAAGTTTCGCCAGCGTGGTCTCAAGGGATTGGTCAAGGGGCCGTATCCTGGAAGGAGACCGAAGTTGACTCCTGACCAATTCCGGGAGCTTGCTCAGCTCATTGAGCGAGGTCCAGAGAACGCAGAAAAAAAGAAAAGAAGAAAAAAAAGAAAAGGGGTCAAGTCTGCTCTTGACTCATAGGATGCGCCGCTCGATCGCTTCCACCTTCATCCTTAAGCCCCTATCCTTTCCGATTCTTTGCTCCATGCGACATGCCACGCTGCTCACGCTGCTG
>CAYZET010000194.1:6273-9742 GCA_964477215.1 uncultured Syntrophaceae bacterium | reverse complement strand
GGATTATGGATGCGATGAGCACTTTCGGTAATGTTGAATATCCGTGGAATGTCCAATGCAGAAACTCCTTTATATGCATGGCATTGCGCCTCGGTTCCGCTGGAATGGGGCGCACTGCGAAAGGCTTCGGTGACGAGTTTGCCGATTGCCGGGATGCCGCCAGGGTTTTCATCGCGTATCAGCATGTCAAGCTACCTTGGTTGTCAAATTGCGGGCGAACCGTCGCGCGTCCGAATGTGGATATGCCATACGGGCTGCCCGAGCGGGATTCGATCAGCCGTTTGCGCCGCAGTCGGTTGAATACCGCGAGATCGCAGTCCGCGAGTATCATCCCTTCTCAAGTGACGCAGGTGATGGCAGTGATTTTGTTGCCTTTGCCGCGCTCGTGCAGGATGCGGCCACCGAGGGCAGGAACGTGCAACACACGTTGTTCGTTGCATGAGATATTCATGGGTGTCTCGTATGACAGACGTGAAAGGACTGCCGGGAGGCATAGCCACCCCGCTATTTCAAGATCACGCGGTCACCCCAAAAAAAACGTTCATTTTCCGTGGGAGCACTTCGGGCGCCCTGGAGACTATCCCGCTAAACAAAAACAAGGAAGACCTTTTGTTTAGGCTTCCCTGTGATATCAGGCGGTTAAGTGGCGGGAGCGACGAGACTCGAACTCGCGACCTCCGGCGTGACAGGCCGGCGTTCTAACCAACTGAACTACGCCCCCGCGGCGTGTGCGGGCTTTCCCACTGGTAGGCGGAACAGGATTTGAACCTGTGACCCCCGGCTTGTAAGGCCGGTGCTCTCCCGCTGAGCTACCCGCCCCCGCAGATCCGACTCGGGCCGTGATCCACTGAGATCTTTAAATTTAGCGTCCGCCGCCTTTTCTGTCAAGAGAAAATCAAGAGGCGGCGGCTTCTCGCCAGAAGACACCATGCCCGCCCGCTCTCATCGCCACCCCCTCGAGAAACGAGAGAACGGGCCTTCTCTCCAACTCCTCGGATGCGCTGAGTGCGCAAACTCCGGGGTATGGGCGATTCCCATCCCTCGTCACCCAACGTTCTCCCCCTGTCCATGGCGTTTGACTTGGTCCGGTGACTGTGCTATAACCGGCCAGGCTCAAGCGAATATTCGGAAGTAATATTTATATGTTATTCAAAACATTTCGCAAAGGAGATTAAAGTGAAGATCCATCCGTCCTTTCCCGACCGCTTCTCCCGGATTCTGATTCTGGCAGGAGCCATCCTCATGGTGCTGCCACAGGCAGGCATCGCTGCGGATAACAAGGTCCTGGCAAGAGTGGGCAACCGGACCGTCACCGAAACGGACCTCGAACAGTTAGCCAGTGCTGTTCCAGAGAGGGTTCGACACCTATACCTCACTCCCGAGGGGAGGAAAAAGACGCTGGACTATATCGTCAACGTGTACGTCCTGGCTGATGAGGCGAAAAACCAGGGCCTCAACAAGGCTCCCGACGTCCAGAAGCTCATAGAATTCACGCAAGAGGATCTGCTCGCCCGACTTTACCTCGACAAGATCACCGCGAACTTACCCGAGCCCACGGAAGAGGAAGCCAAGAAGTATTTTGAGAAGAATCGAGACCAGTACAGCACGCCCGAGACAATCCACCTTCGTCACATCCTCGTGAAGGCGGAAGCTGAAGCGAAAAAAGTGCTGGAGAGCCTCAAGAAGGGAGAGAAGTTTCCCGATCTAGCCCAAAGGGTCTCCACGTGTCCCAGCAAGAGTCGAGGCGGAGACCTGGATTGGTTGCCCAAGGGAGCTCTTCTGCCGGAAATTGAAGAAGTTGCATTCTCTATGAAGGAAGGCGAGATCACAGGCCCGGTGAAGAGCACATGGGGGTACCATGTGCTGCTGCTGGAAGGCAAGCGACCGCCCCAGGAAACGGATTTCGACCAGGTCAAAGACTACATTATGGAACAGCTCAGATTTCAGAAGCGGCAGGATTATTACGAGCAGGTCGCTGATAAGCTGAGAGCAAAAATGAAAGTCCAGGTATCGGATCCCAGTCCCGCTGCTCCCGCCACCGCTCCTGCGGGACCGGTATCCGGTCCGAAGAACTGATCTCCTGACCTGCGGTTACATATATTCGTGCAGCGCTGCGCCATCCCCGCGGGCCGGTGGCGAGCGCAGCACGGATCACGAAATGGTTCATTCCTCAAGCGGAACGAACATGTCTTCCGCTTCCTCGGTGACAGCGCTCATGTCACCGACCTGCTCGTGAATCCTGTCAAAAGCCTGTTCGGCAGTTCGAGCCTTGAGATCTTCATCCCTCAGCATCAGTGATACCAGCTCGTTGAAGTACGCCTCGTCCACGATATGGATCTTGGTGAGTATGTCGAGGGTCTCTTCATCCGAGACTTCGAGATCGTCTGGTTTAAGCTCTCCCCTGTCAAGCTTGACCAGAAAGTCGGCAGGGAAAATCGTCTCCACCTCCTCAGCCGGCTGGTCCGACTGTTGCGTCCATGGTTTCAGTATCTTGTCTTGAAACGCGGATGCCACCATTCCGATATCCAGTCTCTTCAGAAGCTTGGCAAAGGTTTCATCGTCCTCTTCGAGGAAGCTGACCATCCAGTGATACGCGGCCTGAGGATCGGTCACCCCTCGAGCGGAAAAAAGCTCGGGGTCGAGATCCAGTATCGCCTGCACCCGTTCGGGCTGGACGATTGAAAGGACCCCGATATGGGTGGAGCTCTGGGATTTCATAATCTGAAAGACTGTCCGATCCCCAAGTCCCTCTACAACAGTTTTGCTCTTCTCATCGTCCAAAAGGAAGAGGAGCTCCTGGGCTCCCTTGGGATCACGCATGGCCTGTCGCGTAACCAGCGAGATCTGTTCTTCGCTCGAAAGCGATGCCATGATCTCGGAGGCTCTCCGCGGATCGGTTTTGACGAGGTCCAATACCTGCTTGGCATTATCGGTGATGGGTACCAGTAGTGCGTCTTGCTGCATCTATTTCAGCCCTCAATGTCTGTCCAGTGTGGATCTTCTATGGCCCGTACGGCCTCAAACATGGAGTCGTCGTCACCGAAATCCTCTGCAGTCCATCCTTCCTCGGGAGGATTGTAGGATTCGCCGAGGTTCAAGACCACTCTGCGGCGTTCCCTACTTATGGTCATGAGCTGAAGGGCCGTGACCATGCTACGCTTGGCCTCCCCGTCTTCGGAATCGCGGAAGGAAAAAATTATCTTCCGGACTTGCCCCGCATGCGCCTTGCCAAGCTCTATCCCCCGGGAAGCGAGGATTTCTTCCAGCGTGAGCTCGGAATCGTTCCCCAGCGATTCCAACACAAGGTCCATCAATTGCCTGGAAAGACGCATCAAATGCCTCAGGCTGAATGCGAGAGTCACTGGGTCCATTTCGAGGGGGTTCTTTTCGACAACTTCGAGATAAGCCAATTCATTGCCCATATTCTCGGAGCAGAACTCCTCGAAGGCCCTGAACTGCTCACTGATTT
>CAYZET010000194.1:0-6263 GCA_964477215.1 uncultured Syntrophaceae bacterium | reverse complement strand
ATCGGTCGTCCTCCATAAAATTCACTATAATAACATACTCTGCCGGTTTCAAGAGGGTTCGTCGCGTGCAATCGCGGCAATAACCGGAGGGTTAGCGGAACGACGGGGTGGGGGGACTTCAGGCTTCGATCGCTCGAAGAAGCAGCCTGATCATCTGTTCCGTGCCGGTCGGGGTGGCTTCTCTCTTGGGGAGCATCATTCTGGCTAGGGCCACGTGATCGAATGTCCCTTGAATCAAATGGAGGAAATATTCAGTGCGAAAGTCGGTCCTAAAGAACCCTGACCCGCGTCCCTCTTCGACGGTCTTCCGGATCAACCCCCAGAAGCGATGAGTGTGCTTGTACGCCTGGCTGTTGTAAAAAGCGGGGTTGCGGTAGAGCTCCAAAATCAGAACTCGAGTCTCCCACTCCTTGGTCTGGAAATCCAAGGCCCATCTCCTCAACAGGTATGAGAGGCGTTCGGCTGGATTGAGCTCGCCGGCAAAGACCCGTTCCAGCTCTTCGGCTAGCTGGTCGAACCAATTCCCCGGCACGGAAAGCAGCAAGTCTTCCTTACTCTTGAAGTACTGATACAACGAAGCCTCAGCAATGCCGGCCTTTCCAGCGATCTCCGAGATAGTCGCTCGACCGTACCCCTTTTCAGCAAAGATCTCGGAAGCGGCCTCAAGAATCTTGCGTCGACGCAATTCTCCCCGACTCGGCTCGTCCCCGTTCTGCACAGCGTGCCCCTGGTCCCTCTTCCAGATAGCGGCTTTCACGAGAGACCAGAGCTCGTCGGATACCGCGACCGGATCGTACGGGTCATCGAAGAAGAGCCACCGAAGCACGACAGAATCAATCGCGCCGAAAATCATCTCAAGGACGAGGACCGGCTCCATCTGGGGGTCTATCTCACCGTCGAGAATACCTTCCTTCAGGGCTTCCGCCGCGAATCTGCTATATTTGCGCAGCATTTCGTACGCCGGAGAATCGTAGAATGCCGGCAAGGTCCTGAGCTCTCTTAGAAGTATGGACGTGTAGTTCCTGTTGAGGGAAAGGTCCCGGAGCTGGTGCCATATAAGCTTGCGAAGCTTCGGCTCGGCACCCTTCATTCCCTGCAAGTGCTCGGTGATTCCCTCGAGAGTCTTTCTCAAATGGCGCTCCGGAATAGAGACCAGCAGGTTTTCCTTGGTGCCGAAATACTGAAATATCGATGCCTCATGGACACCGCAGTCAGCGGAGATATCAGCTATAGTAGTCTGGTGGAAGCCGCGGGAGGCGAGCAGTTTTTCTGCCGAGTCCATGATGAGCACGCGCTTGCGTGCAGCAGAGAAGTTCTTTTTCTGTTTTTGAGTCCCTGGAATGGGATCGGCGGATGAGATATCAGACATGCTGTGGCTCCGTGTGGAGTCGTGACTCAAGCTGGATTAACTGGAAAAGCAGAATAGCACTTATATTCAATGCCTGTCAAGCTCATTGTTCACGGCCGCGGTGTATAGAACAATCACAAAATGCTATCATGGTGCCTGGCCCCTGTCGCTCGCCGGGGAGCATTCCTCCTTCGGAGCGTCCAAGCTATCCTGGGGCAAAGACCGGCAGGGCGGGATACAAGAAAAGGTGAACCAAGATAGGTCCATGGTCTTGAGGCCAGGAACTTGGAGTCGTATCGGAAAAGATCTTGACACGTTTTCCATATAAGCTATCTTCAGGTTGAATTGTTAGCCAAGTATTGGTCACTAACGCTGGATTCCGGACAATTGCCCGGTAGTCTCATCAGTCAGGTACAGTACGGAGGGAGGCCATGAGCGTGAAAGACTTCGACGCAACAAGAGTGGAAATCAGGGTGATGAACGATGCTGATCTCGATGCGATCACCGCAATCGACGCAATGTACTTCGGTGGAGAGAGACCCGATTATTACAGGGACAAGCTCCAGGCGGCTACGAGAGGTGGCGGAATCAACACGTCGCTCGTGGCGGAATTGGACGGGGCTGTCGTGGGGTTCATCATGGGGCAGCTCTACACGGGCGAATTCGGCATTCCTGAAAAGACGGCGAATCTCGACACAGTGGGCGTGCATCCCATGGTGGTGGGGAAGGGCATAGGGAATATGATGCTCGAGCAGTTCTGCCTCCAGATGTCGAAACTCGGGGTCAGCACGCTTTACACGCTCGTGGACTGGAATGACAAGAATCTCATGCTCTTTTTCCATCGCGGCGGGTTCGTTCCGTCGAAGCGCCTAAGCCTGGAACTGAATCTGTGACTTGATGCCGTGCTTGCCCTGACAGTCGATCGGCTCCGGGCCGGTTCCCCAATCCATCGCAAAGCTCCAAATGGAAGATCGAGCTTGGCACGATTGCGAAAATTGAAGAATCGTATGAGAATCGCCATGAACACCAGAGGGACCGGAAGCAGGGAACCGGCAGGAGTATGGTGGCGTTCTTCTGCACCTGGTGGCCGGACGGAACTGGAACGCAGACGGCATCATTCTCCATATCTTCGTGGAAAGCCTTGGCCTGAACAAGTAAATCCCGCTCGTAGGAGGGCGCTGCCTTCCTGCCGGCTCCCTCACCCGGAGAAGGAGGAGTAGGCGATGATCACTGCAGGAATTGACTGTGGTGCCAAGAATACGAAGACAGTTATCCTGAAGGACGGAAAAATAATCGGAAAAGGCAAAGTCCTGACGGGCTTCGAGCAGAGCGAGGCCGTGAAGGCCTCCCTTGATTCGGCTCTGAAGGAGGCGGGTATCACCCACGACCAATTGGCCCACATTGGAGGCACGGGCTCCGGGGCAAAGGCCATCACCGAGGCGGACGTTAGGGTCAACGATATCAAGGCAATGGCAACGGCGGCGGTGTTCTGCTTCCCCAAGGCCAGGACTGTGGCTGACGTGGGCGCGGAGGAAACTCGGACCGCGAAGTGCGATGAAAAGGGCAATGTCATTGACTTCGCCATCAACGAGAAATGTGCGGCTGGAGCCGGGGCATTCCTCGAGGCCATGGCGCGGGCACTGGAAACCTCTCTCGAGGAATTGGGGCCGTTGGCACTGAGCTCGGATAGAGCTATTCCCATGAATTCACAATGTACAATCTTCGCCGAATCGGAAGTAGTCGGTCTCATCCATGCGAAGACAGAAAAGAAGGATATCAGCAAGGCCATCCACGATGCGATGGCGAGCAGAATTGCATCGATGATCCGCCGGATCGGGGTCAATCCCGACATCGTGATGATCGGCGGCGTAGCCCGCAACCCCGGATTCGTGACGGCTATCGAGCGAGAGCTTGGGGTCGATGAAGTGTTTATACCCGAGGACCCTGAGTTTGCTGCTGCACTCGGAGCCGCGGTTGCCGCATCGCAACATGGTGGCAACTGACTCGCGCATCGAAAATAAACTTCACCGGAGGACATATAGATGTCGGAGGAGAGAGCACGCGAATTCTGGCGGTGGGAAGAGACGAATTGGGTCAATCCTGATATCGACTGGAAAGATGGCGAATTTATCACGGTGGGAATTGACGTAGGGTCAGTCAGCTCCCAGGCCGTTGTGATGGTGGACGGCGCAATTTACGCGTACAGCAATATGAGAACCGGTTCCAGCAGCCCGGACAGCGCCCGCAACGCGTTGAGTCTCGCGCTGGAGGAGACTGATCTCACCGAGGATGAGATCAACTACTGTATCGGAACAGGGTACGGCCGAGTAAACGTGCCCATGGCCGACCGTAGTGTCACAGAGATCGCGTGTCACGCAAAGGGAGCAAACTTCATATATGGAGATACCGTTCGCACGGTACTGGACGTTGGAGGCCAGGACATCAAGGCCATCCGCTGTGACGACAAAGGCAAGGTCACCAACTTCCTCATGAACGACAAGTGCGCGGCTGGCACCGGCCGGGGCATGGAGGTCTTTGCAGATCTCCTTTCCGTGCCGATCGGAGACGTCGGCGACAGGTCGTTCGAGATAGATGCGGAACCTCGGCCGGTCTCCAGCACATGCGTGGTGTACGCGAAATCAGAGGCAACCGGACTGCTCCGCAAGGGGGTCAAGACCAACGAAGTTCTCGCTGCCTACTGCGCGGCAATGGCCGACAGAATTTACTCCCTCCTCGATCGGGTCAGTGTTGAGCCCGATTTCGCGATCACTGGGGGCATGGCCAAGAACCGGGGCGTCATTGACAGATTGAAGAAGAAGTTGGCACTCGAACCCCTGAAAAGCCGGTGGGACACCCAGCTTGCAGGCGCGGTCGGCGCGGCCCTTTTTGGGCACGCGCTGTGCATGAAAGGCAAAGGCCGCAGGGGTTGATGGGCTTTCGAGGGCGCGCACTGACCCCGAGACGGTCCGTGGGGGTGACAGAAGCGTCATCTTCCCGAAAGCCGCGGACCCAAAAAAAGTAGATTACCAGAAGACCTCTCCCTTTGCCAGGACTCCATTGGTGAGCTCATCTTGTCTCACCGGTAATCGGGCAGCGTACAAGATGCCGGCCCAAGGCCGTATCAGGGGATACGGTATGCTAGCGAATTACGGCTACAGCGACGGCTCGGGAAGCTACTTCATTACTATCGATACAGACAAGTGTAGCGGGTGCGGTGATTGCGTCTACGCGTGTCCCGCGTTCGTCTTTCAGGTGGTCGACGAGGACCCGAACGATCCCATGAATGACGAGCCGGTGGCCCTAGTGGTTGACGACAAGAAAAAGAAGTTGAAATACGACTGCGGACCATGCAAGCCGCCGTCGGATCGTCCTCCTCTCCCCTGCGTCGAAGCCTGCAGGGCAGGAGCAATCTCCCATTCTTGGTGACCAGGTATCTCGAAAGAAGGAACTGCCGGCCGCGGGATTTCCGAGAGAGTTCTCGCTTTTTCGCTTCGACAAGTCCAACCCCCAGAGTATCGCTCTGCGCCTCACACAAATATGTCCTGCGGCTTGTATGGATGGGTTCCTTCGATTACCTCAATACCTGCCTTTGCTTTGACCTTGTTTACGATAGTATCCTTGTGGGGACAGTGATCGGTAATGCAAGGCCCAATGTGGATCTTTGTAGGCTTCTCCCCCATGGGCGCGTTCCAGAGGTTTAGCTGGGCCAGCCTCGTGACAATAGCCGCTCCCGGGCAGTCTCCGCAATTTAGCAGGCCCAGCAGCTCCGCCTCTACATCTTTGTACCGAGAGAACTCGCCTTCTTTCCGGTTGAGTGCCACGATGCAGCGAGAGCATCCTATACACACATCATCCATTGCGCGTTTGCAGCCAACGATCACTATTTTCTCCATTCGCTCCTCCTCTTCGTTCTATCAGGCATGTTTGGGCGGCAACTCCTCCGTGCGACACCCTGCCGAGCCTCATGGCCGCGTCGACGTACAACATTTCAAGCACATATTGTGCCAGTGATCCACAGAGGTGCAAGACTGGCGAAGAGTAAGTCCTAATCTAAGTTATCGTCAGAGAGGCGAAAGATCACCACCCGGGAAGTTGGGCTCGGTCCCATATTGCACCCATTCTTGAGGAATTGTGGTGCGCCGCGCAATCCATTGACAGAAGATTTGCCGTTGATTTTCTCGGAAGATGAGGTAACCTTCTGGATCGGTCCCAAATTCATTGTTCACGAGAGAGGGCATCATGCCTCATGAGGAGAAGACCACAGTCGTGGTCACCGGTGGAGCAGGCTTCATTGGAAGTCATTTGGTTGAAGGACTGGTAACTCGGGGATATCGCGTTCGGGTTCTGGACGATTTCAGCACCGGCCGCATGAAAAACCTCGAGGAGTTGGGGGATGGAAGCATCCGTATCGGCCGGGACTTCGAGCTTATCCGGGGCGATATTCGGGATGCCGACACGGTGCACGCTGTCGCGCGAGGGGCAGATTTCATTTTTCATCAGGCTGCCCTCGGTAGTGTACCGCGCTCGGTGGAGGATCCTATCACCACCCATACGATCAACGCTGACGGCACTCTCCAGATCTTTGAGGCTGCCCGAAAGCTTAACGTGGGCCGCGTGGTGTATGCTTCCTCTTCCTCGGTGTACGGGGATTCCGAAAGTCTTCCCAAACGTGAGGGATCCGAAGGGCAGGCCCTGTCTCCGTATGCGCTCTCAAAAAAGATAGACGAAGAATATGGCCGCCTCTTCCTGCACCTGTACGGTCTGGAAACCATAGGACTTCGGTACTTCAATGTGTACGGCCCAAGGCAAGATCCCAACGGTCCGTACGCGGCTGTCATACCTCGTTTTATCAGCGCACTCCTGTCTTCTCAGCAACCGGTGATATATGGCAATGGTCGACAAAGCCGCGATTTCA
>CAYZET010000193.1:0-9817 GCA_964477215.1 uncultured Syntrophaceae bacterium | reverse complement strand
AAAAAAGAAGCGTGCCACGATCTTAACATTTGCCGCAATTCCGAGACAGTTTCCTTGCCCCAACCTGGGCACCCACAAGGGGTGCCCCTATCGTCGCAATCCGTTCTTGCCATGCCCTTCTTAAAATCAGCGGCAGAATACGTAACCGTGCTTGTGAAATCCCGTACTCAGGCCGATTGCAGAAGACGGGAGAATTCCGTGGGGAGCGCCCGGTGCAGAGAGAGAAGTTGTCAAAATCAGTTGTCCTTCCTATACTTCTCTTGAGAACATCGATCCAAAGCGGTACGCCATGGCAAAAGCTTCTCGAAACCGGAAGAAGAGCGAACCCTCACAAGCCCGGGTAAGTATTTACGCGGCCTGGTGCAAGCGATGCGGCAATTGTGTGGAATTCTGCCCAACGCACGCGCTAGAGTGGGACGAATTGGGATACCCTCGACTGGGTGAACCCGAAAAATGTACTAGTTGTCATCTTTGCGAGAAGCTGTGCCCCGACTTTGCCATTGGGGTCAGGGAGCGGCCTCCACGGGAGGAAAGCGACAAGAGGATTACGCACAAGGGTACTGAGACTGCCAGTCTGGAAGAAGTCCGTAGCCCCGAGCGGGTAGCCCCTCCTGTGCCAACCGGAAACGATACAGTGAAGAAGTAGGAGAAAGGTCCAATCGAGGATGCCCGCGTGAAATCATACCTGTCAGCAGGTAAAAATCAGAGGAGGCTTCTCCAGGGCAATGAAGCCATAGCGATTGGCGCCCTCATTGCGGGATGCAGGTTCTATGCCGGATATCCCATCACTCCCGCAAGTGAGATCATGGAAATCATGAGTCGCGAGCTCCCAGTCCGAGGCGATGTTTTCCTCCAGATGGAGGACGAGATCGCTTCGCTTGGTGCTTGTATTGGCGCAAGCCTGGCCGGCCGTAAGTCCATGACCGCAACTAGCGGACCCGGGTTCTCTCTCATGCAGGAGAACCTCGGATACGCGTGCATCGCTCAGGTCCCTGTCGTGCTGGTCAATGTCATGAGGGCCGGTCCCTCTACCGGCATGCCCACCAATGTCTCCCAGGGGGATGCGCAGCAGTCCCGCTGGGGCACGCACGGCGACCACCCAGCCATCGTGCTTTGCCCCGCCACAGTCCTCGAGTGCTTCGAGCTCACTGTTACGGCCTTTAACCATGCCGAGCTCCTCCGCACGCCGGTGATTCTCCTGGCGGATGAGCTGGTTGCCCATACGAGGGAGGTGGTCTCCTTGCCCACCGCGTCCGAAGTGGAGATCATCGACCGCAGGCGCCCAACGGTTCCTCCCGACTGGTACGTGCCGTACCGTACCGACGGTAGCATGGTCCCGCGGCTGGCGGATCTCGGGGAAGGATATCGCTACCACGTTACAGGCCTCGTGTACGACGAACGGGGATTCCCAACCAGGCGTCTCGACGAAGTGCAATCGTTCTACGCGAAGCTTTTCGAAAAGATCCGCCGCAATTTCGGTTACCTGGAGAGGGTGCAAGGCTTCGAGCTGGAGGATGCGGAATTCGTCATCATCGCATATGGCTGTGCTGCCCGATCTGCCAGAGCCGCGGTCCGTTTGGGCCGGGAAAGGGGGATGCGGGTTGGCTTGCTCCAACTGCTTTCTCTGTGGCCCTTTCCCCGACACCCCGTCGAGAGTGCGCTCGAGGACAAGATCGCGGCGATCGTACCCGAGCTCAATATGGGGCAGATGAGGCGAGAGGTCGTCAGGGTAAACGGAGGAAGGACACGAGTAATCGGGCTGAGCAAGGTCGACGGCACCATGATCAAGCCGGAAGAAATCCTGCGGAGGATCCGTGAGGTGAAATAATGCCGGTGGCGCAGCGAAGCATCGTGTACGACTGGCTGAGACACGATAAACAATTCCCCCACGTATGGTGCCCCGGATGCGGTTTGGGAATCGTCTTGGGCAGTCTCATCAGGGCACTCATCAAGAGCGGCTTGAGCAAGAACGAGGTGGTACTCGTGTCAGGCATCGGATGCTCGGGGAGGCTTCCCGTTTACGTGGACGTGGGAAGCGTTCATACCACTCACGGCAGGGCACTGACGTTTGCCACGGGAATCAAGCTGGCCAAACCCGAGCTGACCGTTATCACGGTGATGGGTGACGGCGACGCAGCGGCAATCGGCGGCAACCACCTGATCCACGCGGCGAGGCGCAATGTGGATATAACAGCCATTGTGGTGAACAATCATACTTACGGAATGACAGGGGGACAATTCAGCCCCACCACCCCGATGGGGGCGAAGGCGACCACAGCCGTGTACGGCCACATCGAGCCCGCGTTCGACATCAGCGCCCTTGTCACCACTGCCGGCGCAGTCCTTGTAGCTCGCTCCACGGTCTATCACGTGTCACTGACGGACCGATTGCTGTTGCAGGCTATAAGGAAAGACGGATTCTCCCTCGTCGAAGTTCTGGCGCCCTGTCCCACCAATTTCGGAAGACAGAACCGGTTGGGCTCACAAATTGACATGATGCGGGCATTTAAAAACAATGCGGTGCACGTGGAGCGGTGGAGCCGCATGGATGAGACCGAGAAAGAAGGACGCTTTGCCATCGGATGTCTGACCGAAAAGCAGCGTCCCCAGTACCTCGAATCGTACAGGAAAATCTGCGAGACCGCTGCCCGGATTCGTGGCGAGGGAAAGATATGACGTCCCAGCACCCCCTGAGTGCTCCTCGGATAGAAGTTCGGCTGGCAGGCTCCGGAGGTCAGGGGATTATCCTGGCCGGATTGGTGCTCAGCGAAGCAGCAGGTGTGTTCGATTGCCGCCAGGTCGCCATGGTCCAATCATACGGCCCTGAAGCCAGAGGAGGGGCCAGCAAGGCGGAAATCATCATCAGCGATTCTCCCATCGACTATCCTCTCTGCATCCAGGTGGATCTGCTCTTGGCAATGACGCAAGAGGCATCGGACGCGTACTGCTGGGACCTCAAACCCGCAGCGTGGGTCATCGTGGACAGGGACCTGGTTCCCCACCCTCCCACGAGCCGGGCCATCCCTCTCCCTCTGACAACAACTGCCCGAGACCGGCTCAAGTCCCCTATGGCCGCGAACATGGTAGCCCTCGGGGCCATCTCGGAGATAACGGGACTGGTCAGCCGCCGATCTCTGGACAAAGCGCTCGAGCGCCACCTCTCAGCAGACACCACTGCAGTCAACAGGAAGGCTTTGAGCCTGGGCATTCGCATTGCCCGGGATTACATCCGGACCGCCAGGGTCATTGACGCCACCGAAGCCCCTATCGAGCCGGAGGACATGTAGTCTGACTTGAGAAATGGCATGCGACGGATGCCGTCTGCTCTATCCGAAGCATGTTATCAGGATGCCGGATAGCGTGTATTTGAAGCTGAAGTCTGGACGGCGGACGTGATTTCCACGCATGGCCAGGGGGTGATGTGCGAGCATTTTCCAGGGAATGACGAGTAGGGGGCGTGAAAAGCACACGTCCACGGACTAAAGGGGTTGACTTGATAGCAGAGGCATGACGTTAACCTGCTGACATCACAGCCGATGGACGACCTTGAATCGCTGGCACGTAATTTGGATATCTGGGGAGTGCCGTGTCCTGAGCGGGGAAAGAACGAAAATCATCAGTGTCCCTCGGGTCCACCGGAGTTCCTGGCGATCGTCATATGCACCGAGCGGACCGGCCGATTCTCCTTTGGATTCGGGACATAACGCCACAATCGATAGTGGAGCGCGGCCAGTGCTTTCACCTGTCGTCTATGAGTCAGTTCAGGAACAAGGTTCGGACTAGGTCTTAGTGCACCCCGCTATAACTTCGCCCGGCAGGCGTGACCCTATTTCTCCGGCCCCCACAGATGTAGCCCACAATAGAGCGCCTGGCGGGCGACTTTTTTTCGGAGATCGAAAAATAACGGGATCAGTTCCCTCCCCGGCCTTCCGCAAACGGATCGAAGAGGGTGACATCCTTCATGGCTCCAAAAGGACATGCCAATCCACATATGCCGCAGGCTACACATTTGTTCACATCAAAGGCAACCTTCATCTCAGGCAAGCTCACGCTCAAAGCTTGAGTGGGGCAAAGCCCCGTGCATGCTCCGCAGTGCACGCACAACTCCTCTTCTCTCCAGATCCTTTCGGAGAGGTATTCAACACCGACCTGGTGCTCTTTGAGGAATTGTATGCCCCGCTCAATGAGCCCTTCATCCCCCCGCAACTCCAGCAGAATGCGCCCCTCCTTGCGGGGCAGTATCTTCGCTTCCAGGATATTGAAAACCAGCGCAAAATCCGTAGCAAGTCTATATATCACCGGCTTGTACATGATGTCTGCTTTGAAAATGAGCAATACGTTTCGTGAAGCCATTTCATCACCTCTTCGGCCGCCGCTGGGTACACGCGTCCCGCGGCGGGAGTTTGCGGACAAGTCCGTTGCATAAGTCCCGAATCATGCGATGGGTCCCAATTCTATCTCGCCCTGTGCGGCAATAGTGTCACCCAGAATCGCTGCCGCTGCCATCACTCCGCTGATATCCAGGGCCCACTTCAGTGCGGGCTTGAGATCGGAGGGCCGTACGATGCGATTTCCCAGAGCCGTTGCCACCGCGTCAGCCAGAGCGACATCATGAGATATTACCGTTGCGGCGTCGGCCTTTCCCCGGCTCAGGGAAGGCCCGACCGTCCCCGAAGACGTGCACACTCCCAATGGGATTACCGTCGGCTGTATACGAACCCCCACTCTGCCGGTGAATGGAGACGATCCTGCATGCAGCCCCACCATGACAGGTCTCTCCACCTGGATGAACAGGTCGCCGCCGTTTTCAACAATCAACTCCCTGGACCATTTGAGAAGGCCTCGGCCTACATAGTCGGCCACCTCTCCTGCCACAGCGGCCATGGGACCTGTACCGGCCTTTCGGCCTGCCCTGACCATACGAGCCGCTGGTGGAGGATCGGCCGGATCTTCTTCCAGGGGCACAAGGGTCGTGAGAAATTCCGGCCTGCGAGATATCGCCCATTCGATCTGGGATCGACATTCCCTGATCAGCGCTTCGGTTTCCCTTTCGAGAGACACGAGCGCTTTCACGTAGAGGTCTGAAGTTTCTACCGCAACACGGAACGTCTTGAAGCCCCCGCTCTGATCGAAATCCCGGTAATCTCGCGGTTGAAACACTATCGTTTCATTCATGTCAGGTTTTTGAATCCCTCAAACGGTGCCGATGGGAGCGTCTCCTGAGGCTCTCCGAGCAAGAATCGGCCTGAGCTTATCCATTCTTTGAGAATACCCGCAATTTCTCGTGCCGCCGAATAACTCGAGAGGGGGGCAGTGGTCACCTTCTTGCCATTCACGGAAATCTCTCCTGATTTGAGCTGAGCGTAGGTCACGTACCCCAGCGCCTGACCGGCACCTTCAGGATAATCTGCCCCATAATCGACCACGGGAACCAATATTTCTTCATCCGAGACTGACGTGAACATGGCCATCTCTTCATTGAGAATCGGAATAGGTATGCCGATTCCCGTGTTCAGAGAGCAGCCATATCCGGTCAAAGATGCACCCCTGAGAAATCGCGCCGACATGCCCTTGAGGTCTCCTCGGACGGAAATGGTACCGGCTCCTCCCATTACAACACCGTTTTCCGATCTCTTCACATTCGGGTTGTGCTGAGTCCCTGCCCCAATGACATATCCGACCCCTCCTCCGAGGAAAATTCGAGTGCCAATGCCGATAGTCCTGTAAAGCGGATCGTTGAGGAGCGGGCTCAACTGGCCGGATGTGGAGTAATTTGCATTGATCCGCTCGGGTCTCAGAATTCCCATGTAGGTGTATATGGTCTTCTTGGAGAGGTTCACCGCACAGTTGTAGTTCTGATACGCATTGCGTGGATTCAAGAGTACCGCGTCCGGCAAGTCTTTCAGTGTTACCGTGGCCTCGTGGGATCGTTTCGGATAGCAGTCCGTCCCGTAGGAGAGAGCCTCGAGTCGGACAGTTCTGCCTGCAACCAGATCTTCTATCACATGGCCGCCACCGTATCGAAACCGTCCGGGGAACACCTTGTTCATAGGATCGTCTTCCCTGAGCTGAGTTGCTCCGATATAGCAATCAACGGCCGCGATGCCTGCATAAGCCTCCACCCCATTGAGATAGACTTTGGAGGCTCTAATCCTCGGCTTCGTGTGACCGAAATTCAGAAAGGCCCCTGAAGAGCACATGATCCCGAATGTACCTGTGGTCACAACATCCACTTTTCGGGCAGCGCCAATCGCTCCGAGCTCTCTCCTGATCTCGATCATCTCTTCCGCGGTGGCGACGACGGCTTCGCCCCTTTTTATCTTTTCATTTATCTCCGCGAAGGTCTTATTCACTTTGAAATCAGCCATCCTACACCTCCCCACGTGCCTTTTCCTTATGCGCGGCAGTGAAAACAAACTCTAACCATTTTGACTCATATGGTCAAGAATCTTTCCCGGCCCACAGAGGCGACGTACCAACGACGAACCGATCCCGTGGCACAAATCCTCTCAGAATGTGCCCTTACCCGAGCGTGACGGAATGGGCGCGGAGCGAGAAAGATAAGAGTTGACCAGTACAATTGCGGTGCGGTACAGTGCAATCGGTCGCACTGAGCTTAGCGGTATCAGTGGAGAAAAGGTTCACCACTCCCTTGTCTGGAGGGGAGCTCAAAACAAGGAGACGGGTGACTCGCTGAGCGAGGGGAAAATCGTGCAGAGAATCCCGGCGCAGGGGTGGGCTTCAATCCAGCCGTGATCTTAGCATCGTCAGGCGTGCCGTTAGTCTCAGGGCGAGCCACTATGATTTTGCAGTACGTCTTTCTCGATGAGAAGAAAGGTTGAGCCAGTAAGATCACGGAGCGGGCGTGCCAACGACGTCGTGGCTACTGAGCAGATCAATTGATTGGAATCGTTCCCGTTCTGAGCCGAGGACACAGGCGTGGCTGTCCTGGGGACGTGATCCAACCGATCAGAGGGTGTTTTCCCGCAAACTCCAAGGGCTTTATACCAGCCGGTGTGCTGCCGGCCGATCCCACACGTCAAAGAAGACTATACTTCTGGCATCATAGAATCAAACCCCTCTACGAAGACCGAGCCGCTGATCCGAAAGGTGTTACCAGGAACGTTCTTCGCATTCGAAAATGGAAGCCGTACCTGATCGTTTGCGGGAGGTTCGATCGTGAGTAGCCAGGATCTTGAGCCGGAGGGCCATTCGTTCACCCCGTCCCTATCCCGTATGGAGATTTGTGCAGCCAGGATTCATCAGCTCCATCACCAGGGTAGGGCAGCCCTCTATGGAGCGCTGGCAGCCGCGGTCACAGTGACCATTGCTTTGTCCGGCGTCGTTGCTCGCCCGTACCTGGTAATGTGGCTTGCCATATTCGTGGCAGCCCAAGTACCACGACATTTGTTGATCAATTCCTATTTCAAGACCTTGCCCAGCCCGGACGACGCTCATGCGTGGGAGCGAAAATTTGCAGCGGGAACGGCTCTAAGCGCCATGCTCTGGGGAATGGCCGGGATCGTCCTCTTTCCTTCCCATTCAATGTCCCATCAGTTCCTTCTCGCCATTTCCATTGCGATAATAAGTTGCGGCGCAGTGTCTGTCTTCTGGCCTTCCAAGGTTACTTACATTCCCGCTGTCATTCTCGTGCTTGTTCCGCCCGCCTGCCGCTTCCTCTACCAAGGCGACAGCGTCCACAGGGCGATTGGTCTCGTCATCCTGATGTACTGCGTTGTGATCCTGGTCATGGGTCGGTACCTGCACTCTTTCGGTATCCAATCCCTGGAGCTGAGATTCGAGAACAGCGAGCTTCTCGAATCCCTCGAAAGGGCGCGAAATGATCTGGAAAAGAAAGTAAAGAAACGCACAGAAGACCTTGAAAGGGTGAACGAGGCGCTGCGGAGGGAAATCTCGGAGCGTGCCAGGACCGAGAAAGCGCTGCGCGAGTCGGAGGAGCGATATCGTGTCGTTTTCAACACTGCAGGCGTGGGGATTACCCTCGTAGATGAAAGCGGTCGACTAGTCCAGGCCAACGCAGCTCTTCTCGCCATGCTGGGGTACACTGCGGAAGAGCTCAATGGAATGAATGTGGCGGATCTCACACACCCCGACGATGTCGAATGCTCGACGCAGCAGTTTGCTCTCCTGAATAGCGCGCACATGGAATACCATCGACAGGAAAGGAGATTTCTCCGGAAGGACGGGACTCTCCTCTGGGCGGACCTGAGCGTGTCACTCTATCGCGTTCCCGAAGGAGCCAAACGCTTTACCATAGGGGTCATTGCGGACATTACGGCCAGGAAGCGAGCGGAAAAGGAACGCCGAACCCTTGAAGAGCAGCTTCTCCAGGCCCAGAAGCTGGAATCCATCGGAACACTGGCCGGTGGCATAGCTCACGATTTGAATAACATTCTCACCATCGCCATGGGATACACGGAGTTGCTGCTCATGGACAGCGACGAAAACCAGCCTGGATACACCGAGCTCCAGATAATCAAGGAAGCGATCGACCGGGGCGCCGATCTGGTAAGACGGGTTCTCACCTTCGGCCGCAAAGTGGAGACTAATCTGAGACTGTTGGACCTCAACGAAGAGGTCCGGCTGGCTCATAGGCTCTTGTTCGGGACAATACCCAAGATGATAGAGATCGAGCTCCATCTCGCGGAAGATCTCGAGCGCGTCAACGCGGATTCAGGCCAAATTCAGCAAGTACTCGTCAACCTCGCCTTAAACGCAAGGGATGCAATGCCCAACGGAGGGAAGCTCATCATTGAGACAGAAACCCTGACTCTCAATGAGATCGATTGTAAGAGCCATTTTTGCCTCGAACCAGGGGTCTACGCGGTTCTCTCGGTATCCGACAACGGTCACGGAATGGACAAAGATACGCGGGACCGCATTTTCGAGCCCTTCTTTACGACAAAGGAGCCCGGACACGGAACTGGCCTGGGTATGGCCATGGTCTATGGCATCGTCCAGGCACACGGCGGACAGATTGATTGCTATAGCGAACCGGGCGAGGGAACCGCGTTTAAGATCTATCTCCCAATAGTGCACAACGAAAGAGACCCGGAAACGGAAGTCCTTGCGCTCTCGGGTGGCTCTGGAAGTGGCGATTCTCACGGCGGATGACGTGGATCGTATCAGACTGCTCCCAGGCGAGCTTCGGAGCGAGACAAGGGGTCAGGCCTTGTTTCTTGATCTTCCTGTCACTTCTTAAACTCGCTGCTCGGTCTAGACCAGGCCAGTGCCCTATTCACAGACCATCGTCATCATAGATTCGTCAAGAACCAAGCCTGACCCCCAGTGCGCGCTGGCGTGCCGACCGATTGTGCGTTAGACTTCATACATAGCCATCGGCGAGCCCGGACAGAAGAGATAACACGGCAGCACGTGAAGATCGATGGAAGTTTCTTCGTAAGGCAACATGGCCTTTCAGTCCGAGGATCGGGCAGCCGGGAGAGGTTCAGAGAATGATAGATCGAATTGACCATTCGGCATTACGCGATTGTCCACAAATCGAGCTGAGGGAGCTCATTGCTCAACTCGGACGCAGTGAGGTAGAATCGAAGAAGACTCAAGAGCTGCTCCACGCGCTCCTCAATGCAATAAACTCTTCATCGGACGCAATCATCATGTATGATCTGGACGGAAACGCACAATACGTAAGCGATTCGTTCACCCGTCTGTTTGGATGGACCAAAGAGGATGTCCTGGGCAAACCGATACCATTCGTGCCCGACTCGGAGAGAGAAAACTCTCTCGCGCAGATCAACCGTCTGATTCAGGACGGAAATCCGGTAAGCGGCTTTGA
>CAYZET010000192.1:0-9865 GCA_964477215.1 uncultured Syntrophaceae bacterium | reverse complement strand
CAGGGAGCATTCCTTCATATGCAACCTCCGTTGACACCGTGTACAGCCCCCACGCTATCGACCCGGCCAAGAGCACAGCAAACAGAGGGTACGGGGCCTCCCCCTTCTGACTCCTGTCCCCTGCCCACCAGAACCAAAGGGCAAGAACAACAGGGAGGGTAACGACCGAGGGTTTTGAGAGGAGACCCGCTGCAAAACATCCAACCACCAGGAGGAGGTACACGAATCGCCGCGTCAGAGAGTATCGGACGAAAGAGAGAAAACTTCCTACATAGAACAGGGTTCCTAGCAGATTCTTTCTTTCGGCAACCCAGGCCACAGTTCCAACTTGCAGTGGATGTACCGCGAAGAGGAGGGCGCCGAATAGCGCTGCCCTCCGGCCGAGTCCAAGCACAGAAAACAGAACGAAGACAAGGGTAGCGTTGGCACCGTGGTAAGCGATATTCATGAGCTTGGATATCCAAGCTTGAGGGGTCACTGCTGGTCCTGCCAGCACCTGGTCTGCCATCAAGCTCAGGAAGTGGAGCGGGCTGAAGTAGGAGACACCGGTATACCGGAGATTCCAATCCGTGAGGATCATCCAGGCTCGTTCCCAACTAGGTTTCCAAATCGCAACGATGTGCTTCGGATCGTCCCAGTTGCTAAATTCGTGCGTCAGAGTCGGGACGAACACGCCTCCAACGACCGCAATAAGCACGAGAAACGATATGAGAAAATCGAGGAATGCGTCGTTTTTCATGGTTCCGCGGCCTTGTACTCGCGTCGCCTCGTCTTCCATCAGCCGCACCTCAAGGGCAGGGTGGACACCGATCATGTCCACGTGCATGCCTGGGATTTACCGCACTATACCAGCATTCCCGTCGGAAAGACACAGCATTTCAATTGTGATGGCGTCCACGTATGTTCATGCATCGTTGGATAGATTCTTGCTCATTCTTTGGAATGCGAACGAGTATTTCAGCAGGTGCAAGCGGTGAGGGGGAGGGGACCGTGCAGAGACGGTCCCGGAAATGCACAAGACTACTTCATGGTTTCTTTTGCTGCTGTGAGTGTATTTTTCATGAGCATGGCAATGGTCATGGGACCTACGCCGCCGGGAACGGGGGTAATGGCGGCAGCCTTTTCCTTCACTTCGTCGAACGCCACATCACCAACGAGCTTGAAACCTTTTTCGGTTCCAGGAGCCTCAACCCTGTTTATGCCCACGTCGATGACTACCACCCCTTCGCTCACCATGTCGCCCTTCAGGAATTCGGGAACACCAATCGCTGCGATGATGATGTCGGCAGCCAAGCAACGCTCTTTAAGATTCTTGGTCCTCGTGTGACACATGGTGACTGTCGCGTTCATGTCCCGCTGGTCGAGCATGTTGGACAGAGGTCTGCCAACAATGTTACTCCGCCCGAGAATCACCACGTCGGCGCCCTCAGTCTTGAAGCCGCCTCGTTTGATCAACTCGATAACTCCTGCAGGTGTGCAGGGCAGGAATCTTACCTCTCCGATACTTATGAGCCCAACATTGAATGGATGGAAGCAGTCCACATCCTTCTCGGGCAGGATCGACCGCAAGATCTTGGTTTCCGGGATATGTTTGGGAAGCGGCAACTGGCACAAGATTCCATGGACTGTCTTGTCTTTGTTGTACCCGTCGATCACCTCGAGCAGTTGCTCCGTCGTGGCTTCTTGGGGAAGCCTGGTCTCGAGAGACTTTATCCCAATGTATTCGCACGCCTTTTTCTTGTTGCTGACATACACTTTCGATGCCGGATCGTCGCCCACGAGGATGACCGCGAGGCACGGTTCGAGCCCCTGGGCCTTCAGTTCGAGGACCTCTTGCTTCATTTCGTCCTTGAGTTGTTGCGAGACCTCATTCCCGCTAATGATCTTGGCCGACATTTATGCCTCCTTTGCACTTTTATTCCTAAGAGATATACCTAACCCCTCTCCGTCCAAGGCCGGGCCGGAAACAGCCCGGCGACTGTTATGCCGCTTCGGCCTCCAAAGCCTTTGCGATCTTTTCTATTGCCGAATGTATCACCGCGTCGTCAAGGAATGGCGGTCGGTTTTCCAGGTCCGCAGCAGCGATCTCTTCCGAGAAGGGAAGAATGCCTATGAGAGGAATCCCGTCAAGGCTTTCTCGGAGAAATTGCTCTTCGCGCTCGTTGCGCACTTTGCTTCCCACTGCTACGACCTTGTGCAGCCCTATGTCTTGCGTAAGCTTCTTGACCTTGGCTGCTGTCTCTATGCTCCTTCGTCCCGGTTCCACGACTATGACCAACCGATCGACTCCCTGAGCCGTCCCGCGGCCGAGATGTTCGATGCCCGCCTCCATATCCATGACCACGGCGTCTTTTTGATACAACACGAGATGGCTTACGAGAGCCTTGAGAAGAACGCTCTCCGGACAAACGCAGCCGCCGCCTCCCTTCTTTATGGTTCCCATAATCAGGAGCCGCACGCCGTCCCTCTCCTTCCCCAAGGCTTCCGGAAGGTCATCGACTTTTGGGTTCATCTTGAAAAAACCGCCCACTGTACCGGGCTGGACTCCCGTCCTTTCCGCTATCAGGTGCTCCATCTTGGAGACCGGCACGATTCCGGTCGTATCAATGCCCAGCGCGGAGCCCAGATTCGCGTCGGGATCCGCATCCACTGCTAGGACTCGGTATCCCTGTCTGGCCCAGTATCGAGCCAAAAGACTGCTCAGAGTCGTTTTGCCAACCCCGCCTTTTCCAGACACTGCTATTTTCATCGGTATCCTCGTATGAGCATTTCGGCACCATTGCCGAAATTAACATTGCTCATCGGGCGTCTCAAATGGAAGCTCATTCCCGTGCCGCTTTCAACAATTCGAGAACTGCCATCTGTCCGGCCACTGCCATGTCTTCGGCGCTCAGGAAAAGGCCCGCAGTCTCGTCGAACAAGACGCTCGCCTCCGGCGGAAATTCCTCATCGCCTTTCCAAACAATGCACGTGATCGGAACGTACGGAAAATACGGGAGCTCAACCCCGGCGTCACCGGATTCGAGCACCCTTCCATTGAGTTTCTGAGCAGCCCTGATCATAGGGGATGGATCCGTTCCAAAAACACTGACAAGGACGTCCTTGGTTCTCCTGTTGAATGCCGGTTCGTAGAAGTGGCCGTCCTTGAACTCCCTGAAATGTTTCAGTCGAGCTGCCGGCTGAGTTCCGTCTGCATTATTCAGGTAATGGATGGTAAGGATTGCTAGCCAGATTGGGATGTCCTGGCCGGTTTCTCGAAGGAAAAAGTGGTGGGTGTCAATGTTCAAGACAAGCTCACGATCGAGATGCGGAACGACGACCATCCTCCCTTCCAACTGTGCTCCGGCCTTCTGGGCCACTCGACCTGGGTCCCTGCGGCCGAAAACTTCCAGGCCCAGCTTGAGGGCCTGTTCATAGTTGTCCTGCTTCGGAAGATCCGGCTGGGAGATGTCCTTGATATTTAACATGCGTTCGAACCGTTTCTGAAGGCCGCTGTGGTTGCACGAATAGCCGTGTAGCAATTACAGCGACGATATTGCCAGTCGCTGAACGGATTCTACGTGTTCCAGGCTCTCGAGGGACTGGATGCACGGCACGTCAGCCCGCGTATCCGTATTAAGAAAGAGCAATGCGTTTCCGCCGACCTCCTGTCGCGAGAACTGAAAGTGCGAGATGTTTATTCCGCAAGATCCGAGAGCTGTTCCTACCCTTCCGATCAGACCGGGTCTGTCTTTTCCTCTGATAAGAATGAGCTCTCCCGACAGATCGAATTCTCCCCGGAAAGAACCATAGCGCACCATGCGTGGCTCGGATTTCCCAAAGAGGGTGCCTTCCACAATGTGCTCTGCGCGTTCGGTGCCGACCCTGTAGCGCAAGAGCGACAAGAAATCCTCCGCCCTGCTGACCTTTGTTTCTGACAGCACAATGCCTCGCTCTTTGGCCACCACGGGGGCATTCACCTGGTTGACGTCCTCTTTCATGATGGGAGTCAACATGCCGGTGAGAAACGCCGTAGTAATAGGCCTCAGGTCCAGATCTACTACATCGCCGCTGTACTGGGCTTCCACTTTCTTGATTCCTGTCTGAATGGTCTGACCTAAGAATTGACCGAGTCGCTGAGCCAGATCCAGATAAGGTTTCAGGGTCTCGAGGGCTTCGCCCGAGACGGCCGGTGCGTTCACGGCATTTCTTATGGTACCGAAGAGGAGATAATCGCGGATCTGTTCTGCTACAGCTACTGCCACATTGTCCTGGGCTTCTTTGGTGGAAGCCCCCAGGTGCGGAGTACAGATGACCGAAGGGTGTGAAACAAGGCGAGTGAGTCCCGGAGGCTCGACCGAAAAAACGTCTATGGCCGCACCTGCAACTTTGCCCGATTCCACTGCGTCTGCGAGATCGTCCTCGTTAACGACAGGACCACGGGAACAATTGATGATCCGGACTCCGTCTCGCATTTTAGCGATGTTGTCCTTGTTGATGAGGCCGCGGGTGTCGTCGGTGAGCGGAACATGGAACGTAACGAAATCCGCTTCTTTGAAAACGTCGTCCATGGTGCCGAGTCTCACACCCATGGATTTCGCCTGATCTTCCGAGAGGAACGGGTCGTACGCGATCACGTGCATTCCCAATCCCATTGCCCGGTCGGCAACCACGGCTCCTATCTTGCCCAAGCCCACTACTCCGAGGGTCTTATTAAAGATTTCCGTGCCGGAAAATTTCTTCTTCTCCCATTTTCCGTCCTTCATGGAGGAGCATGCTTGCGGAATGTTCCTGGCGAGAGCCATCATGAGGGAGAGAGTGTGCTCCGCAGTGGTTACTGTGTTGCCCCCTGGGGTGTTCATCACAACTATGCCGCGTTTTGAAGCAGCGGGAATATCCACGTTGTCCAGCCCTGTTCCTGCACGGCCAACCACTTTGAGATTGGTGGCTGCAGCTATGATTTCTGCTGTGACCTTCGTGGCGCCTCGAATAGCCAGGCCGTGGTACTCCCCGATAATCCCCTTGAGCTCATCCGGCTTGAGACCCACTTTGACATCGACTTCGATTCCTTCCGACTCCCGCAGGATGTTGACCCCCAGTTCGGACAAGTTGTCTGAAACGAGCACCTTCACGGTCTCTTCCTCCTTCTTATTGCCTAATAGGAGCGCCGGTCGGGCAAACCCATGCAGTTGAGTGAACGGACTTCTCGCACACCCTCTAGCGTTTGAAAATCCGCCTCCGTGACGGTCTCGGGGCCGGCTACTCGTCAATGAATCGGAAATGCGTACATGATCTGAGATTCACCGACATTTCTAGCAGGAACACGGCTGCATGTCAACAGCCGCAAACAGCGGAGAGGAGGCGGCTATGCTCCCCGGACTAATACGTTATGAGGAGCAAAAGGGCCAAGGCAACAAGGAGCGCAGGCAGAGGCGGAACTCCCGCGGCAGACAGCGGGGATGGTCTCCAGAGAGCTGCAGTCACCACCGTTGCGGTGAGCCGCCTCACGGATTCGAGGTGAGCGCGGCTTGACGGCGCCTGCGAAACGCCATCGTCCTCTACGGTAATCGGTGGCTGTATCGCTTTGGGGTACTCCGGCGGACGCGGAGGGCATTGTTCCACGATCTCAGCCCAGGGAATCTCCTCTTCTCGCACCGGACCTCGCACTGGACCCAGATCAGAGGGCGAGCTCATGTGCAAGGGTACGGGCTTTCGCATGAACTTCGTGTAATCAGGCTTCTTCTTGCTCATAATTGCGACTGTTCCCTACCTGTCTGCTCCGAAAGAGCTCGGACAACTCCGCAGACAGGTCTTCCAGATCTCTGCTACCCTTCGATGAGGGAGCCGTGATGAAAATGGGTTGTCTCAGGGCGTTGGCCTTGTCGAAGTTTACATCCTGCCGTACCACGGTACGAGTGATATGCGGGGCGTAATGCTCCCGCAAGCCGTCGAGAATTTGGCGGCTTACCGTGTAGCTGGAATTATAGTGATTTGGCACGATGGCCACCACAGGGATTGTATATCGATACGTGTATGCGATGTCGCGGATCGCGTCAAACAGATACTGCAGTCCGTAGAAAGAATTTCCATCCAGCTTCACGGGAGCCAGGAGAAAGTCGCAGGCCAGCAATATGTTCAGGCTGGTCAGATCGTAAGAGGGGGGCGAATCGATGACGACGAGGTCGTACGCCCCCAGCTTGCGCACGTCTTCGAGCATCCGCTGCAAGCGGTATTCCCGTTCAGGCTGTTGGAACAGCAACAGATTCATGGAGCACATGGACAGATTCGCGGGAATAAGATGCAAGTTTGGATTTAGCCGTGCCCTGACCTCCGATACGTCGGCTGTACGACGCTTCTGATCCGGGACAATCGCCTGGAGCAACGTCTGCTCGAAATCCGACGGCTCCTCTCCCAGAGAAGTCGTCATGTGACCCTGGGGATCCGCGTCAATTGCCATCACACGGAATCCCGATCGAGCCAGCTTCCAGGCCAAATTAGAAGAAATGGTGCTTTTGCCGACCCCTCCCTTCATGTTGAATACAGCAAGAATTGCGGGAGGATCGGCGAGCTTTGCCTTGACCCCTAGCACCGACCGAATTGCTTCCACATCATCGTCAGTGTAGAAACGGTTTCCCTTTTCGTCTCTCCGAGAATCCGGTATTCTGCCCTCGCGCTCATACGCCAGGAGCGAATCTTTAGTAAGGCCCAGCATCTGGGCCGCTTCCAACGGTCTGTAGGTGGCTTCTCTCATTAGAATCAGGATCGTATTGCCGTCGATCGGACGTATGCCAACTCACGGTCACCTTGTCCTGGTATGGTAGGGCTTGTATTAAACGAGAGTCCTCGTGTCAAGTCCTTTGGTTCTTTTCGCGCATCAGCAGATTCGGTGCCTCCCCCAGACTTCTCGTCCATCGAAAGCGTATGTTGCAAGGCCGGCAGTGACCGTGGTACTCTTTCAGGACCATGAAAAACATGTGGGCACGAAGAGCAAAAATCCTGACGGTAGCCAAGCTGCAGTCGAGGGGCCGTAAGGCCTCGGCGCGGTCGGGCGCTTCTCAAGTGGCGAGGCGAGGGCATGAGGGACTAGGAAGAAAGGATCAATGAATCGGGCCCGCAACAGGGGCGCATGTCTGAAGCAAAGTGCAGAGAGACCCGGGGACACTGTACTCCGGAAGGAGATAGGATGCGATGCTGGTAATCGGATTGACCGGTGGCATAGGCTCAGGTAAGAGCACGGTGAGTAAGATGTTTCAAGACGTTGGGGTGCCAGTTATATGTGCCGACGACCTTGCAAGAAAGGTCGTGGAACCCGGTTCACCAGCGCTGGAAGAAATCCGAGAGGTGTTCGGGGAGGAAGTCATCGACGGCGAGGGGAGGCTCGATCGTGCGGCCATGGCTCGCGTGGTTTTTGCCGATGCCTCGCTGCGAAAGAAGCTTGAAGCCATCATTCACCCCCGGGTGAAGGAAGAAAAAGACAAGCGCGTGGAACAGTTGGAGCGAGACGGACATCGAATGGTCATTGTGGACGTGCCGCTGCTCCTCGAAAGCGGGTGGCGAGATTCGTTCGATATCATAATTGTCGTCTACGTTCCAAGAGAGACCCAAGAGAAGAGATTGATCTATCGAGACAGTATTTCCATGGAAGAAGCCCGCTCCCGCCTGAACGCGCAGATGTGCATCGAGGAAAAACGCAATTTGGCGGATCGGGTCATTGACAACAGCGGCTCGGTGGATGAGACTCGCAAACAGGTGGGGCAAATATTTGAAGATCTGAAGATCATGGCAGCAAACAAGAAGTCGGCACGCGCTTAGAGTGCAGTCGATTTTCGGTGCGAACGCGGAATGGCGATGGAAATCCTTGTCGGTATTGGAATCTGGATCCTCATATTCGTTGTCTGGTACGTCCGGAGCTACCCGGATAAGTTCAAGACCTTTCTCCCGGTGCGGAATCTGCGAATACGGTGGCCGTCGTGGAAGAGGAAGGGGAAACGTGTCAAGCAGGCTCCTGCAGTTAGCGGGAACTTCAAGTCTCTTGTAGAGACGGTGGAATCAATATGCGCCCGGGAAAAGTTCCTGGCCTCGGATGCTGCCACTCTCGTGGAGGCGGTTCAGCGCCTTCTCGAGATCGAATCGGGAAGCGGCCACATCTGGGAGGCTTACGCTTTGGATTCACTCGAGACTGCACAGATCGTGTGCGACGATTGCCGTGTTCCAGTGGACAAGATCGTCAAGAAAACCGGAGTCCGGATCCAGTGCCCAAAGTGTATGAAATGGCTCGTTTTGAAGAATTCAAAAGTCACCGTCATAGACCCAACTCGACCTGATCTTGAAGAATGGGAGAAATTTCACTAAAGCCCACATCAGCAGAGACACGAGGAGGCCAACCATGAGAACGACAGGAATAATTCTGCTCGTCGTGGTCGCCCTTATCTTTCTAGGTGGATCGGTCAGAATCGGCGGAGATTCTGTGTTCGGTCACCTTGATTCGGCTCTCGGGACCACAGTACTCTCGGACGTCTACCGCACGGTCTTCTTCTTTATGCAGGAAGGTGTCGAATCCGTAGAGTCCGAGTACGGCAGGACCCAGGAAGGGCTAAGAGATTTTCAGGAAAGACCTCTCGGATTCGACAAGAAAAAGCAATACAGGACCCTGGATGACGCTGCCCGCTACTAGGCTGCTGCTTGAGACCTCGATACCTCCTAGTGGACAGAAATCTCTATTTTGCGGCCTGTCTCGCCGGCTTCCGAAACCGGAACTCTGATCGACAGCACGCCCTTTTCGAGGGTCGCGCTGACCCTCTCCATGTCGGCACTAGTCGGCAGAGGAAAGGACCTCTGAAAAGTGCCATAGTATCGCTCAGAGCATCGACAACCTCCCAGTTGTTCCTCACTTTCTCTTCGCTTTTCCCCAGTGAGCGTTAGTAAGCCATCCTGAACTTGGATATGAAGGTCTTCTTTGTCCAGACCGGGGACTTCGGCAATTAGTCTGAATTCGCCCCCCTCCTGGACAATCTCTACCCTCGGGAACAGATCAGCGTCAAACTGCTCTATTTCTCCGCCGAGGATGCGGCGTTCAGGCACGAATCTGTATGATGCACCGGAATAACGTGGCGAATATACTGTCACCATGATAGTCACCTCCCTGTTTGCACATCGATAGAGCACCTCTTGGGCCGCGGGAAAGCCTCACACGTGCTCGGGGGCTGTGCAAAGCACCAGAGTTCGGCACTTCTGAGACTCGCCCCGCAAAGACAATGGCCACTCGGGCCGAAAAGTCAACAGCACTTGAAAACGAAGAGCGCATCGTCATAATCTCATATGAGGCTCGCCCGAGGATCGAGGGGGCGCTCCTATCCTTAGGTCGGCCGGCAGTTGCCCGCTCCTCTGGACACGGGCCAGAACCGAACGAATCAGGAGATCTGATAAATATGGAGCCCAAGTCCTGGGATAACATTAAAGAAAAGAGAGTAACCGCGGATATTACTCGCAAGGCGATCTGGGGGCAGCGCATTATGGTGGTGCGATGGGAACTGGCCCCCAACACGATCGTGCCGGTCCACGACCACATTTCAGAGCAGGTGACCATAGTGGAGAGCGGACGTGTGACCTTGAGCTTCCCCGGTGTGAAGGATGTGACCGTACATGAGGGCGAAATCCTGTTTGTGCCGTCTTCCCAGCCCCATGCCGCCATGGCGGGTCCCGAGGGATGCACCGTGATAGACCTGTTCTCCCCCATTCGCGAGGATCTCATCGAGAGAAGCCCCGTGGACTCGCACGCTCAAAACGAGACCGAGACGGAAGCCCAAGCCCCCACAGAACGGCAAAAGTACGAGAGACTCCAGGGATACTTGGCTGCAGGAGGCATAGAAATTCCCCTGGAGCAGTT
>CAYZET010000191.1:5706-9876 GCA_964477215.1 uncultured Syntrophaceae bacterium | reverse complement strand
GCAATCAATGATCACCATCATTCCTCTTCTCGATAACCCTGAGATACGTAACCGAGCTTATGAAATCGTGTACTAAGGCCCTCTTTTCAGGACACAAGTCCTTAAGGAGCTCCCCGCTCGACGGGAATGGTGAAATGGAATGTTGAGCCCTGGCCTACTGTGGACTCGACCCAAACACGTCCTCCGTGGCGCTCGACAATTTTCTTGACCACGGCCAAGCCGATACCCGTTCCCGGGCCGGCTTTCTTGTCCAATTGCTGAAAGAGCACGAATATTTTATCGAAATAGTCCTCTTCTATCCCAATTCCGTTGTCCTTTACGGAAAAGACCCACTCGCTCCCCCGCTTGCTTGCGGAAACATGTATCCTCGGCGGGTCCTCTCTCCGAAACTTCAGCGCATTACCGATTAAGTTTTGGAAGATCTGCAGCAACTGAGTCACGTCCGCGGTTACCACGGGAAGGTTATCATGTGTCACTAACGCGCGCGTAGCCTTTATGGATGAATCGAGGTTCAGCAACGCCTCTTTGAGCACTTGTTCCGAGCTCGTGGCCACGAGCGGCTTTCCCTTCGTCATTATGCGTGAATAGTTGAGCAGCTCGGAAACGAGGTTTTTCATTCTCAGGGAGGACGCGACCGCGTATCCTATGAGCTCATCGGCATCTGGCCCGAGCTTACCTTTGTACCTCTGTCCCAGCATCTGGACGCAACTGATCACGTTGCGCAACGGCTCTTGCAGATCATGGGATGCCACGTAGGCAAAGTGCTCAAGGTCCTCGTTGGAGCGAGTCAGCTCTTCCGCCCTCCTCTGGAGAAGATCCTGCATCCGCCGGCGTTCCGTGATATCTTGTATCATGGCAAGACAGTACAAGGTAGCTCCGTCATGATCGCGGACCGCAGAAAGGGTCAGGCTTACCCATATAACCTCCCGTGATTTCTTTAGGTAGCGTTTTTCCATGGTAAAATGCTGGACTTCGCCTCTGAACAATGTCTCGCTGTGCTCCACGTCGGCCTCTACGTCTTTGGGGAGGGCTAGGTCCAGCAACGTCAATTCACCAAGATCTGCCGGGCTGTATCCTGTTATGCTGCAAAAGGCCGGGTTGAGCAAAATGAATCGGTAATCCAATCCCACGACAGCCATTCCGAGAGGTCCCTGCTCGAATATCGTCCTGAAGCGCTCTTCCGTTTCCCTCAGCCGTTTTTCGGTTATCAACCGCTCCGATATTTCTTTCCTCAAAGTGTCATTAGCTGCCTCCAACTCCATTGTCCGCTGAGCGATCTTCAATTCCAGGGTCTCGTTCAAGACGTTTATTTCGATTTCAGCCTGCTTGCGCTGAGTGATGTCATCATAGATCTCAACAACTTCGCCGTTTGACAGGCGATAGAGGTACATTTCTCGCCAACCTTCACGGTATTCGTCCCTATAATAGAATGCGGGGAGATGCTGAGGGACACCTGTTCGATACACGTTCCGAAGGCCGTCAAGAAGCCCGTATCGGCCCATGTTTGGTGCAATGTCCAGGAGCCGCTTTCCAATAACGTCTTCCCTTGCAACTTTGCTAATGGTTTCGGCTGCGCGATTGAAATCCTTGAACACGAAATCCGTTCCGTCCTCAACCGGTTCGTATACGGCCACACCACTGCGCATGTTCTCGAACATAGCCCTATAACGGTATTCACTGTACCGCAGCTCATCCTCCACTTCTTGTCTGCTCAAGATTTCTTGCCGTAACTTGGCATTTGCACTGTGGAGCTGAGCGGTGCGCTCCTTGACACGCAGTTCCAGCTCATCGCGAGCCTTCTTGACCTCCTCTTCCGCCCGCTTACGCTCAGTGACATCCACCAAGGCAAAGACGAGTCCTTCCACTTTGCCGTACGGATCTTTGACCGGGTGCAGAGTCCAATCCCAAAAGGTTGTCCTTCGCTCTGGATCGTCGGGAAACTCGAATGGCTTGGCGTAAACCGTGAACGCCTTTCCCGATTCGACCACTTGTCTGAAAATGGCCTCGTTTTCCTCGTGCGGATAGAGGTCAAAATGATTCTTTCCCGGAAAGAATTCAGGATCGTGACCGCAGACGTCAGCATAGGCCCGATTCACGCGTATGAAATTGAAGTCCACATCCAGAAGCACAAAGCAGAAGTGGGTCGTAGAGAATATCTTTTCCAGTGCCCGAGCCGTTTCCTCCGATGTTGGGGCGCCCTTTCCCCCGCTCTCCGACCGGCAGGGACATTGCTCCCTAAAATAGCACCACTGATCCGTACCGACCCTGCCATGCACAATCATTTTCTTTGGAGAGCCGTCCTTGCTCACTACTTCCAGCTCGAGGGGGGTATCCTGAATCTTCGAGTCGTCCCCAACCAGGAGAATCGGCAATTTGTGCTGGTCAGTGTCGACCACGAGATCTCTGAACGGTTTATCAATTATCTCTTCACGGGAATAGCCCAGGGCCCGGAGCCACTCCTGGCTCACCTCCAAGAAATTGCCATTCTCATCAAGCAACTGGTATCCCAGCGGCACTTTGTCCCGAAGGGAACGCAAGCGTTTTTCGCACCCGGCACGCTCCTTTTCGACTCTCTGAAGCTCTCTCGTCGTCGTATCCAATGCAGACGCGAGCTCATCGGGTGACAATTGTTTTGGCTCCATGTATCACCTCTGAGGTCTGCCCAGAGCATCCTGATTCGTCGCGGCACGCATCCAGAAAGGCGGCCCCCAGATGAAGTTGAGGCAAGAGAAGGCCTGAAACCTGCCTCTACGATTTTTGCCATGGACCTCAAAGCGCCAGACTATCGGCGTATGGTAGCATCTGCGACGTCACGTGCTAAGGCACGTAACGTGCCGCGGTCCGCCGGTCGGCGAGCTCCCTGCCACTAATGAACGGTCTCGCCGGATAACACGTGCAGATCCTGCACATACACAATGTTATCATGCAGGGGTGCTCCGCCCAAGTATGAGCAGAGCTCCGAAAACGATCAGCAAAACGAAAAACAATGCCACGGCTATTCCAGTGGCACTGCCGGCCATTCCGCTGAATCCGAGCACACCCGAAACGACAGATATCACGAGAACAAGGACCGCCCAGGACAACATGCTCACATCATCTTCCTTTCCAGCCGCGCATTGAAAATGACGGCCGCCGCCAGATCGATCCCTTGCAACACTAGCATAATGGAAGGCAGACGCGTTCACTTGCCCTTGTCAGGAGTCATTGCGAATTCGTTGAAAGGAAGACTCACCAGATCCGGAGCTTGTCATTCCTCACCCCGTGCCCAGTGCCCTGCGTGGCGGATTCAGCATCGGCTCCCATTCCTCCCGAATGCTGACGACGCAACCTCGCGAGCAGTGCGACGGTTATTCGCATCACAATTCGCTGTCGAAATGCCCCCCAATTTCACGACCGATCTCCGCTATATCTCACGATCATCTTTGCCACTCATCTCAGGCGGGGTCAAGCCCTGAATGACGCGAGCCTTCTCTGATCGATGCTGTCGAGAGATTCCGGGATTCTCGGGAATCACCTGGGACGAAGACCCATTGGCAGAGCGCCGGACGCCATGGCTTCGTTATTCCAAGACAACTCGGCCACTCTCTCCACAAATCCCCGAGAGGCGTACTAAATGAGGAACATTTCCTATATGCCAGTGTCGAAACTAGCACGGGTCGAACAACTTCTGAAATGGGACAGGATGTCGTGCGGTGTTCCGGAGAGAGGGAGCTTCCGGAGGGAGAGAGGTCGCCATGAGCACAGACAAGAAGGCCTGGTTGGATCGCAATGCGGTGACCTGCAGAGTATTCAAGGGGAGATGGAGTATACGTCACTGCTTCAAGATGTACAATGATATTAAGGACCTCAAGATCCAGATGTCGACTCGTGGCGGTGGCACAGTCAAGAGACATGAATCTGCGTACAATCCATGTGAACGCTGCAAGATTCTTGCAGAATATAAGAATAGCATGGAGGCCCAGCACTGCGACGAGAAACATTGTTACAGTGACGTGGTAGCCTTTTAGTCTTGTTCGCGGTGAAGCGTTTCAGCCAATCCGCGTGGTGGAGCGTGAGAAGAGTGCCTGTCATTCACCTCTAAGACGTTAAGCGCGCGGTGCGAAATTCCGCGTGCAGCTCGGTCACAGTATCCCACCTTTTTTCAGGATCCTTTTCGAGGCATCCCAGGAC
>CAYZET010000191.1:0-5696 GCA_964477215.1 uncultured Syntrophaceae bacterium | reverse complement strand
AAGGCTAGAGTTTGTCAGGGTCGGCGGGGACGGGTGTATACGGGAGTGCTGGAATTTGAAGTCTTCGAAGGACGGCCCTTCAAAAGGATACTCGCCCGTTGCCATAAAATAGAGCAGAACCCCGAGAGAATATATTTCGGAGTGGCGCTCGCGAACCTTAGCGGCCTTGGACCTGAAGAATTCGGGAGGCATAGTGGCCGGATTCATCCCTGGCTCCTGCCAGCGCGGCTTGGACGCTCTGGTCAGGTTCCTGTATACCTGCGAGTAACCCAGCCCAACCATCTTGCAGTCGGCGAGATCATCGCTGACGAGCACTTGACAAGGTTGGATGTGAAGATGATACGTTCGCTGAAGCTGGCCGTCGAAGCCCTTATGGTTGTGAGCATAAGAGACAGCGCTCAAGATTTGGTCGAATAGGTTCATTGCCTGCTGAAATCCGAGCTTATCTGACTTGACCACATGCTCGATATGTTTTGAGTAAAGGGGATGGACCAAGCCACGTGCGCCAGTCGGGCCGGTCACCGGCTCCTGAAGAGGAAGAATGTTGTCGTGAAGCACCGTAAATCCCAGGTCCGTCACTTCCTTCATGAATTCCCGTATAAGGAGCGGATCGAAAAGATCGCGGCGGAAAATCCGCATCAGGACGCTCCGACCGGTGTTCACTTCCGCTCCCACATGGAAGTTGCTCCACCCGTCGGAAAACAATATTTCCAAATCCTTATACGCCAGTCCGCCGGTGGCTGGGTAGAAGAGCTCTTCCTCTCGATACTTGGAAAAGAGACTGGTTGAATATCCTGAGACAAACGTTGTGACCGATTTGGCCGCAAAGGATGAGTTTGGGTCTGTAACGTCCACGTATTGGGCTCTTCTTAGCGGATCCTCAACGGTCGGTGACGCGTCCAGAGACGGGAGGTCCGAGAAATCAATGACCCCCGGCCGTCTATCGGCTGAGCCCGGCACAGGATCGGGGGGCGTGGTTGACAAACCGGACTTTGACAGCTCGGCCTGATTCCTGGTCTTTCTGACCTGCGACGTTGTCCCGCCTTTCGACTGAGCCGGATGGCGAGCCCCACTTACTGGCCTTTCCACTGTGGAGCCGGTAATAACGATCTCCTGGGTCTTGTGGGGTCTTGGGGTTTTCTGCTGCCGGGCGGATGATTTCTCCGGAGGTGTGGGTACACTCTTCGATGCTGGTTCCTGCGGCTCGGTACCGAGCCTGGAGGGAGGCTTGGGCTGGGAATGCTTAGAATCCTCTCTCTTCTCCTTGTCCTGTTTCTCGTCAATCCCGCGGTTCCCTTTTTGAGAGAGTGTTCCTCGGGGCATCTTGGCTCCAGTCAAATGAATGACGCTTCTGATGCCGGATCGTGCAACATCCTCGATGAGGTTGTGCTCCGCGGCTACCACAGCCACTTTCTCTATCAGCTCAGCATCTTCTCTGAGCGGAATCAAAGCCAACGCGTGCTCGACGAATTTGCGGTACTCTTGGCGCTTCTCATACGCGGACACCAATGCAGACCGAATGGGAACGTTGTTGGGCTCGTACTTCACCAGTCTCTCGAAAAGGTCCACCGTGCCGTCATCGGATGCGCCGCTCTTGATCAACTGCTTGAGAATCTTCGAATTGAGCTCCCGGTTTCCTTCCCTGATGGTTCGATCTACGAGATCGTTATCAATAACGCACTTGGCCAGGTCCGTCAGGTAGTCGTGATTCGCGCCGTCTATCTCATGGAGCACTCGCAACTTCTCCATGTACGCGTTCAAATCGCCTCTCGTGAGATACACGGTGCTGAGCATCTTGTTGATGCCTATCGCCCTGGGTTGGAACTCCAAAACTTTCTCGTACACCGCGACCGCGTCCGGATTCACTTCGGAGCGTGCAAGGTAGAGCTGTGCGAGCTTCTTGATGATGAGGGGATTGCCTTCTGCCACGGCTTCCTGAACGCGGGAGTTTTCTAGATAAAGACGAGCGGCCTGTTCTATGTACTGGTCGTTTTGGCCTTTGTCCAACTGGTAAAGGATCGTCAATTCGCTGACAGCGCGTCGGTAATCGCCACCTTCTGCGTAGATCTGCGACAGCATCCCATGCAGCCGTTTGTCCGTGCGATTGTAATCGAGCGCCTTGAGAAAAATGCGCGCAGCGCTGGGAGATTTGGCCTTTTCCTCTAGCAATTCCTCCGCGATTGCCTTGATCAGTTTTTCGTCACCCGCTTCCAAAGCTACATCGGTCTTGCCTTCCCCTACAAGAAAGCTCACAATCTCGGCCAGGATCGCCTTCTCTCTTTCCCCCTGCATGAGGGCGGTGCCGTGTCGAAGGAAATTGGGCGCGTCTTTCAGCTTCCTGTATGTCTCGTACAGCGTTTCGTGTATCTCCAGACGTTTTTCCTCCTCCATTTCCGTTTCGAGGAGCTGCTCGTAGATATGCGCTGCTTCGACCTCCTTTCCGAGGGCCATCATAATCGAGACACCAAGAGCGTAGTCTTCCACTCCCTTGAGCCCCCCCAGATCACGCATCTTTTCCCACGACTTGGCAGCCTCCCGAATCTCTCCCAGATTCTGGTAGCATACGCTGAGTCGTCTGTACACGTCCGGGTTACGTACGTCTCCGCCCTGGAGCTGGAGATAACTTCTAAACTCTCCAATCGCGTCTGAGTACTCTCCAGCCCGGAAAAGCTCCTCAGCCCTCTTGATGGATGCAGGAATCGACGCCGCCCGGACCTCAGCTACCTTGGTTTTCTTCACCCGCGACCAAGCATAAATCACTCCTGCCACCACGATAATTCCTGCACCGATGGCAATTGCCCACAAGATTACTGGTGACAGTCTCTTGGGTGGGGGAGGGGTCCACGGCTGGGTGTGCGCCTTCAGAATGTATCCGTTCGCGCCGGAATCGGCCATGTGAATCTCGACGAAATCCCCTGAGATCGAGACCACTTCGTAGATGCCACCCTGGAGGGCTATGCCTATGATTTCGCTGTCTTTGGCTGGCTGGGCATAGATCCTGGTCGAAAGTCTGTCAGGAGCGTCGATCTGCACCGCCTTGGGGAATTGTTCCTGAGACCATGCATCGACGCTTCCGAACCAGCCCACGGAAACGGTGCACAGGGCTAGGACAACGGCTCGTACAACGAAAAAACGTCTCAACGGTATTCCCTCATTCCTGTCACGCGCGTATACTATGGACCGAGGACATGCAAAGTAGTGTACCACGAATGCAGCTCGCACGCAAATGTCTAACGTCCCGTAATGTTGAATATGCCACCTGACAGATCGGAGTGAAGCGAAATCATGGACCAGGTATTTACTTTCGAGCAGGGGCCGATACGTCCGCCCAGCGAATCAGGAAGTCTTCTTATAAGGGTAACACGCAATTGCCCGTGGAACCGATGTACCTTCTGCGGCACCTATCGCGGAAAAAAATTCTCCCGGCGATCTTTGGAAGAGATCAAGGCAGATGTGGACGCTGCCTGGGCTGTCAAGGAGAGAATCAAGGAAATCTCGTGGGCAGCCGGCCAAGGTGGCGAGATGACGCAGCACGTGCTCGCGCGCATATTCCACGACGCGTCACTTCCGGACTCATTCAGGTCCGTAGCGTTGTGGCTCGCGTCAGGCGGGGACACGGTCTTCCTTCAAGACGCCAACTCGCTCATTCTCTCCACAGATTCCCTGGTAGAAATCCTTAATTATATTAGACAGAAGTTCTCTTCGGTCTCTCGTGTGACTTCGTACGCCCGCGGCTCGACGCTCAAAGACAAGACCGTGGACGATTACAAACGGCTAAGAGGAGCTGGCTTGACCCGCCTCCATGTTGGCATGGAGTCTGGGTCGGACAGGGTGTTGAAAAGGATTCAGAAAGGGTGCACTTCTGAGCAAATGATCAGAGGCGGTAAGAGAGTGGTAGAAGCCGGAATCTCGCTCTGTCTGTACATCATGCCGGGAATAGGGGGGATTGACCTGGCTGAGGATCACGTTTCAGAAACCGCCAGGGTCGTGAATGCCATCAATCCGGATTTTGTGAGATTCAGGTCGCTGTATGTCAGGCGCCGATCTGATCTGAAGGAGATGGTGGAAAGCGGCTCATTCGTTCCACCGGGCGAAGACGAGATGGTGCGGGAGATCCGCGGAATCATTACCGCCCTGGATGGGATAGATACCACGGTCGTGAGCGACCATATCCTCAATCTCTTGGAAGAAGTGGAAGGCAAGCTGCCCGAGGATAAGGAGCGCATGATCAACGTGATTGACGAATACCTGAACCTGTCGGAAGAGGACAGGCTTCTGTTTCAATTGGGAAGACGAGGCGGGGCGCTGCGCGGGCTGCGAGACTTTCGTCAGGCAGGTGTGCGAGCCAGGTTGCAGTCCGCCAGGAATCAGATCGAATCGCAAGTTGCTGGCGGGTTACCGGAGTATCTGCAGGCCGTAAAGATGCGTTTTGTGTAAGGAAGCAGACGCGAACAGGGGAGCCGCTTGCGTGGCTCCCCCGCGTACTTCCGGCCAAGTGCGAAGATCTACTGATCGTACCACGCCGTTTCTGGCATGGGCTTTTCCTGCTCTTTTCTCAGTTGCTCGATCGTCTTATCCGACTTGATCCACTCAAGAGCTTTCTTGACAACAAGGTCGTTCGCGAGCTCCTCTTTCGAATCACGCTGGAATCTGCTCTTGCGCTGCTTCTTCTTGTCGTCGTTCTTGGACTCCTCTTCTTGCTCCTTCTCCTGCTGTTCCTGCATCTCGTCCTTCAGGTTCACATCTGGCTGGATCCCTTTTTCCTGAATATGCCTGCCCTTCGGAGTGTAATAATACGCCGTGGTCAAACGCAATCCAGATCCGTTCTCGAGCGGAATAATGGTCTGAACCGATGCCTTGCCAAAAGACTTGGAACCGAAGACAGCAGCTCGGTCGTGATCCTGAAGAGCCCCAGCCACGATTTCCGACGCGCTCGCGCTTCCCTCGTTAATAAGGACCGCCATCTTGAAATCATATTGTTTTCCGGCCCGGGTGGCACGGAACTCCATGCGTTGATCCTTTACCCGACCGTCTGTGTACACGATGAGCCCCTTATCTACAAAGAGATTTGCAACCTTCACGGCTTGATCGAGCAGTCCACCTGGGTTGTTACGCAGATCGAGAATGAGGCCTTTCACAGGCTCCTGCTCTGCCAAACTGTTAATCGCCGACTTCAGATCGTTGTCCGTATTCTCCTGGAAATTCACCAGCCTTATATAATAGTACCCCGGCTCGATGGTCTGTTTCTTTACCGACCGAACATGAATGATGTCACGGACTATCGTGTAATCCTTAACTTTCGGAGACCCCTCCCTCAGGATCGTCACCGTGACTTTTGTTCCCTTCGGACCGCGCATCTTCTTGACAGCTTTGAGCAACGTGATGTTCTTAGTGGACTCGCCATTTATCTTGATGATCTTGTCGCCCGGCTTAAGTCCTGCCTTGTATGCCGGGGTGTCTTCAATGGGAGAGACAATGGTAAGTATCCCTTTCTCAAGAGTAATTTCGATTCCTAGCCCTCCAAATTCCCCTCTCGTTTCCACCTGAAGCTCCTTGAACATGTCTTCCGGCAGATACGAGGAATGAGGGTCCAGGGATTGGAGCATTCCCTCAATTGCCCCTTGAATCATTGTTTGATCCGTCACTTCCTTGACGTAATTCTTCTGGACAATTTCCATGACGTTGCGAAACAGCTT
>CAYZET010000190.1:0-9941 GCA_964477215.1 uncultured Syntrophaceae bacterium | reverse complement strand
ACGAGGAGGACCGATGTCTTGATTGTCCTGATTTTGTCAGGAAAATGCTGTACCTGTATGTCTTCCGCATACGCTGGCTGGGTTCGCTGCAAGACCGTGGCCACTTGATGCTCGAGCAGGCTCACGTCATCCCAATGTCGGGCTCGGACATAGATTCCATTGCTTTGTCCGGCAGAGGGAAACTGGGTTTTCGCGACGGTAATCGGCACGAAGACCGAGCTGGCGAGCGTCTCATCCTCAATTCCGCCTATGACGCCCACAATCTTCAAGACCAGCCCTTCCGCACGTATCGTCTTCTCCAGGATGTTTCCGTCATCGAAAGAAAGCTCTTCTCGAATGGTCGAGCCTATGACGCAGACCGGTCTGCGTCTTGCCACATCATCCTGAGATAGTCCGGTGCCCTGGGCAATACGCAGGTCCAACAACGCGAAACACGTTGGTTCCACCCCCACGAGGCGGCCCTTGGCAGTCGTCCGTCCGTCCGTGAATAGTCGATTGGGCTCCAAAACAAAGGGAGCAACGTGAAGAGCCAGGGGCAGGCGCCGCAAGGCTTCCACATCACGGTGGGAAAACTCCCGACGATGGCCATCGCCAACGCTTTCCGGCCGCCAGCCAACTTCTATCAGGCTGGCTCTTCCCAGGATCTCAAGGTTTCGACCAATGGCGAGCTCCACCGACTCGCCCAAAGTGGTGACCGCTACCAGGCACGCTGTTCCGAAGCCGATAATGAGAATCACGCCCCAATATCTCGCCCTTTGTCTGATGACCTGTCTGAACGAGATCCGAACAAAATCAAGAGGCGTCATCCGGACCGTCTCCAACAGTCAAGGCAGTGTACGGGGCTCCCAAGCTACAAGGGAGTGGAGGCCCCTGTACGCAACAATACACCCGAAAACCGGTCTCTGCAACCCGATCATCCGTAGAGCGCGCCCAAGAGACGAGAGGGCCACTACACCTATCACAGCCCGACACCTGTGCAACAGTCGTAAGAGCATGGGAGTGTTATGAAGTTGTCGCGCGACATCGAGAGCACCTACAACCGCCGCGGGAATTTGTGGGGCAGCCGGAGATCCGCTGGTATCTGCTGATCAAGTGGAGAGTGCTGCCGAACGGGCGACTTCGTACCGCTGGCATCTTGCCGGTGATTCCCAAGTACAGGTTTTCGCAATTACGGCACCGTATTTACTCCACGGTGTACTTGGTCAGGACATCCGTTCGGACTGTAGGGGCGGGCCTTGTGCCCGCCATGGGCACCCACAAGGGGTGCCCCTACGTCGCAATCCCTTCTTGGCATGCCCCTTCGTAAAAATCGGTGGCGTTTTCTGCCACGGCTCAATGGGATGTTGATTCCCGGTTAAGTCCCTCGGCTTGCTTGAAGGGCTCGGATCCCAACGGAGGGGCATTCTGGTGGTAGCGGTGGGGACGGTTCGGGAATTGCCCGAAATGTGGGCCCTTCTCCGAAGCGTCCCTCCAGGGGGCGTGCCGTAGAAGCTAGGCGGAGAGTATGATTCTCCTCACCATGGTCTTCGATTCGCGTCAGCGCGCGTTCCCACAATTCATGCCTGCCCTTTCGTCTCCCGGCGCCCTCTTCTTCCGAAAGCTTGGTAAATCAACACGTAGAAGAGCGGAACAAATGAGATAGCCAGAGATGTAGCGGTAAACATTCCGCCGAGCACGCTGGTTCCTATGGCATTTTGTGCCCCGGCCCCGGCACCGGTGGTAACGGCCAAAGGCAGTACGCCGAATCCGAAGGCGAGCGAAGTCATGACAATAGGGCGGAACCTCAATCGAGCGCCTTCCAACGTGGCCTCCGCTAATCCCATACCTTGTTCGAGCTTGGCCTTGGCGAATTGGACGATCAGGATGGCGTTCTTGGTGCTCAACCCTAACGTAGTGAGAAGCCCGATCTGGAAATACACGTCATTGGGAAGCCCTCTGAATGACGAAGCGAGTACACTTCCGATGACACCGAGCGGCAATATCAGTATGATTGAAACGGGCAACGTCCAGCTCTCGTACAGGGCCGCGAGAACGAGGAAGATCACGAGCATGGAAAAAGCGTACAACGCAGGTGCCTGGGAACCGGCCATCCGTTCCTGATAAGAGATTCCGGTCCAGTCATAACCGAAACTCCGCGGCAATTTCGCCGCGATCTCTTCCATGCCCGCCATAGCCTCACCAGAGCTTCTTCCCGGGGCCGCCTCGCCCCAGATGTTTATGGACGGAAACGCGTTGTACCGCTCCAGCTTGGGAGAGCCCGCAGTCCAATGACCGGACGCAAAGGAAGAGAACGGCGCCATCTTGCCCGAGTTATTGCGGACGTAAAGTCTCTCCAAATCGTTGGGCAGCATGCGGTATGGCGCATCTGCCTGCACGTACACGCGCTTGACCCGTCCAGCGTGAATAAAGTCATTGACATAAGAACTGCCGAAGGCCGCTGATATGGTACTGTGAATGGCAGTAATGGGGATTCCAAGGACACCGGCCTTTTGCCAGTCCACGTCAACTCGGTATTCCGGCACATCTTCCAGACCATTGGGACGAACTCTGGTCAATCGTGAATCCTGCATGGCCATGCCCAAGAGCTGGTTGCGAGCCTCCATCAGCTCCGCGTGACTCGTACCGCCCCGATCCTGTAGCTGAAAGTCAAAACCCTTCGCTTGACCGAGCTCGATGACAGCCGGCGGCGGAAAGGCAAACACCATCGCTCTGCGGATCTTCGCAAAGGCCTGCATCGCTCTTCCGGCCACGGCATCAGCCTTCAAATCGGCCCTGTCCCGAAATTTCCAATCCTTAAGCTTGACGAACGCCAAACCAACGTTCTGTCCCCTCCCGGAAAAACTTGTGCCCGAGACCGTGAATACGCTTTCCACCGCGTCCTTTTCGTCTATCAAGAAATAATCCCTGACTCGCTCCTGGACGCTCAGCGTTTGCTCCAAAGCCGAGTTGGCCGGAAGCATTGTCTGCACCATCAAGACCCCTTGGTCTTCGTCGGGAAGATACGCGGTGGGCATGCGCATGAAAAGAAATCCCAGACCAACGACAATAACAACGAAGACAATCAGGAAACGGATTTTCCTCGCAATGCTATAGCGGACTAATCCTAAGTACAAGCCTCTCAGCCCGAAAAAGATACGGTTAAACCGTCTGAAAAATGGGCGCAGGAGAAAAATTGCATTCTCGGACGGCTCATGCCCCGCTGCCACCGGCTTGAGAAGCGATGCACACAAAACTGGTGTGAGGATCAAAGCCACTACTACTGAAAGGAGCATGGACGCAATGATAGTGACTGAAAACTGGCGGTAAATGACGCCGGTCGACCCGCCGAAAAACGCCATGGGGCCGAATACAGCCGAGAGAACCAACCCGATCCCGATCAAGGCGCTGGTAATTTCGTCCATGGACTTGGCGGTAGCTTCTCGGGGAGAGAGGCCTTCGTCATGCATAATCCGCTCCACGTTTTCCACTACCACAATGGCGTCGTCTACCAGAAGTCCGATGGCCAGCACCATTGCAAACATGGTAAGCATGTTGATGGAGAAACCGAACAGCCCCAGAACCGCAAAGGTCCCCAGGATAACCACCGGAACAGCGATGGTCGGAATCAGGGTGGCCCGGATGTTTCCCAAGAAGAGATACATGACTAGGAAGACCAGCAGGATTGCCTCAAAGAGTGTTTTGACCACCTCCTCGATGGCCACCTCAATGAAGGGGGTCGTGTCGTACGGGTAAACGACCTTCATTCCAGGCGGGAAATACCGGCTCATTTCCTCCATTCTTTTCTTAACAGCATCGGCCGTGTCCAGCGCATTAGCCCCGGCAGCCTGTCGAATTGCCAGAGCCGCTCCGGGTTTACCGTTGTAATGTGCCTCAATATCATAGACCTCAGTGCCCAATTCCGTGTGTCCCACGTCCTTGATTCGCACAATTGAACCGTCAGCGTTCATCCGGACGGGGATCGCAGCAAACTCTTCGGGCGTTTTGAGCAGGTTTTGGACCACAATTGAGGCATTCAAACGCTGGCCGTCAACTGCCGGCGCCCCTCCAAACTGACCTGCCGATACCTCCACATTGTAAGCTTTCAGTGCAGTGACGACATCCTCGATCGTCAGATGGTAATCGGTCAGCTTTACGGGATTTAGCCAGACTCGCATTGCATACTGGGAGCCGAATACTTCAACCTCCCCCACTCCCGGCACGCGAGCCAGTACCTTTTCGAGGTTGGACTGGGCATAGTCTCTCAGGTCACTCCCATCCATGCTCCCGTCTTCCGAGACGAGACCCACGATGATCAGGTAGTTCCTGGTAGACTTGCTCACCTTCACGCCCTGGCGCTGCACCACGTCAGGGAGGCTTGCCATGGCAAGCTGGAGCTTGTTCTGCACCTGGGCCCAGGCAAGATCCGGATCGGTTCCCGGGGCAAAAGTCAATTGTATGCGGGAGGCCCCGGCTGAATCACTGGTGGCAGACATGTACAGCATCTTGTCAAATCCGGTCATCTTTTGCTCGATGATCTGCGTGACGCTGTTTTCAACCGTCTCGGCAGAGGCTCCAGGATAATAGGAATCAATTGCGATAGAGGGAGGGGCGATAGGGGGATACTGCGATATGGGTAGATTATAGATCGCCAAGCCGCCCAGCACCATCATGATGATGGCAATAACCCACGCAAAGACCGGCCGATCCAGAAAAAATCTCGATAACATAACGCGCCTCCGTCAATTGGGTTTTCTGGTCGAACTGGCTTCTTTGCCAGCTTCCGCTCTGTCCGTGTACTCAAGAGGACCAATCTTGACGGTGACGCCGGGCCGAACTTTTTGGATTCCCTTGACGACCACTCGGTCGCCAGGTGTTAGACCTGACGCGACGAGCCACTTGTCGCCGACAGCGCGATCGAGGGTGAGTCTCCGCTGCTGGATCTTTTCCTCATCGCCTACGATAAACGCGATGGGATTGCCCTTGGGATCGCGCGACACCGCCTGCTGAGGTACGAGAATGGCCTCATCATTCGTGCCTTCCTTCACGATCGCCCTGACGAACATACCTGGTAAGAGCAATCCTTCCGGATTTGGAACCACAACGCGAAGCACCACCGAACCGGTCGTCGGATCAACCGTAACATCGCGAAACTGGAGAGTCCCTTCCAATGGATATTCGGTGCCGTCTTCCAAGAGAATCTTGACCCTATTCTGGTTCTTGCCGTTTTGATTCAGACGGGCGTCGTCAAGGCGACGCCGTAATCGCAGTAGCTCGGCGGTAGATTGGGGCACATCCGCGTAAATGGGGTCGAGTTGTTGAATGGTCGCCAAGGCAAGCGATTGATATGCTGTCACCAGCGCGCCATCGGTAACGTTGGATTTGCCGATGCGACCGGAGATGGGTGCCGTGACACGGGTATATCCCAGATTAATGCGCGCGGTCTCAACCGCTGCCCGCCAATACTCGATGTCCGCCTCCGCCTGTTTCAGAGCGGCTTCTCGGTCATCATAGTCTTGTTGGCTGACTGCTTTTTCTGCGAGCAATGCCCTGTATCGTTCGGCCTTTGCCCGGATCGCAGGCAGATTGGCCTCCGACTTGGCAAGAGCGGCTCTCGCGCTATCAAGTGCTGCCTGAAACGGAGCCGCATCGATCTGGTACAAAACCTGCCCCTCTTTTACATAGGAACCTTCCTCGAAAAGTCGTTTCTGAATGATCCCATTGACTTGAGGTCGTATCTCCGCAACCAAGTAAGAAGTAGTGCGACCTGGCAATTCGGTCGTCAGAACGAGCCGCTGCGGCTGTATCGTCACCGTAGCCACCTCGGGGACAGGGGGTGGCTGGGAAGATCGCTGGTTCTTGTCACAGCCTACGACCAGCAGCCCGCTTAGCAAAGTTATCAAGAGCATACCCCGTTTAAGTGGCTCACAAATGTCCTTATTGAGTTGCATCAGAGACCTCACAAGAATTCGATGATGCAGAAGCTGGGCTCGCAAGCCTATTTCCTCTCCGAAGTTTCGCAGTCATTTGGTCAAGGATGGCAACGAGAAACATCGAGCGTTCCCTGGCCCGATTCACCTCATTCACGCCCTTTGCCCACGCTCCACGATCCTTTCGCATTCGCCTGGTCCTCTGCTCGTTCCAGTAGGATCCTGCCTAGCGTAGAGGGCATTGAAAGACAGGTCCGGGCCTAATTCCAGAATCGCACCGTCGACGCCCTGGAAACCACCGTCCGCTCTCCACTAGCTCACCGGCCGCAACTCAGGAGATTCGGATGCGCTGTTCGGAATTCTCGACCTGTGTTTTCGCCAAGTGCTCATAAACGACTCATCAAAACTCAACTTTTATGACTGCCGTGCATATTCATTGCGCGGCAACACAAGACCGGTCTGCCAGAAAGTTGTGAAGATCTCTCTGGAAAACGTCGTGCGATCCCATGATGGTGGCCTGATCAAAATCTCCACCCGCGAGTCGCGAAGGTATTCACTATGCAGCTTGTGTACACCCGTTTCAGCGTGGAGGCTTCCACCCAGATCGCCGCCTTCTTCTCCTGACATCGTGTGCGCTTTTCCATTGTCGGCTCTGTCGTGGCGTCGGGTGAAGCGGTCCCGCCTGGCTAGCCTTCTGGCGTGGGCTCAGCGCCCCGTAGAAAAAAATGTCCGTGGCGGTCGAAGCCTCAATCGCATCGTACGATCGGCCGGAATCCGACAGCAACTGGAAAAGGGATGTATTTATGGCTCCATCGAGTGCGAGGGCCATATGAAACGGATCGAGAGACCTGAATACATTCCTCTCAATGCCTTGCTCAAAGACAGACGCCAGTCTAGCCATGTGATCATCATACAGCTTAAGGAGGTCCTTGTCCAAACCCGCCTTTATATTGAAGCTCGCTCCTCTGGTCTCGGCGAAAAACAGGCGCATAAGCGGCAGATTGTCCCAAAACAGCTTCTGACGGAGAAGAATATATTTCTCGATGGCTCGAAGAGGATTGTCTTCCTCGTCAAGGGTTTGCAGAAGCTCTCGGTGCCACTTCTCGGCGGTCTCTAGGTTCAGAGCTTTGTATAATTCCTCCTTGTTAGCAAAGAACTTGTACAACGTTCCAATCCCGAACTCAGCTCTTTTCGCGATCTCGTGCATCGAGACGTTGTGATATCCTTTTTCAGCAAAAAGGTCCAGCGCCGCATCGAGTATCTCTTTGCGCTGCAACAGATTTGCTCGCTCTCGACGAGGAAGGTCTTCGAGTTTCATCTTTGCCTCGCCGTTTTGTAAAGGACCCATTCGCTTCTCCACGGGACACCGTATTCGGAACCTGACGTCCTATTCGCATTCTATTCCTCCTCGAGGTAGAGGTCAAGGGGAAGCTCATCGGGCTTCCACCACTATCCAGGAAAACTGGTCAGGACTCGGCAGGAGATGTACCGTCTGGGAATTGTTTGCGAAAAGGTGGAAGCGCTGGCGGTATAACCGGACATCGGTGCAGAATGTTTGAGACAGTCGAGCTGACTCAGGCCTATAAAATTATGCGGAAATGTGATCGTACAACAGAATAGTCGGGAGAAATTCGATTTCATCTTCTGCGATTGCTGCTCACCAAGAAGCCGATGCGCCTTAACGGATAAGTCTGTTGGCCAGTAGTTCGAGGGATGTTGCTGGGTGGCGTCTCAGAGACCACGCGATCCGTTTCACCGGACAAAGCTGGAACGCTGAGCACGTCACAGTCGTGAGCCTTGAACGCTCGAAAGACGCGGCTGCCTTGGTACTGACGGTACCCTTCTTCCTGGCCGTCCGCATAAGGTACAGCCCTTAAGGCCAGACCTTGAACTTTCACTCCTTTCGTAGATTTCGGCGCTCTCCGGGAATTCTCGGGTTTAGGCATTGCGGTCAGGGGGGCGGGATCAAGCCTATTCCGAGCGGGTCCCTCCAGAGAAGACTCTCAAAGCCTCCGTAGGGTGAAGATCAAGCTGACCAACCTCTGTCTTCGTCGCCTGATTTGGCGGAGAATCTCGGCTCACACGGCGCGTGAACCTATTGACTTTTGACTCCAGGAGCGTTAGTCAATAGAAATGACTAGGGGATGGAGTCCCCCATGAATGCCTGACAGGCTGATGACTCCTGCCGCAAGAGAGCTGCGGTGGGAGTATGTTTGCCCTATGACCCACCGCAAGGTGGGTTTGTTGGTTTCAGTGGAGCCACTTTGTTCGTTTAATGGGCCGAGCGCTGAGCTACCCTGACCACGAACGGCGGAGAGAGCCCAGAAGGAGATCGTCACGGCGTAGAGGAGCTTGTACTAATGAGTGGAAACCATCTTCGCGGGATTTCGGCGACTCTGTCGCTCCTTGATGAGAATCTCTGCGAGTTCGAGGAATGGGCGAAAGGCCATGCGGTCAGATCAGTGCTCTATGAATTACGAAATACCCTTTCGGCTGTTCAGCGCCAAGAAATAGCGGAGCGTGTGGCAAAGATGCAGAGGTTGCTGAAAGAGGTCCACAATACCTTGAATCTCGAAGGGACGGTTCGTTCAGTTGACCGGATGATCGTCGCCTCGTGTACTATCCAGTGGTCATCCCTTGTGGAACTTAAGAGCAACCGTCTTCGGAGATACGGAGAAGTGCCCCCGTCGCTCGGTGAATACTTGGATCCGATATTGGAGGAATTGAATGAGGATCTCCGCGCGATTTCTAACACCGTGCTCCAGTCCGGGCGGCTTTCGTATCGAGAGCCTGAATAGGAACGTGGGCGATATGACGCGCAGTTGGAATTTGGCAAAGATTTGCACAAGACCGGTGATTCCGACGAGCACCACCTCACGGGCATGCTACTTATCGAGCCTGTGCGTCCCCAGCCCGGAGAAGCCTCATTGTTCAGAAGGATGAATGAGGACGAATGTGCAAACGTGGCCTGGGATTAGGGAGGCTGACTTCGGTAAGGGGAAAGGAGTCGCGGTGTTGCCATGAGCTTTCGCAGCATATTGTTTGAAAGAGCCGAAAACGGCACAAAAGAGGAGCGCATTGCAGCCCCAGCCTTCTTTGTTGACCTGAATCTGGATCAAATCATAGATGCCGTCACCGCCTCTTGGCAGGAATACAATTTAAAACCATATTTTCACATTCCACTCAAGGATGCTCGCGCCATCCATTATCGTCAAGAAGTAGCACAGGATCTCGAAAGTACCACACTATGGGACGACATAACATCGTTTGCGACAAAAATGAGCACAATGCGGCAATATCTGGCGTTGACAGACAAGCTATACTATAAGTACCATATACAAGGATGGTTTTTGGAGGCAGTGGAAATATACTGCGACGCGGTTACGAACCTGGCGCGGAATCTGAACGTTGCAAACTTAAGATCGCGAGGACTCCGGAGCTTCAGTGAATACGTCACGAACTATGGGAATTCCGTGGGCTTCACCTCGCTAGTCGCGGAGACCAAGAAGCTCAAGAATGATCTATCAACCGTCAAGTATTGCGTCCTCATAAAAGATAACTCCGTGAGGGTTCGCAAATATGAGTCTGAAATCGATTACAGCTTGGATGTAGAGAAAACGTTCGCAAAGTTCGGACAAGGCGAGAAAAAGCCCCAGGCACGACGTGTCATTAGGGCAGGCATGAACCATGTTGAGGCCCAAGTGCTGGAGTTAGTAGCTAAATTGTTCCCGGGGATATTTCAAGCCCTTGATGATTATTGTGCGAAAAATCAGGGATTTCTTGACGAGACGATAGCAATTTTTGACCGGGAAATACAGTTCTACATGGCCTATCTGGAGTTTGTCGAAAGACTGAAACGAGCCGGATTGAAATTTTGTTATCCGCAAATTTCCAATCAAGACAGGGAAGTTTATGATTATGAAGGTTTCGATTTAGCCCTGGCGAATAAGCTCACTGCCGAAACATCGTCCGTTGTATGCAATGATTTCTACCTGAAAGGCGAAGAGCGCATTTTTGTCGTATCTGGCCCAAATC
>CAYZET010000189.1:0-10038 GCA_964477215.1 uncultured Syntrophaceae bacterium | reverse complement strand
CATGCACAGCCACATGGCTCGACGTGGGTACTGCTCAGGAACATGGCTTCAGTTGCTAACGGGGGAACACTCATGAGATGGTGCGCGCTACTCGTTATCTGCATTGTTTACATGCTTATGGCTCAGCCATTGGTATGGGGCGGGCATGCAGAGACTCTGTTCATGAGAGCCGTGGAGGCTGAGAGGGCAGGGGATCTGAACAGGGCAATCGATTTGTTCAACGAGGTTGCCGGTCTCGATCCGCAGAGCGCCGCAACACTCAACAATCGAGGGGTCGTGTACGCGAAGATGAATGAATTGGACCGAGCCATCGAAGACTTTACGTCCGCGTTGCACATCGACCCCGACAATATCAGTGTCCTATCCAACCGAGCATCTGCTTACCTGAAAAAGGGAGAGCCCGATCTGGCTCTGAAAGATCTGAACACCATTCTCAAGATCGACAGCGGCAACGATTCTGTCCTGTTGAATCGAGCCCAAGTGTGGCTGAAGATGGGCAATCCGGAAAAAGCTGAGGACGACATCAAGACGATTCTCAGGCACGAAGAGAGACACACGGGCGCTCTGGTCTTTCTTGGACAATGCCTGACCGCCCAAGGCCGCATGGATGAAGCCGCCAAAACGTTCCTTCGCGCGCTCCGGATTGATCCGGATTCGGAGGCCGCTTCCCGCGGTCTGGGAGATGCCTATTTTGCAGGCGGCAAGTTGGACAAGGCGCTGGAGGTGTACTCCAAAGCTCTCCAGAAGGACCCACGAAACCCCACCTTGCTTCTCAAACGGTGCACGGCTCACCTGTGGAGCCAGAATTACAAACAAGCCGTCATTGATTGCCAAGCTTCCCTGCACCTCGAAGCCATGAATCCCGATGCCCATTTTGCATTGGGCAATGCAATGGCCGGACAGGGGATGGTGACAGAGGCGGTCGACGCCTTCAGCAAGGCCATAGAGCTCAGTCCGAACAGCGGAGCGTACTTCTACAATCGTGGCCTTGCTTTCCACAAGACGCACGAAACGACTAGAGCGCTTGATGACTTTAACCGAGCCATAGAAATTGACCCCGGTCACGTCGATGCTCTTATTGCTCGAGGAGGGATCTATTGGTCCCTAGGGCAAACAGAAAAGGCTTTGGCAGATTTTTCTCGTGCTTACCAGTTGGATGGCAATAGCGTCGGAGCCCTCAAGAATCTTGGTCGTGCGCTCCTGGCCCTCCAGAAGCAGGAGGAAGGAATCCGGACTCTCGAGGAAGCGAGGAAGATCGCTCCCGAAGATTCTCACGTGCTGGCTGCTCTGGGCGACGCGTTTCTTTCCAAAAGAGAGATGGATTCTGCTATCGCCTACTACAAGCAGGCATTCAGGCACGAACCCGACGAAATCGAGAAGACCCGTGTTCTTATTCGGCTTGGACTTGCTTACGAAGGCGCGGGTAAACAGGCGCAGGCCCTCAAGACCTACGAAAAGGCTGTGGGCTCCTTGAAGAACCCGGATATGAAGCAGCCCCTCGTGGAGAAGATTCAGGAGCTCAGAGGCGGGAAAAGGCAAGATTAGGAGGGATAGAGTGATTTACTTCGCAGACCTTCACGTCCACTCCAGGTTTTCCATTGCCACATCTAAGGACTGCAATTTGCCCGAGTTAGCTCGGTGGGCAGCTTTGAAGGGCATCAAGATCCTGGCCACCGGAGATTTTACCCACCCCGGCTGGAGCGCTGAGATTCACGAAATGCTCCAGGAGGCTGAAGAAGGTCTGTACAAGCTCAAGGCCGAGTACGTGCCGCCAAGCGTCGATTTCCCCGGCGGGTTCGGCCCCGCGGATGTCAGGTTTGTCCTCAACGTGGAAATCAGCTCGATATACAAGAAGGACGGAGCGGTAAGAAAGGTACACAACCTCGTGTTCATGCCGGACTTTGACTCTATGGATCGATTCAATGCCCGCTTGGACAAGATCGGCAACATCCGCTCAGACGGACGACCGATTTTGGGGCTGGATGCTCGATACTTGCTCGAGATCGCCCTCGAAACCGCAGCCGATTCTTATGTGATCCCAGCCCACGTTTGGACACCGTGGTTTTCCATTTTGGGGTCCAGATCGGGCTTCGATTCAGTTGAAGAGTGCTTTGGAGATCTCGCATCTCACATCTTCGCCCTGGAGACAGGGCTATCTTCCGATCCCGAGATGAATTTCCGAATCCGCGCTCTCGATCGATTCACGCTCGTGTCCAACTCGGACATTCATTCTCCTTCCAAATTGGGGAGGGAAGCCAACATCCTGACGGGAACGCCAGGTTACCTCCGGATTCGCGACGCAATTCGAAGGGGCGGCTCCTCTGTGCGAGGGCGCAGCCACGGCGTAGTAAGTGCCGGATCTCATGAATTCCCCGAAATCCTGGACGACGGATCGGACGCATTCGTAGGGACAATAGAGTTCTTTCCGGAAGAGGGCAAATACCACTTGGACGGCCACCGAAAATGCGCTGCGAGATTGTGGCCGCAGGAGACGGTGGAGCTGAATGGAAAATGCCCTGTGTGTGGCAGTCTCGTCACCGTTGGGGTCATGAATCGGGTAAACGAGCTGGCAGACCGCGCGCCTGGGATTGTCCCCGACGGCGCTGCCCTTTTCTGGCGACTGGTTCCGCTAGTCGAGATCATTGCTCAGGCCAGAGGAACTGGCCCCCAGTCCAAGAAGGTCGGAGCCGAGTATTTGGAGTTGCTCAAGAGGCTCGGCCCCGAGCTGAGGATACTCTGGAGCATCCCGCTCGACGAGATTCGCCCTCACGTTCATCCGGTCCTTCACGAGGCGATCCGAAGAGTTCGAATGGGGGAGCTCTCCATTGAGGCCGGATTCGATGGTCAATATGGGAAGGTCGAGCTCTTCGGGCCCGGCGAGCGTGATCACTTCGAAGGGCAGAGCTCTCTGGTCTCTCCTGCAGCACCGGTCAGGAGACGAGTCGCCGCAAAGACTCCCCAGGCCTCCAAGACTAAAAAGGGACCGAAGACTTCAAGAAACGACAGCTCAGCGGGGAACAGAACACTGTTGAACGAAGAGCAGGAGCTCGCAGCCAGAACTTTCGATGCCCCTGTGCTGGTGCAGGCTGGACCAGGTACGGGAAAGACTCGCACTCTCACTCACCGAATTGGTCTCCTGATGCGTAAAGTCGGGGATCCGCCCGAGAAAATACTTGCAGTCACCTTCACGCGTAAGGCTGCAGCGGAGATGCAAGATCGCGTCCGGCATCTCCTGGGTGAAGGAAGCGAGAGCGAATGCTGGGTGGGAACTTTTCACCAATTAGGGAGGCGGATTCTCGATGTGGCGGGGGAGGATCGACGAACCCTGATCCAGGAAGCTGAATCTCGCGAAAGGGTTCGAGTCGCGGTCCTGGAGTCCTCCGGATCGGCGGGAAGGAGCTCTTCGTTTGCGGAACAAATAAGCCTGCTGAAACAAAATCTCGTTTCACCGACAGACACCATTCCCGATGCCGAGCTGGCGCGTGTCTATGCGGCCTACGAGGATGGGCTGGAGAGAGATCGCGTGATGGATCTGGACGATCTCATCGCGCGTCCTGTCACGCTCCTCCGTCGGGATTCTCAATTGGCCGAGACCATCCGATCATCCTGGGCGAGCCACGTGCTTGTGGACGAGTTTCAGGACGTCAATGCAGCTCAGTATGAGCTTTTACGCCTCCTCTCTTCTTCTGACGGATCGAATCTTTTTGTTATTGGTGACCCGGATCAGGCCATTTACGGATTCAGAGGCTCCGACAGCAAATTCTTTTTCCAGTTCATGCAGGATTATCCTTCAGTCAGCCATGTTCGGCTCAAGAGAAACTACCGATCCCAGCCGCACGTTCTCTCGGCTTCCGCTCAGGTCCTCGAAGGCAAGACAGATGCGACCCCTCTGATCGGGGGAATAGGGACCGCCAGTCCGGTCAAAATAGTCTCTCTGCCGAACCCGGCACTGGAAGGCAAGTTCATTGTGAGGACCATAGAGCAACTCCTGGGTGGGGCATCTTTTTTTGCTCTGGATTCGGGAAAGGTGTCCGGAAGGTCTGAACCTCTCGGACTCGGAGATTTTGCAGTTTTGTACAGGCTCAATGCGCTGGGAGACGCGATCGAGCAAGAATTTGCTGCTTCCGGCCTGCCGTACCAGCGATCCAAGAAGCGAAAACCTGAGGAGGAAACCGATGACCTGGACCCCCGAGCTGAGGCAGTGACCCTGTTAACGATGCATGCGGCCAAGGGGCTGGAGTTCCCTGTTGTCTTTGTTGCCGGATGCGAGGATGGCGTAATCCCGTACGATCTACTGCTTGAAGCTCAAAACCGATCCTGCGACCTGGAGGAAGAGCGCCGGCTCCTGTACGTGGCCTTGACTCGATCCTGTCGGGAGCTTTTCATAACCCATTGTAAGCAAAGATCTCTGTTCGGCCGAAACATGCAGATGTCTGCCTCCCGCTTTTTGGAGAGCTTGAGCCCATCGCTTTGCTCGTTTATGAATCCTTTTTCCGGACGGGGCAGCAGTGCTGAGGTGTCTCCCGTTCAGGTGGAGCTCTTTTCCTGAGAAAGGGGATGCTGACAGAGTAATCGATGCGAGCGTTGGACGATTGCTATTGACAGCAACACAATATTCAGATATTCAGATATTGACACCGAATGGAGGTTGCGCCCCACGTGACTCGGAAATCCTTCAAGTGCTTTCTTGCTGCCCTCGCGTTGTGGCTCGGCACGGTTCCTTCCTCAGCTAGCATGGGAGGGACCCAGTTTCACGTATTTTCCCCTCCCCCCCTGGCGAGTGATTTCCCGATGCGGACTCTCGACGGGAAAGACTTCGCCCTTTCCCATCTGAAGGGGAAAGTCGTCTTGCTGAATTTCTGGAGGCAGAACTGCCCTTACTGCGTCCTGGAGAAGAAGGGATTGAAGACGATGCTGCGCGGAGTGGGTAGGGCAGATCTCGAGGCAATTTGCGTGAACCTCTGGGACAACCCTTCCTGGGTTTCAAAGCGATACGGAGGGGATAATGGCGAGGAACTGGTGTACGCGGTACGATCTGAAGAACGATCACCAGTGGTGGAGAACTCGGTAAGAGGCCGATTGATGGGGTACTACATCGTCAACGATCAAAGAGAGGCAATTTACGAGGTAAAGGGCTTTCCCTCTACCTATGTCATAGACAAGCAGGGGAGGGTGGTGGCTTCCCACATGGGCATGGTCGATTGGACGGACCGAACCGTCCGGGGATGGCTGTTGAGCCTGCTCGGACCCCAAGGCGAGACTGGATCGGTCGAATTGGAGAAGGGCATTGAGTACGTTTTGCCGGAATGGATGGAGCGTCTGCTCACAAATCCGGTGTCGATCGCGCCTTCGCGTTTTTCAGGAAGTCAATTTGGGGCTCGGATTGTCCCCCCTCATTAGTGCTGGGTGATGCTCTATTCACCAGAGGGAGGCTGGTCCAGCCATTGCACGACAGAACACGCGAAGACCATTCCAAGGAGTAAGAAATACGATGGAAGTGATAATTCTGATCGGCATATTTGTTGGGTGGTTCGCTCTGAACCGATGGATCCTCCCGCGATACGGGGTGTCCACATGAATGTCACCGGCTTGCGCTCCCCTGGATCGGGGAGGGAAAGAGTCGTCCAAGGAATCGTCACACACAAACGATCAAAGGTGAGAAGATGAAAACGCAGCCCCAATTCAACGAAGACGATCCTCAGGATCTCGACAAGATCTTTGATATGATAAAGAAGAAGGATTTCACGCGACAAGCGGAAATATTCAAGGCCCTTGGTCACCCTATTCGCATGAAAATCGTCTACGGTCTTCTCCGGGTAGGAGGGTGTAACGTGAAAAACATGCAGGAGTGTCTCGGGCTTCATCAGGCCACGGTGTCTCAGCACTTGATCCACCTCAAGAGTCGAGGAGTCATCGCCTCGAACCGTCAAGGGCTGGAGATGATCTACCATGTGACGGAACCGTGGGCGAAACGTATCGTGGACATGATCGATGCCACGGAAGGAGCTCAGTAGACCGAGGAGCGAGTCGCCGGCAGTTCTTGTACGTGTTGCGGGCCTGGTCCTGCTCATTTCTGTAGCGCTCTCTTGTACCCCATACCCCAAAAACCTTCTTGTCCCGAATCTCTCGTGTTTGCTTTTCGCTTGATTTTCTCGCTCCGGCCATGCAATTGTTTTTTCGTCACAGATGTCTATGGTGGAGCGCAACAAGGACAGGTCCAAGCCCAATTCGTAAACCGAGTCATAGACGACCGCGCGAATGCATTGTCCGGGCTCCACTGTTGCTTTGGCCATAAGTCAGGAGTTCCGCAGGCACTGTTCGGAAATCTCGCCCCCCGTTATTACCACATGTCCATCGTAGGGGCTCACTGGCTTTCAACTGTGATGAATGCCACGCATAATCAACGCGTGGCAGGATAACCGCATGAGAGGAAGGATACAGCAATGGCCGATCTCGTACGGTTCGGAGTGTCGATTCCGGAAGACCTCCTCGAAAGGTTCGATCACCTCATAGCCCAGAAAGGCTACACAAACCGATCGGAGGCGATTCGGGATTTGATTCGGGACCGTCTGGTAGAAAGCCAGTGGGCCGAGTCCGAACACGAGGTGGTTGGGACGGTAACCGTAGTGTATGACCATGAACGAAGTGAGCTTGCCCAGAAGCTGACGGAGATCCAGCACAAACAACATCATCTCATCATATCAGCAGTCCACGTGCACCTGGATGCACACAATTGTCTGGAAGTGCTCATCGTGAGGGGCAGCTCGGAAGACGTGAGGAGAGCAGGAGAGACGCTCATAGCTACCCGAGGCGTCAAGCACGGAAAGATTACGATGACCACTACCGGCAGTGAAATCCCCTGAGCATCTTCGGTCTCTGATCAGGCTTCAGGGGAATGACTATTCTCTTGCGCGGTGGGAGATGAGGTCACGCATAGACCTTTGATAGCGGAATCGGCCGTACGTCCCCGCTGGAAGGGGGTGGCACAAGTAGTTGCAGGTCGACATTCAGCCACTGATAATCCGGATTGAGCTCTCTGAGCTTTCCGTCAGGGGGGGGCAGGGAATGCTCGTTGCGCGCGTACGTTACGAGGAAAATTCCTACTCCATATTCGGCAGTGCGGTCGATCAGGTAGGACTTGACGAAATCCGATTCATTCATCTCCCTGCTTTGGGCGATCTCTTCAATTTCTTTGTTTCCGAGCCGGATAAGCACGTACTTGGCGATACCTTGCTCGGAGAGACGGACCAGAGTACGCGCCTCGCATGATGCGACGTAAACTGTTGATATGAAGCCAAAACGGGCGGCGTACCGAGCAGCGACAAGGCCTGCTGTTCGTCGTCCTCCCACCATGTGATGGAATCCATAGTACTCGTAAAGCTTTTGCTGCAAGATCTCGCCGACCTTCTCTCCTCGTTCGTACAGATCCTTTGAAATGTATCGTAGATAACGACCCAAGTCTTCCGCTGCGTGGGCTATAGGCCAGTCTATCCGCACATGGAAGTGGGAGATTCCGTACCTGTACTTCGAACGTATTGTTGGATCCCGCTGGATCAGAACCGCGTAATCAGCTTTGCCTAATGCTCTTAACAGATTAGGAAAATTAGAGTCCTCGAAATAGCGCATGCGGTGCCGGAACAGCTCTTTAATGTCGAACACTGCCAGCGAGCTCAGGTTTTCCTTGGTCACCTTGTTCGAGTCGAAGAATCGAATGTGGATTTTTGCTTCGGGAGGGAGGACGTCTTCACTGAAAATGACTATGAAATGGCGGTGCTCGCTGTATTCCGGGCCGAGAATTTTCGCCCTGGGCTTGAGTAGCTTGGTCTCGACGAACGGATACTCCCAGCCGTTTTCCCTGAAGTGGAAATACGATTCTATTAGCCCTTCGTTGATGAGAACGCAGTCGAGCTCGTCCCTCACGTAGAAGTAGATGCAGCGCCGAAAGCGTTCATTCCATCCAATTTCGTTGCGTTTAAGATGCGTCATGATGCGCAGAGGTCCCGAATATCAATACAAATTAGAATATCTGAATTTCATTTCCACATCAACATCTGACTTGCTCCTGAAAGTACTTAGCCCCGGCGGCTTTGTCTCGTCCCACTTTCGTGTTCCGGCATGCATCGCGGTATCGTGCCACGCTCGGGTTCCCTTGCAACAATCGAGAAAAAAAGGTAACAAGAGACTGATCATGATTCGAGAAGGTACGCGTGATGGATAATCATATATTTGATGAAAACGGGGTCAGGGAAACAGAAGGGAACGAAGAAGATTTTGCTGCATTGCTCCAAGGCAGTGAGGTTCCTCGTGAAGCGCAGATACGTCGCGATGCGAAGGTCGAGGGCACTGTTGTTTCCGTGAGCCAGGACTGGATCTTTGTGGACATCGGCGGCAAGAGCGAGGGTGCCATAGCCCGTGACGAGCTGTTGGATCACCAGGGGAACACGACCGTAAAGGTTGGCGACAAGCTCAGCGCATACGTGGTATCTGCACGGCCCGGGGAAATTCTCCTCAGCGTGAAAATGACCAGTGCCGCATCGGAAGAAGCGGTCCGAGGAGCCTTCCAAAGCGGTGTGCCCGTGGAGGGGTTAGTGCAGGGGGAACGAAAAGGTGGGTACACTGTGACAGTGTTTGGAAAACCTGCTTTCTGTCCCTATTCGCAGATTGACTTGCCTCCTGCCGCCGCGGCCGAGACCTATGTGGGAAAACGCTTTACTTTCCGGATCGTCGAATACTCCGAACGCGGTCGCAACATAGTGATCTCGCGGCGCGAAATCTTGGAAGAAGAGCGCCTGAAGAAGCGCGAAGATCTGAAGCGAACTCTGAAACCGGGCGACGTTGTTACCGGTACCGTGCAGAAGACAGCTCCTTTCGGAGCCTTCGTGGAGCTCGGGGGAGTCGACGGGTTGATTCCTATGTCGGAACTGGCGTGGTACCGGGTTAGTGATGCCGCAGACGTGGTCAGCCCTGGCCAGCAAGTCTCCGTGCGCGTCCTGGATTTGGATTGGGCCAACAACAGGATTTCCCTGAGTCTCAAGCAGACGGGTGAAGATCCGTGGGCGTCGGCGGTGAGCCGCTTTCCGGAGCAATCCATTGTCTCCGGCACGGTCACAAAGCTCATGCAGTACGGAGCATTCGTGGAGCTGGAGCCGGGGATCGAGGGACTTGTTCATGTATCTAATCTCGGCACAGGCAGGCGGATAAGTCATCCCCGAGAAGTAGTATCGGTCGGGGATTCAGTCGACGTTCGGGTTCTCTCTGTGGATAGCTCGGCGCGACGAATCGGGCTCGAGCTCCTGTCCTCGGAGGCCGAGGAGGAGGGAGCTCCTGAGCTCAATGAGGGGCAGGTCGTTTCGGGAATTGTGGATTCCGTCAAGGATTACGGAGTGTTCGTGAGTCTACCCGGCGGGAGATCCGGACTGCTCCACCTATCTGAAATCGCGGGAGCGAAGGCAGGAGGCGATCTTCGTCAACGATTCGCACCAGGCGGTACTATCGATGTCGAAGTCATAGGAATAGATTCGGAATCAAAAAAGATTTCCCTCAGCACGAAGCGATTGAGCAGGAAGCTCGAGGATTCTCACTTTAAGAGCTATTCCGAGTCAGCGACGCAACGCAGCTCGTTTGGCACGCTGGGTGACCTATTGAAGGACAAATTGAGCAAATAGGCTGTCCGGTTCACTCGTGCGGCAGATGTCTTCGGAGCGCTATGCGTGAGGAAGTGGAGCTATCCATCATTGTTAACGACGTGACGCGATCGCGGAGAGCCCCCGTGTGAGTAATTCGACAGCTTGGTCGACCGGTTTCCTTTTGATGGATGATCGCGGGAGGGGGCTCCACTGTGCTCTCTGTGCCGGCGTGATAGCGTCGAACATGAGCGTGCCGACAAATGTCCATTTCCTTGACTACTCAAGACACCGCCACCATTGCCGTGAGAAGCCTGTCCAAGGATTTCGGAAGGATCAAAGCCTTGGCCGACGTCAGTCTCGTCATAGGCAAGGGCGAGCTCTTCGGGCTCCTGGGACCGAACGGAGCCGGCAA
>CAYZET010000188.1:0-10107 GCA_964477215.1 uncultured Syntrophaceae bacterium | reverse complement strand
GGACGATTTCATCAACCGAAAGCATGGGCGTACGGCCATCGAGTATCCATTGCCCGAGCTTGAGCCTATCCTGAAGGAGACGTACGGTGTCATCGTGTATCAGGAGCAGGTCATGAGCATCGCCAAAGCTCTGGCAGACTACTCCCTCGGTGAGGCAGATCTCTTGCGCCGAGCCATGGGGAAAAAGAAAGTCTCGGAGATGGCTGAGCAGAAGAGCCGCTTTGAGAAGGGTGCGGTGAAGAATAACATCGACCCAGACAAGGCTGCCTACATCTTCGAGCTTATGGAAAAATTCGCGGGGTACGGGTTCAACAAATCCCATTCAGCCGCGTATGCGATGATCACGTATCAAACGTCATACCTGAAAACCCACTATCCTGCGGAATTCATGGCCGCTCAGCTCAGTTGTGAATCAGGCAATACGGACAAGGTCACGACGTACATTTCCGCGTGTCGGGATATGGGAATCGTCGTCCTTCCTCCCCACGTGAACGAGTCGTACGACGATTTCCACGTGGTGGATGGAAAGATCGTTTTCGGGCTGTCGGCAGTGAAGAACGTGGGTGAAGGTGCTGTGCGATCCATTATTGACGCGCGGGATGAGAATGGTCCGTTTTGCTCCCTCCACGATTTTGCCCGGCGGGTAGACCTGCGCAAGGTGAACAAGAAGGTGATGGAGAGCTTGATCAAGTGCGGGGCATTCGATGGCATGGGACCATCGCGCCGTGCCATGCACGAATCTCTGGATACTATCCTCGAAGAGGCCGCCAGCTTTCAGCGAGAGAAGAACGCGGGACAGGTGAACCTCTTCGAGCCGGAGTGCCTCCCCGGAAACGCAGGTAGCTTTGCGGACATGCCCATTCCCGATCTCCCGGAATGGGAGGATCTCGTCAAGCTCTCCTTTGAAAAGGATCTCATGGGATTCTATGTGACTGGACACCCGTTGATGAATTACGAGGCGCTCATCCAGAAGTTTGTCACTGCCCAAGCTGCCAAGCTGCCAGACATCCCTCCCCAGACGCTCGTGAGGATGGCCGGTCTGATCAAGAAGATCAAGGAGATTACCACCAAGAAAGGGGAGCGTATGGCTTTCCTCGCGCTGGAGGATCTCACCGGCGAAACAGAGGTCACGGTCTTTTCCGATCTGTACAGATCTTCCATCGAGCTGCTCCAATCGGGGGAGCCGGTGATGATCTCAGGAATACGGGAAGGAGACCAGGAAGCTCCCAAGGTGCTCGCTCAAGACATCCATAGACTGGCCGATGCGCCGCGGCATTACAGTAATCGCATACAGATACGATTGAGCACCATGGGAGCGGATGCGGACCAAATCAAAGAGCTCAAGAGAATCCTCCACCGGCACAAGGGCCGCACACCGGTCACTCTGCGGGTTGTAATTCCCAGCCGCTCGGAGACTATCATCAGCCTCGGGTCTGTCGCATGTGAAGCTTCGGAAGTATTTCTCGCGGAGCTCCACAACACTTTCGGGTACCAACCGGCTTCGTTCGAGTGAGAGAGCAGCCGGCTGAATCTCGGTTATGCTTCGTCGCGATGATCAGAATGTCAGCTCTGCGACAGCGGAAACCGCGGCCTGATCCGACCAGACCCGCGATCCGTCGAAGGAGAAATCAAGGGCGATGACTGAATTGGTCAAACGATGGGAGCCATCCGTAACGACACGCTTGAGATCCCCCACTGCTTTCAGCTTGAAGGAATCTCTGAGGAAAAGATCCAACCATGCGGACACGTGCCAGCAATGGCCCCGCGTGTCTTCCTCGGTAATCCGGTTGCCTGACCGTAACAAGTGGAGATCCTCATTACCGGCCCACACGAGCGCATAATCCGCCTGAACCCCCAGGTTGAGCGGAGCTCTGCGCGAAGCAATGCCTTGGAGAAAGAAAGTGCGGGCAAAGCTGGCGCCGAGATACAGGTGGTAAAAGGTCTGTCTGAATTCGATTCCATCGCCGGGAAGGTCCATGACATGTCCGCTCAGATCCCATTGCACCCCATCATGGGTCGTAAACTTGAAATACTGATGCCTGAGTCCCGTTACGGGACGCATTCCCACAAATCTTTCCAAAGGCGTGGAAAAACTCAGTCCCACATCGACCAGGATGCCGCGATCGAGCCGGCATTGGGATTCGCTGAATATAGTCTTCTGAGATGGTCGAAACTCGTCGTCCCAATCGCTGTCCTGCATCTTAAGAGCGCTTTCCTGGTTCAGATTGAACCAAAGCTGACCCGTGAGCTCCCAGCACGGAGCCGTAATCCCGCTCAATAAACCGAAAAACCATTGATCGATGGGAAACTCCAGGCGACTGAGCGGATCCTGCTCCGGAGGAAAGGGATTGGGAAACTGATAAGAGGAAAAACTGTTAATGAATCGTTGAATGCCCACGCTGTAGGACAAGCCTGCCTTGCCCAGGTATGTGGGCAGTTCGATCACCGATTGAGCATCAGAATGACTGTATCCCCCCGCAAAAATCACTACCACCGCAGCACAGAGCGCGAGAAGCTTGTTCATGTGCACCACACCGCCGAAATATAATGCAAAGCCGAATAGTCGACTTGAAACAACTGTAGCTTGCAGGCATCAGGAACAGTTCTAGTCCAAGAGAGCACGCGCAGCATTAAAGTGTGTTGTGCACTTTACGAGAAGCGCCACTCAGCTATGGGTGCTATCACATTGGATTGCAATGATAAAATAGCACTGATACTTGCTTTGCTTTACAGTTTGGAACGAAAAAATAATAACATAGGGGTAATGGAGTGTCAAGCTTGATCATTCCTTGATACAAAAAGGTATTTTACATTAACTTATGATCATAAGATCTGAAAATATTATTAGCTTCCAAATCACAATTTGCTCGAGGCTTCGTAGCCGCGCCCAAAATTCTCCCCCTTCGGCCGGCAATCCATGCTCCCGGAGAGCGCTCCCCTACGCGGTCCGGCCGGAGACGCCCATGCGGACAGCCCCATAGTGCTCGAGAGCTGCAGCGATGATTCAGAGCCTTTGTTGACAGCGAGTCCTCCACTTCGCCGTAGACATGGCGTGCGATACTGCCGCGGTGTTGAAAACGACGGCAGTATCGTTATGTCTCCCGGACAGAACTGCAGCTCTCGCGAAGACGCAGCACTAGAGCAGGGCGTCGACTTCTTTCACCAGATTACGAACCGCGTCCACTGACCTGTCGAGGGCTTCCTGTTCTTCCGCAGTGAGCTCGAGATCCACGACTCTCTCGACTCCCGCAGACCCCAGGATCGCAGGAACCCCGACAAACACGCCCCTCTGGTTGAATTCTCCGGTCAGGTATGCGGCGCACGGGAGTAAGCGTTTCTTGTCGAGGACCACTGAGCGGGCCATTTGCACTGCTGCTGCTGCAGGAGCATAGTACGCGCTGCCCGTTTTGAGAAGTGCCACGATTTCAGCTCCACCCTGACGCGTCCTCTGCACGATCTCTTCGAGTCTTTCGGGGGAGATGAACCGTGTGACGGGTATACCGCCGACGAAGCAATAGCGTGTGAGCGGCACCATGGTATCCCCGTGCCCGCCTAGCACAAGGGCCTGAACGTCTTCTACCGACACGCCTATTTCTTCGGCGATGAAGGATCGGAACCTGGCAGTGTCGAGGACGCCCGCCATTCCCATGATGCGTCTCGGATCCAGTCCCGATTTCTTCCACGCCGTATAAACCATGGCGTCCAGGGGATTCGATACGACGATCATGATCGCGTTGGGAGAAGCCTTGGCTGCGAGCTGTGCCACCTCGCCGACGATTCGCACGTTGGTGGAGAGGAGATCATCCCTGCTCATACCGGGCTTCCGTGCGATGCCGGCGGTGACGATGATGAGATCACTATCACTGGTATCCTCGTACTGGTTGGTTCCAACCACCCGGGTGTCCACGCCGAAGATCGGGGAAGCCTCGAACATATCGAGGCCCTTTCCCTGCGGGATTCCCTCCAAGATATCAAGAAGGACCACATCTCCCAGTTCCTGGGCCGATGCATAGGCCGCGACGGATGCCCCCACGTTTCCCGCCCCTACCACAGTGATCTTTTTTCTGGCCATGAAATCGTCCTCCATTCAATAGCAGTTCAGGAAATCAAGGAAACGTTCTCATTTAGTCCCCCGTACGGAATGCTGTCAAGCACGGCCGTTCGGGGAAGACCCTCAGAAGCTGTCATACATGGAACGGTGAACTCGGGGGACAAGATCTTTAATCATCTGGGAAATGGCACGGCGCCTGTTTGCCAGTGTCCCTGCTATGGAATCCGTGACCGCATACGTGTACGAGGAGGCAAGCTTCTTGTGCCACAGGACCTCCTGCGTATCCGCTCGGCCCAAGCTGCACGCGACCTTGAGTGTGCCGATGCGCGTGAGCTCTTTCCCGTCGGCCTTATACGCTGCCGGCACGTCGTCGTACGATGCGATCACGGTTTTGAGGATAACGTCTCCCTCCGAATTCACCGGCTCGAGGCGCGTTCCGAGAGCGAACTCCCGGCGCAGATCGTTTGTCAATTCCGTTTCTATTCCCGTGATGGTGGTGTTGTTGATTGCGCTTTCCAACACGATGGTTTTCAGATCCGGCGGGAACGGGTTCTGAGCAGGCCCGCCGCTGAAGCGATACCCGCATCCGGCCAACATCAGAATTGCCAGACACAGTGCAAACCGCAGGGCAGCCAGGCATGTCTTGGGACATGCTGACAACAGCCGTGCGATGAGTGACAAGCCGGACCGCCTCACTGTTCTGAAGGTGGCTCTAGTCACCATGGTCGGGAATGGCTCTTCGGACGCTCCATCGCGTCCGGACCGTGGGTCGGATCTCTGGGGCATGCCCGTATCACGCGTCGCACGTCCTCCCGTCTTCAACAACTTCTGTGACTCCGGGAAGACACGGGGGATCAGCTAACGACAATGTTGAGCAACTTCTGGGGTACGAGCACCATTTTGCGGACGGTCTTCCCGTCTACGAAGCGTTGCACGTTGGGCTCTCCGAGAGCTGCTTGCTTCACCGCATCTTCCGAGGCGTCCGCTGCAACTCGCACTTCTCCTCTCTTCTTGCCGTTGACTTGGACCACGATAAGGACTTCTTCTTCCACGAGCAGCGCAGGGTCGTACGTGGGCCAGGGAATGCGTACCATTCCCGGCTTCCCGTCTAGAGCCTCCCACAACTCCTCCGCAATGTGGGGCACGAATGGAGACAGAAGAACCACGAGAGCTCGAACGGCTTCAGCCATGGCAGCAGCCACCGCAGGTGAGCTATCGGTCTCCTCGGAAGTAATCCCTCCCACCGCGTTGCTCATCTCCATGATCGCAGCAAGAGCGGTGTTGAAATGGAATCGTGAGCTCACATCCTCGGTGACCTTCTTGATCGTCTTGTGCGTTATCCTGCGCAGCGACCGAGCTCGCCCGTTGTGTTCCGTTTCCAACTGGTCGTCTCGAACGTGCTTGTGCCGGTGCACAAGATTCCAGACTCTACCGAGGAAACGCCAGGCTCCTTCAACTCCTTCAGAGGTCCAATCCAGGTCTCGCTCGGGCGGAGCGGCGAACAGGCAGAACAGCCGCACCGTATCTGCTCCATACTTGTTGATCAAGTCCTCGGGATCGACGACGTTTCCTTTGGACTTTGACATCTTGGCGCCGTCTTTGATGACCATTCCCTGGGTGAGAAGATTGGTGAAGGGCTCGTCGCTCTCCTTGATCTTCATGTCCCTGAGGATCTTGGTAAAGAATCGAGAGTAGAGCAGGTGCAGAATAGCGTGCTCTATTCCGCCGATATACTGGTCTACCGGGAGCCAATACCTATCGGTGACGGGATCGATAATTCCATCGTCATACCGGGGGCATGCGTACCGGTCAAAGTACCAGGAGGATTCCACAAAGGTATCCATGGTATCCGTCTCCCTGCGTGCGTCCTTCCCGCACGAGGGACACTTCACGTTTACCCACCAGTCGAGCTCCGGGAGGGGAGATCGTCCGCTTTCGGGAAAATCGATATCTATTGGCAAAACGACAGGCAAATCCTCATCGGGTACGGGAACAGCACCGCAGTCCGGGCAATGAATAATGGGTATGGGTGCGCCCCAATACCGCTGTCTCGATATTCCCCAGTCCCGAATTCGGAAGTTAACCGTAAGGCCTCCTTTGCCCAAAGAGGAGAGCTTTTCTGAGATGGCCTTCATGGCATCCACATTGGCCATGCCGTCAAATTCCCCTGAATTCACGAGGGTACCTTCGTCCGCGTAGGCTTGTTCCATGGTAGCGGGGTCAAGTTTCTCGCCATCCGGCTGGATCACGACTATGATATCGAGCCCATACTTCCTGGCGAATTCAAAATCCCTCTGGTCGTGGGCAGGCACGGCCATAACCGCTCCTGTGCCGTACTCGTAGAGCACGAAATTCGCCACATAGATAGGCATCCTGCGGCCTGTCACAGGGTTCACACAATAGGCGCCCGTGAACACGCCTTCCTTCTCGGCTTCTTCCCCGACTCGCTGTTGCCACTCCTGGGTGAGAACCTGATTGATGAAATTGCGCACCGCCGCTTCCTGCTCCGTCTCTGCGGACAGCTCCAGAGAGAGGGGATGTTCCGGAGCAAGACTCATGAAGGTCGCCCCGTACAGGGTATCAGGTCGAGTCGTGAATACCTCGATGGGCTTGTCTTTGCCTTCCACGTCGAAGAGGATGCGGGCGCCTTCGCTGCGGCCTATCCAGTTCCTCTGCATAGTCAGGACCTTCTCGGGCCAGCCTTCCAACTTGTCACACCAGTCGAGAAGCTCCTGCGCGTACTGGGTGATTCTGAAGAACCACCCCTCCTGTTCCTTTTGCACCACAGGAGTGGCGCATCTCCAACACGCACCTGCCTCTACCTGCTCGTTCGAGAGGACGGTCTGGCAGGGCTCACAGTAATTGACAATGGATTTCTTGCGATATACGAGCCCACGTTCCATCATTCGGGTAAACAGCCACTGTTCCCATCGGTAGTACTCGGGATGGCATGTGGCTATTTCGCGATTCCAATCGTACGAATAGCCCATACGTTTGAGCTGCCGGCGCATTTCCGTAATGTTGTCCATTGTCCATTTCGCCGGGTGACTCTTATTCTTGATAGCTGCATTTTCCGCGGGCATGCCGAATGCATCCCATCCCATGGGATGGAGCACGTTGTATCCTGTCATCATCTTGAACCGGGCCAACACATCGCCTATGCAATAGTTCCTTACGTGACCCATGTGGATACGCCCCGATGGATAGGGAAACATTTCCAGGACATAGTACTTCTCTTTGGACGGATCGATCTCGACCGCATAGATGTTTTCTTTTGTCCACCAGTCCTGCCATTTTCGCTCTATGTTCTCGGGGTTGTACTTGGACGTCATGGTTCCTCCCTGAAAAAACCGGGGTAAACAGATAACGCTCTCTTCTAACACAGAGATGTCGCGCCTTCAATTGCTTTCACTCTTGACTGACCGACGTTCTCCGGTCTATGGTCGACTGTTACATCAGGGTTAACGTTGTTCTGCGAGGAGAGATCATGAACCGCGAAGTCTCAGTGAGTCCCGAGGGGGAGCCGTTTCCCATTCCTACAGCCGAGGATTACGAGAGAGAGCTCGATCGGCTGGGCAAGCTCGTACAAGAGCATAGAGACGCGGGCCAAGAAATCGTGGTGGTTCTGGGCATCGGATTCGTTGGCGCAGTCATGGCCGCGGTGGTCGCCGACGCAACCGATTCGTCGGGTCAACCGTCCAAATTTGTCATTGGTATGCAGCGACCAAGTGTTCGCAGTTTCTGGAAGATTCCGCTGCTTAATAGAGGACTCGCTCCGGTACGATCGGAAGACCCGGAAGTCGATCGTATGATCGACCGGTGTGTCAATGTTAAGAAGACCCTCACGGCTTCGTTTACATACGACGCCATTCGGTTCGCGGACGTGGTAGTTGTGGACGTCCAGTGCGACTATATTAAAGAGCGCCTTGACGATGTGGGGAAGGGGTTCGTTCAGATGGAGGACCTGGAGCGAGCCTTCGAGATCATTGGAGAGTCGATCAGGCCGGATACCCTTGTATTGATCGAAACCACGGTCCCTCCAGGCACCACGGAACAAGTAGCGTACCCGATAATCAAAAAGGCGTTCCGGAGGAGACAGATCGCAACCGAGCCGGTTCTTGCCCACAGCTATGAGCGCGTCATGCCGGGAGCGAATTACGTGTCATCAATCCGCGACTTCTGGAGAGTATGCGCCGGCATCAACGACGAGTCCCGGGATCGGGTTGTAAAATTTCTCAAGGGGGTCATCGACACAGAGAATTATCCTCTCACCGTCCTGGACCGGCCGATCGAATCGGAGACTGCCAAGATCGTGGAGAACAGCTACAGGGCCACCATACTGGCGTTCCTTAACGAATGGAGCTTGTTCGCCGAAAGGAATGGAGTAGACCTTATCAAGGTGATCCAGGCCGTCAAGGTAAGGCCGACCCACTCGAACATAATGTTCCCGGGCCCTGGCATCGGCGGATACTGTCTACCAAAGGACGGAGGATTGGCGGTCTGGTCGTACAAGCATCTCTTGGGATTCGAGGACGACATATTCCAGATAACCCCAGCGGCCATCAATATCAACGACACTCGGGCGCTGCACGTGCCTCAGCTCGTGCGGGACGCGCTGCGAAATATGGGACGATATATCGCGGCGTCACGGGTCCTCCTCCTGGGCGCTTCGTATCGGGAAGATGTGGGAGACACGAGGTACAGCGGGTCGGAGATCATTGTACGGAGATTGGTCGAAATGGGCGCTGAAGTGTCCGTCTATGACCCGTACGTCGATCACTGGTGGGAATTCGAAGCGCAGGATACCTACCCGACACCGGGGAAGAGTAAGAGCCGTTTCTTCAGGAGCCAGAAGAAGCTCAAAGACTTGCGAATGTCGAACGATCTCTGGGGAACCCTCAAGGGAGCCGACGTGCTCATCTTCTCGGTCCGCCACAAGCAGTTTCTCGACCTGGATCCAGACAGGGTGGTTGACACTGCGGGAGGGCCGCTGGCTGTGATCGATTGCTTTGGCATTCTGGACGACAAGAAGATCGCCCGATACTTCGAGCTCGGATGCGAGGTCAAGGGCCTGGGAAGAGGTCACATAAACAGGATAAAAAAACAGTACAAGAAGTCGTAGAATCTTTGGATCTTCGATGATGATCCTCAAAAAGGTGTTACCCAATGGCGACCGGAGGCGTACCAGCGCGGGACGGGTGGTGGAATGCGTTGAGGATGGCAGCCAAGACAACGATGTTCAGACAAGGGCGGGTTTGAGGAGACTGCCTCACAACCCTGTAATAGGTCTGAATCAACGCGGATTCCTGTAGCGACGATTCGCGAAGCGCTACTACAGACACATCCCCATCCCAGGCGGTTGCAAGGCAGCATATGCAACCCGCCCCACCCACGGGATTCTCGGCGCGAATCTTCCGTAGCGCCGGCGTCTCGCCGGCAGTCTTTTCTTAAACGAGTACTGAGGAATAGACCTCGATATTCTTGACCGAACCCGTCCGGCCCTAACGGCCGGGCTCCTATCGTCGTTCGGGCGGGGGACGCAGTCCGTTCGGGGTCGTATCGGCTCCCCTAACCTTCAGGGTCGGTTCCTGGAACAAAGCGAACCTCAGCCACTGAAACGCGAATTCCAGGAGCTTGCCGTCGTCCACACGGATTGACTCCACCAAATTCCGGTCCAGGTCGAACTTTCTCAGAAAGGGGCTCTCAAAAATGAAGCTCCGAAAGCGTTCCGTGTTGTAGCACGCCATGACAAACATTTGAACATGCTGCTGCCCCAGCGAGACGCTTCTTCCCCGCGTCCTGTGAACATACAGCTCCATCAACAGGTCGTTCATCCTGTTGTAATCTTCCATACCCTGGTCTTCCAGCCACTCGGACACTAGCCATTCCCTGGGCTGCTCGAACCCCCTGCAATGGTCTTCTCGGACCACAAAGTAGAATTCGGATCGGCCGCCGTCGAGCGGATGCTTCGTGGAGGCACGCCCCAGAGGGTAGATCCGGCATGCGCCCGGCCGATCTTCGTACACAGAGCACCCTCGAGCGGTGACAAAAGGACA
>CAYZET010000187.1:0-10148 GCA_964477215.1 uncultured Syntrophaceae bacterium | reverse complement strand
GTCGCAACAGTAAGCTTTGCTGAAGAAAAGGTGATAACCCTAAAAGTCAGCAACTGGTTCCCCGTGGGCCACAAGCAGGATGTCCTCTTGCAGGCGTGGGGGCAGGAACTGGAGAAGCGCTCTGGCGAGAAGGTAAAAGTAAACTACTACGCTGGTGGAACGCTGGTTCCTTCAGCACAATCCTACGACGCAGTAGTGAAGGGGATTGCGGATGTGAGCAATCACGTTTTAGGCTACACCATGGGACGGTTCCCCTTTTCCCAAGTCTTGGATCTGCCAATAGGTTTGCCGCCTGGGGCGGGCCCGACCGCCATAGCAAATGAGCTTTACGAAAAATTCAAGCCCAAGGAATTTGACGACGTAAAGGTATTGTGGTTCCACGTGATGCCTGAAGGGTTGCTCCACACGAAAACGAAGCCCGTTGAAAAGCTTGAGGATATACAAGGACTCAAGCTCAGGTGTTTTGGCTCGAACGCCAAGTTTGTGGGTCTGTTGGGAGGAGCACCCGTAGCCATGCCCATGCCAGAAGTCTATGATGCCCTTGCCAAGGGTGTCGTGGACGGACTGATGTCAAGTTGTGAAGCACTGCAGGGGTTTCGTACAGGAGAGCATATCAAGTATAGCACGGACAATCAAAATACGGCATTTGGTGCGGCCTTTGTAGTCATGATGAACAAGAAGACGTGGGAGTCACTTCCACCCGATGTCCAGAAGATCATTGACGAGATGAGTCGGGAATATATTGACAAGTACGGGCAGATGTGGACCGAAATAAACGCTGCGGGAAGAGAGTGGCTGGTAAAAAGAGGGGTGAAGATGATTTCCCTCAATCCGGAAGAGCAGGCTCGCTGGTTTGACAAAGGTGCCAAACCTCTCGTTGATGCGTACGTCAAAGATATGAAGGCCAAAGGTTTACCCGGCGAAGAAGCCGTGAGCTTCCTTCTCGAGGCTTCCAAGCGGCACAGGAAATAGGGGGAAACGCCGGGAGCTGCCCCAGGCCCACGGGCAGTTCCTTCGGCCCACTGGTACACAGGAGAGGCGGGAGTAAAAATGCAGGGATTTCTTCGCGTAACCAGGGGATTCAGCAGCACCCTGAACGTTGCCGGGGCGTTGCTCCTTACCGTCATGATGCTCCTTACCGTGTTTGACGTCATCCTACGTTACATTGGCCGGCCACTTACGGGCACATTCGAGCTGATGTCCTTTGCCGGGGCGCTGGTAACCGGATTTGCTCTCGCACAGAGCACTTTCGATGGCGCTCACGTGAATGTAGACCTCGTTATCCAAGCGCTTTCGGCCCGAAAGAAGGCCGTGCTTTTCATTCTGAACAGACTCGTAGGCCTTGGAATCTTTGTTCTTCTAACATGGGCTCTTTTCGAGAAGGGGAATGACCTTTACAAGACCGGAGAGGTCTCTCTCACTTTACAGGTACCATACTATCCGGTTGCTTACGGGCTGTCGTTCTGTTGCCTGGTAGAATGCCTTGTGCTCTTTGTGGACATTCTTCAGGTGAGACTTGGAGCAGAGCATGAGTGATGTAGCATTCGGCTTAATAGCACTGCTTATCCTGCTGGCTTTGTTCTTGACCGGGATCGAGTTGGCCTTTGCAATGGCAGCGGTAGGATTCGTTGGCTTTGCAATGCTTAACGGCTTTAGTGTAGCCCTTTCCCTTCTGGCCAATGATTTTCTCGACTCCTTGGCTTCCTACGGTTTGACCGCCATACCTCTCTTCGTTCTGATGGGACAAATCGCATTCAACGCTGGCATCGCAAAGCGGTTGTACGACACCAATCATAAATTCTTGGGACATATTCCAGGTGGGCTGGCAGTGGCGACAGTGATGGGAGCGACTGTCTTCAAGGCCATCTGCGGATCGGTGGTGGCTACATCTGCCACCTTCGCAAGCGTGGCCATCCCCGAGATGGAGCGGTATGGCTACAGCAAGAAACTGGCTACCGGCATTGTCGCCACGGTTGGAACGCTCGGCGTTCTTCTGCCACCTAGTATCACGCTGATCGTATTCGGGATTCTCACGCAGCAGTCGATCGGAAAGTTGTTCATGGCAGGGATTGTTCCCGGCCTCATCATGTCTTCATTCTTTATCCTCGTGATCCTGGGATGGTGCAAGATTAACCCCGAGCTGGGACCGAGGAGCTCCAGGTTTTCCTGGCAGGACAGGTGGAAATCTCTGCCTGATGTAGCATGGCCTATAGGCATCTTTCTTCTGCTGATCGGTGGGCTCATGAACGGTTTCTTCACGCCCACCGAAGCGGGAAGTATAGGCGCCTTTGCAGTGCTCGTGTTGTGTATGCTGAAGAGAGATATCACGTTCAAGGGATATGTTCGATCCCTCAGAGAAGCATTACGCACCGCGTGCATGGTGCTTCTGCTCATTGCATTTTCTGCAGTGCTGGGCCACTTCATTGCCGTCACGAATATTCCTCAGGCATCCGCAGACTGGATCTTGGGCCTCCCGTTACCCAAAACCGCCATCATAATTATTATCCTCTTGGTCTATCTCTTGGGAGGCTCCTTCATTGATGATCTGGCGTTCATGATCTTGGCCACTCCCATTTTCTATCCTATGATCCTGAAACTGGGCTATGACCCCTTGTGGGCTGGAATCATGGTCGCCTGCACGGTATGTATCGGATCCGTCATACCGCCGGTTGCCATCTGTGTGTTTGTGGTGAAGAACATCACCAAGGAATCACTAGGGTTGATTTACAGGGGCGTGTACCCCTTCCTCATATCAATGATCGCATGCATGGTCTTGTTGTTTCTATTCCCACAGTTGGTCACGTATCTGCCGGCCTTGCTGATGGAATAGTGCTCATGCTGCCATGTGACGAGAACAAGGTGGATGGGAGAACCAGATGACATTCGACAGCGAAGAGCACCAGATCTTTCGGGATTCATTCCGCAAATTCGTGGCCAGGGAAATCACGCCGAATGTCTCCGAATGGGAGAAGGAGCGTGCCGTGCCACGAGAGTTGTGGCTGAAGATGGGAGCGCAGGGCTACCTGTGCCCCTGGCTCCCGGAGCAATATGGAGGTCTGGGATTAGGATTTGAATACTCGGTCATCATTAACGAGGAGCTGTTGCGGGGAAACGGGTACGGAGTAGAAGTCCCGTTGCACAGCGATGTGGCCACCCCGTACATCTATTCTTACGCTTCCTCCGAGCTGAAGGACAAATGGTTGCCGGGATGTACGTCCGGCGAGGTGATTACGGCTATCGGGCTGACCGAGCCGAACGCCGGGTCCGACCTTGCCGCCATTCGTACGCGAGCGGTCAAAGACGGGGATTCCTATGTGATCAACGGGCAGAAGACTTTCATTACCAATGGATACTTTGCGGACGTCATAGTCTTGGCTGTGAAGACCGATCCGGATGCCCGCCACCGCGGCATCAGTCTTATTTTGGTAGACAAGGATGCCCCGGGCTTTCATCGCGGCCGTAAATTGGAAAAAATGGGCTATCACATGCAGGATACTGCAGAGCTCTTTTTTGACGATTGCCGGGTCCCCTGCTCAAACTTGTTGGGGGAGGAAGGCAAAGGCTTCAAGTACATGATGGAGAAGCTTCAGCAAGAGCGACTGGAAGTCTCAATCAAGTGTCAAGTCCTGGCAGAGGAAGCCTTGAAGGAGGCTCTCAACTATGTAAAAGTGCGTGAGGCGTTTGGCAGGCGCATCGGGAACTTTCAGTATAACGCTTTCAGACTGGCTGATATGGCCACAGAGGTTCAACTGGGACGCACATTCCTCGATACTCTCATAAGAGACCACATTGAAGGAAAGAACATCGTTCAGAAGGTCTCCATGGCCAAGTATTGGCTCGGAGAAATGGTAAACCGAATAGCATATCAGGCAGTGCAGTTGCACGGCGGCTATGGGTACATGGAAGAATACCGGGTGTGCAAGATCTATCGGGATGTCCGTTGCCTGTCGATTTTCGCCGGAACAAGCGAAATCATGAAGCTGATCATTAGCCGCAGTCTCGGCCTCGATCCGTGATGCCCGACCGGCTGTGCCCGGAAACGTCACAGAAGCCGTGAACGATTTTTACTGGAGAAAAGCGCCATGGAGCAGCCCTGAATTGCGAACGGGAGGATGAAATGGAGCCGCAAATATTAGAAGGCAAGCGGATTCTCGTGGTTGATGACGAGGCCGATGTCCTCGCGACTGTGAAAGACGGCCTGGACATGTGTGAAGTCGTCGGGGTGGCAAGTTTTGAGGAAGCCAGCACTCTTATTGCTTCAGAGTCCTTTGACCTCGTCATCTTAGATATCATGGGCGTGAACGGATTCGCTCTGCTCGAAGCGTGTCGGGCAAGAAAGCTGCCCGCGGCCATGCTGACTGCTCATGCAATTAATGTGGAAAGCCTCAATCAAGCAATAAGATTGGGGGCCGTGTCCTTTATTCCGAAGGAGGAGCTCCCGCGGCTTTCTGAGCTCGTGGCCGAAATCCTCGATGGCCTGGAACAAGGGCAAACTCACTGGGCTAAACTGTTCAAGCGCCTCGGCCCCTTCTTCAAGGAAAAGCTGGGCCCATTGTGGGATGATGAGAAGTTGAAATTCCCGAAGACCTTTTACTAATTTCGCTCAAGCGGTGGTGCCCCTGAAACTGGATGGGCACCGCCGGATCGGCATTGTCTGAGAAAACAGATTCTGGACTTCGTTTACGATACAGGTGAAATCCAAGAGGAGGCGACGCATATGGGTGTCGGAAACGTCTTGAGAAGAAGCGCTTCCAACTTCTCGGATAAGACTGCCTTGGTCTTCCGGGACAATCGGATGACTTATGCCGAACTGAATCAACGAGTCAATTGCTTGGCAAACAGCCTCCTGAAGATGGGGCTTGCTAAAGGGGACCGAGTTGCGGTGCTCGTGCACAACTGTCCTGAATTCATCGAGGCGTATTTTGCCTGCGCAAGGTCCGGTGGCATCTTTGTGCCTATCAATAACCTCCTGAAGCGGAAGGAGCTGGTCCAGATTTTCGATTACATAGAGCCACGGTTTCTTATTTTTTCTCCCGATTTCAGTGAAGTCGTGCAATCGGTCTCATCAGCGATGAAATCCATTGAATTCTTCATAGCCCTCGACAGCGATTCCGGGAATTTCGCACGGTACGACGATCTAGTTGAGACAGGAGAGAAAACAGAACCGGACGTAAGCATTTCTGATGACGATCTAATCAGTATTTTCCTCACGTCCGGTACCACAGGGCGACCCAAGGGTGCCATGAGAACCCATCGTCACGACCTGATAAACATGATGAGCAGCGCTCTCGAGGTCGGTATCAGATACGACGATCGTGCTTTGCTTCTCTTTCCCTTTTATCACGTTACGTTTGCGGACAACTTGCGACACATCCTCATGTCCAACACCATAGTTATTAGGCGAGAAGGTAGTTTCGATCCCAAGGAAATTCTGGAGTTGCTATCCAAGGAAGGGATCACGACCTGTCAGTTTGTTCCAACCATGATCAATGCCATGCTCCAGGTGGAAGACATTGAGAAGTTCGACCTGAGTCGGTTCAGGTTACTAAGCTACGCGGCCTCTCCGATGCCGGTGGAGTTGCTGAAGAAGGCCATGAGCAGGTTCAAGTGCCAGTTCTGTCAGCTCTATGGGCAGACGGAGACCGGACCATGCACAGCAGCGCTGAGACCGGAGGACCATGTGCTGGAAGGATCCGAGGAGCAAATCGCACGGTTGGCTTCCGCAGGAAGACCCGTGGTAGATTATGAAATGAGAATAGTCGATCTGGATGGAAATGATGTCGCGGTGGGCGAAGTCGGGGAGATCATTGTGCGAAGCGAGGCCATGACCCTGGGATACTGGAGGCTTCCTGAAGAGACTTCCCGAACCATTCAGAACGGGTGGCTCTACACCGGTGACTTCGGCAAGTTTGATGAAGGAGGCTACGTCTATATAGTGGACCGCAAGCACGACATGATAATCAGTGGCGGTAAGAACATTTATCCTCGAGAAATCGAAGAGGTCATTTACACCCATGAGGCGGTCCTGGAGACGGCTGTCATAGGGGTGCCTGACGACTACTGGGGGGAATCTGTCAAAGCGTTTGTCGTGTTAAAGGACGGAATGAGAGCCTCCGAAGAAGAAATTATCAACCTCTGCAAAGAGAATATAGCGAGCTACAAAAAGCCTCGCTCCGTGGAGTTCGTTCAGCAACTGCCCAAGAGCCCGACCGGCAAGATTCTCAAGCGAGTCATCAGAGAGCAATATGGAAAGAGTAGCGAAACGAAGGCTTGAGGAGGGCAGGGCACCACTGGGAGAAATCAGGTGTGAAGGGAGATCGGAACCATGGATAATCTTAGAATAGCCGTTGTTGGAGTTGGAGCAACGGGTGCAGTCCTGGCTGCAGCCCTGCTCAACAAGGATCCGAACACAATTCTTGTGGATCCCCGACCTGGTCTGGCAGACCATATAGCACAGAATGGAATCAGCATCTCCGGGGCGTTGAGCTACAAGGTTTCCGCCGGCACGTTTTTAGAGCGGATTGAAATGATGAAGCCCCACAATCCGAATCTGATATTTCTTGCCACCAAGACATTCAATCTTGCACGGGTTCTGGAGGATCTCAAGGAAGTGTTCCAGCCGGGAACAAAGATTGTGAGCACGCACAACGGCCTAGGGACGGAAGACGTGGTCGCGCAGACCTTCGGCGCCGATGCTGCTTTCAGGATGTCTTTAAACTTCGGTGTCTCCCTGAAAGGGCCGAGTGAAGTGGAAATGGCTTTTTTCAACCGGCCCAACCACCTGGGAGGACTGACCGACCAAAGCAAGGAACTGGGGGCAAGAATTGCCGCATTGTTCACCGAGAGCGGTTTGGATACCGAATGTGTCGACGACATCAAGTTGTACGTCTGGCGAAAGATGGTAATGAAATGCACCATGGCTTCCATATGCGCCGTTACCGATAGGACATTGGGCGAAGTCCTGAATTTTCCTCCTACGCGAGAGATTGCCGACAACTGCTTCAAGGAAGTCCTTGCTGTGGCAAAGGCTCAGGGATATGATCTCGGGGAAGACTATATCAGAAACGTTCTAGGTTATCTCGAGAAGGCAGGGGCTCACAAGGACTCCATGTGCTACGACGTTGCCAACAAGACCCCCACCGAAATCGATTTCCTTGGTGGCAAGGTCGTGGAATACGCACGCCAATTGGGCATCGCCGCGCCCTACTATACGGTCATGACCAATCTCGTCAAGGCAATCGAGGACAGCTATTTGCGTAAATAACTCCAAGGTGAATGGAATGGAGATGTTTTCAACATGAATAGGAGCAAATGGATACATGTTGGTACTGTCCTACGAATGAATGCCATCAACTATCCGAAGAAATTGGGATGGCAGGATGTCACGAGGGATGTGACCTTCGAAGAGTGGAACGAGAGGTCCAGCCGCTTTGCCAATGGTTTGCAGGAGTTGGGTGTGGGGTATAGGGATACCTTTGCCGTCATTTCATACAATCGTGGAGAGTGGATGGACATTTATGCCGGATGTGCCAAGGGCGGTCAGATCGGCGTTCCGATCATGTTCCGCCTGGCTGCACCGGAGATCGAGTACATAGTGAACCACGCGGAGTGCAAAGGGTTCGTTGTTGAGGCTCCGTTTGTGGAGGTCATTAATAGCATCAGAAGCAAGCTTCGGGTGCCCGGCGATGCATTTGTGTATCTGGGAGACGATCCGGTCCCTGACGGATATATCGGGTACGAGGATCTTCTTGCACGGTCGTCTCCGAGTGAGCCGAGCCGCTTCGTTTACGGAGATGATGTTTGGAACATCATATACACTTCGGGCACCACCGGCCGACCGAAAGGGGTGGTCCGTACCCACGAGAGTCATATAGCTCATTACCTGCTGAGCAATATTAACATGGGAGTAAGGCCAACCGACAAAGTGATGCTGGCTATGCCTATGTGTCATGTAAATTCAATACAGTATTCGTTCCCTTACACCCTGGTCACCGCTCCGGTATTCGTTTACAATTTGGTAAGCTTTGATCCTGAAGATTGCTTGAGGACTATCGATCGGTATCGCATCACCTTCACCTCCCTCGTGCCTACTCATTACCGAATGATCTTGGATCTGCCGATCGAGATTCGGGAACAAATTGATGTTTCTTCTGTTCGGCAATTGCTGATTTCGTCAGCGCCTGCCAGCAAAGACCTGAAGCTTGCCATCATGGAGTATTTCAAGAATGCAGAGCTCTGGGAAGCTTATGGCAGCACGGAAGGCGGACTGGGAACTCTGCTGAGGCCGGAAGACCAATTGAGAAAGCTCGGATCGATCGGCAAGGAGATTTTTGGGGTGGACAGGATAAGGCTGCTGGACAAGAATAGAAACGAAGTCCCGGACGGTGAGGTCGGAGAGCTGTTCTACCGGGCGCCCTGCGTCTTCAAAGAGTATTTCAAGGATCCGGAGAAAACTAAGGAGGCTTTTGACGGAGAGTGGTTTTCCGCGGGTGATTTGGCCAGACGCGATCAAGACGGTTACTACACGCTTGTTGATAGAAAATCTAACATGATCATTACGGGCGGCGAAAACGTTTATCCCTCAGAAGTGGAAGCCGTGCTCAAGCTTCATGAAGCAGTGAAAGAGGCCGCTGTCATAGGTGTGCCGGACAGAAAATGGGGGGAGGCGATCAAGGCTGTTGTGATCCCCAACGCAGGATACGAGGCGGGAGAAGAGCTCGCCCGTGAAATCATCGAGTTTTGTCGAGGAAAAATTGCGGGGTACAAGAGGCCGAAAAGCATTGAGCTCATAACTGAGGAAGAGATGCCAAGAACAGCTACCGAGAAAATTCTTCACAGGGTGCTGAGAAGTCGTTACACCGACGAGACCGAATCGTGATCGGATGGAATCGGCGGCCACAAAATGGGCAGTTTGCCGGGAAAACAGACGCAATTTCCATGCCCTGTTGACAATGAAATCACATGGAGCGAGTCTAGCAGATCCAAAAAGAACGAGTTAATAGAGTGCCCGAAGAATTATGACGCCCGACACTATGCTTTGGCGAGGTCGCATATCTGGGACTCGAACGGAGGTAAAAGGAAGTGAAACATCATATCAAATTCAAGGTAAATGGCGACGAATATTCGCTGGCTGTGGACCCTTGGCGGACTCTGAATGAAATGCTTCGTGAAGACCTTAACCTGACGGGCACCAAGCTGGGGTGCGGCACCGGTGACTGTGGGGCCTGTTCGGTCATGGTAGACGGCCGCACTGTCAGTTCGTGCCTGACCCTGGCAGTCTCGGTCGATGGCAAAACAATCAGAACTGTCGAGGGCCTGGCTCCTTCGGGCGATGCGCTTCACCCTATCCAGGATGCCTTTGTCAAGACAGGGGCCATTCAATGCGGCTTTTGCACCTCAGGGATGGAGATGGCTGCTTTGAATCTCTTGAGAAACAACCCTTCGCCCACTGAGAAGGAAATCAGAGCCGGGCTTTCCGGTCATCTGTGCAGGTGTACCGGTTACAACCAGATTGTTGAGGCCGTCTCGGTTGCAGCAGAGAAGATGCGCAAAAACGGATTCGCAGAGGAAGAGAAATGAGATTGCCAAGATTTGAATATTTCGCGCCCAAGACCTTGGAAGAGGCTCTTAATTTGCTTGATGAACAGGGAGAGGGCGCCCATGTGATGGCAGGAGGAACCGACATAGTCGTGAAAATGAACCACGGCCGTTTAAAGCCCAAAGCGATTGTAGCTTTGGAAGGGATTGAGGAGCTGGACCACATTCATTTCCATGCGACCAATGGGTTGACCATTGGAGCAACAGCTCGGTTGGCTGATGTCGCTTCCCATCCCGACGTGTTGAATCATTATCCAGCCCTTGCCGAGGCTATTCTCACTATGGCAAACGTTGAAGTTCGCAATATGGGAACAGTTGTCGGCAACCTTTGCAACGCCGCTCCTTCTGCTGACTGCGCTCCCCCTCTTATCGTTATGGGTGCACAGGTCGTGCTGTCACATCTCAACGGAGAGAGGAGCCTACCTCTGGATCAGTTCTTCAAAGGGCCTGGGCTGACGGCAGTGGAGCGCGGCGAAATCATGACTTCAATTCACGTTCCTGCCCCTGCCCCCTCATCGGGAGCCGCATACAAACGCATATCAGCACGTTGC
>CAYZET010000186.1:0-10205 GCA_964477215.1 uncultured Syntrophaceae bacterium | reverse complement strand
CCATCTCACCGAGACGTGGTTCAGCCACTCCAGGGCGGCCTTGGTATCGCCCAAAGGGATATATTCCAGACCTAACCAGCCCTGGTAACCGAGCCGGTCAAGGGTATTGAGAAAAAACGGAAAATCTATCTTCCCGGTTCCCGGTTGATGTCGACCGGGAACATCGCCGATTTGAACGTGAGCGATTTGGCTGAAATACTCCCGTACCCGCGACGTCACGTTTCCTTCCATCTTTTGGGTGTGATACGTATCAATTTGGATGAAGAAGTTAGACCTACTTACCGCTTCAACCAAAGCGCCGGCATCGGAGACCCTGGTGAGGAAGAAACCCGGGTGATCGTGGTCGTTGAAGACCTCCACCAGAAGGTTTATTGCCGTTGACCGGATCCGATCGGCAGCATACTGTAGGTTATCCACGAGGACCTTCCACTGATCGGAATGTGCAATACCCGGGATCCTTTTGCCCACAATGCACGTGAGGTGTTTCGGCCGTAGTGCGGAAGCGTATTCCACAGCCCTTTCAAGACCGTCCCGAAACGTCCGGACAGCAGTCGGGTCAGCAGCGCAACCTCGACCACCCGCGTCCCAGTCATCTACGGGAAGATCGAAAAGGATCAGATTCAGTCGGTTGTCCAGGAGAAGACCTCGCAGCAGTTCGGGCTCATAGGCATAGGGAAAAGGAAATTCTACATACTGGAACCCCGCCGAACGACACGCAGCAAAGCGTTCAAGAAAGGGCAGCTCCGGAAAAAGCATCCCGATATTGGCGCAAAACTTGAGCATTCCGAATCCCTCTCTGAAAGCCGTGAACCTTTCGACCGGCGGGAGGCGGCCCTCTCTGCAATCGCTCGACGGCTGGATCGAGTGGATGTAGGGCGGTCCTGCCGGCATCGTCGGAAAGGATTGTTCGAAGCGCCCGGAAGAAGATCTCGCAGCCTGACCCTCTCATGCCAATCCGTCGCCAAAACAGGTAACACTCAGCGTCACGGGCCTGGGTCGGTCCCTTCCGTTACGGCAGTGGTTGCCAAGAGAAATGTCCGAAATCCGTGCGTCCTTTTGACCCCTCACAGCAAGGAGCCGTTCGGTCAAGACTCTTGGCATTGGCTATAGTGGCAAAATGCGTCGTTACCGCATCTTGCGGATGGTAGTCGTGCTCCCATTACCCGTCCTGGTGGGGCACAGCCCAGAACGGGCGAGCCATCCAATGCCACAGGTTTCAGCCCGTGGACTGGCTCCATTTGCGAAGTCTGGCCACCGTGCACCTTTTCCGGCACGCTTTGCCCTGTGCACCCCGCGGCTCACGAGCGATCTTTTATCCAATATCGCTGTCTGGACCGTATTCCAGGCTCCTTTCCCAACGACACATCTCCCTGTTGTCAGGATACATGTACCGGCGGCCGTCATTATCGGTCGGATGGATGTACCGGGCACCCGGGAGCAAAGAGACCACACTCATGGAAGGGTGTCGCTTCTCTGCGTTCTTCCACCTGACGATCTCTTCCAGGTACCGCGGGTCTTCAAAACAGTTTGCCCAGTTGTCGTGGTGCATGGGCAGGATTACCTTGGCGTTCAAGGCCTCTGCAACCCGCCACAAATCCCACGGAGACATTTTGTCGGTATACCCTGGTGCATTGTTGCCCATGGCCATAGAAACCACATCTACCCGGTACTTCTCGCCAACCATGCGGTACCCGTTGTGGTAGAGCGAATCGCCCAGAAACGCGAAATTGCCCCCCTGGGTGTTGAAAATGAAGCCGACGGCAACCTCCGAATACGGAACCGGTTTGTCGAAGCCCGTCTTGGTAGCGATGACGTCGAAATTGGGCGCGAATTCGATCTTCATGTCCTTTATTTGGACACCGTCTCCCACATGGGCCACGATGAGCCGATCTTCCGGCACGCCCATATTGTTTTTCATGCGTCTGGCCGCCTCAGGAGGCGCGATGAACTTGCAGTTCGTGGTCTGGAGCGCGGCGCTGATCGTGTAATAATCCATGTGATCCTGGTGGTGGTGGGTTACGCATACCGCGTCGAGACGCTTGAACTTCCAGGGATCGATAACCATGGGGTGTGTTCTCATCCAGTAGAGCTTTTCCGCACCGCTGGTCTTACACACCCCACAGTAGCTTATATCAGTGAAAATACTGGGACCCGAGTAGAGATCTACGGTGAAGACAGCTCCTTCTTGGCTCTTGAGCACACAGCTCATAGCCCCCAGGTACCAGAGTGCGCCCGTTCCTGAAGGCACTTGGAATTGATCGATTTCATGGTTGAGATAGGTGCCCCATTCGGGAAAGACCTCTTTGAGCCAGATGTCCCTATTCATCTCGCGGGGCAATCCCATCGTGCCGCCATCCATAACGCCCCGTTCGTCATACTTCACCACATTATCGTCGCTCATCTCGTTTCTCCTTGTGCCGTATCGACATTCTGAACGTGCCGTGGTGGGCAGAGCTCTCTGCCGGTGAAATCGCCGATTACCCTCGTTGACCGTCCACGTATTCCCCGCGGACCGACGAATTGTCGATCCGGTTGCGTCTCTGACACCCCGATCCGGGAAAGGCTGTTGCGACGAGAATGATCACTCGCGTTCCACCATGCGCTCCAGCACCTCCATTAAGAGGGCACTGTCTTCGGTGGCCAGACCCTGGGCAACCGCCATGTTGAAGTACTGAGCTGCAGAGCTGACCACCAGCAGGGGCAGGTTATGAGCACGGGCCGACGTGACCGCGATGTTCACATCCTTCCAGAGCTGCCCCATGCCACCCGGACTGGTGGTGTGTTCCAGGATCGCCTCGGAGAGCAGGCGGAAATAATCATTACCAGCAATGCCGCTGCCGACAACTTCGCACACCAAACGGGGATCCACACCTGTCCGGCGTGCCAGCATGATGAGCTCAATGGTCGCAGCATGAATTGTGGTTACCAGCAACTGGTTGCAGTGCTTGATTGCCTGCCCCATCCCCGGAACCGGACCGGCATAGGTGATCCGGCCGATGATCTCCAGCACGGGCCTCACCGGCTGAAGAACATACTCCGGTGCAGCCGCAATGAGGGTTAAGGTGCCCAAGCCAATGCGGGCCGGACCCCCGGTGAAGGGGCAGTCCACAAACCTGACTCCTTTGTTCTGGCAGGTCGAGTACATCGCGGTCAGACTGTCACGGTTGATAGTGCTCATGCATATGATAGTGGAATCGGGGCCTGCCGTTTTCAGGAGCCCTTTTTCACCGCTGATCACTTCGATGACCTGCTCGTCATTGAGAACCATCACGATGACCGTCGACGTGCGAAGTGCCAGCTCGGAAGGAGAGGGCAGGTGCTCTCCTCCCATCTGTTCGAATCCCACGATTACTTCAGGTCGCCGGGCACACCCGTAGACTGTGTATCCGTTGTCGAGGTATCTCCGTGCGGCCGGCATGCCGCATCGGCCGAGACCTACGATGCCGATTGTCATGTCCATCGGACAGCTCCTTCGAGGACGATTTACGATTTCGCTGCAAGACGGGTGAGCAGTTTCGCGGCGCGATGCGGGTTGAAGATCCCGCACATGCAGGGTTTGAAGAGCTCTTCCGCTGCCTTTTCAGCCGTTATCTTCCCTGCTTTGACCCGATCGATCATCTTCTGGATCAAATTCACCGAAACCATCCCGTGGCCGCACATGGTGTGGACTTCCAGCACGCCGCCTGCGGGCAGCTTGTGGGTGGCTCCCCATCTCTCCAGGGACTGGTTGATGGAATGCGGCTTCAGTCCGGATTCGTGACAGCATTCCCAAACCTCGTCGAACAGGCCCGAAACCACTACCGACATTCCCAGGTCCGCGTCTTTCAGACTCTTCAGAACCCTGATGAGCGACTCCCGGTCTTTGAAGACAGCGTGGACGACGGCCCGGTCTTGAACGTTTTCCAGCATCCGGTCGACACCGCCCTGATAATATTCGTTTCCCCCGCGGCAATCCCCTATCTTGACGGCCCCGGCTTCCAGGGCCAACTGGAAAAACCTCCGCAATTTCGGCCCGGACCCAACATGGTTGATGTCCTTGGAGGGCATCACCAAGACCACGAAATCCTCTTTGAGCAATGAAATGTCAGTGCCCAGTCTGTGTAATGTGTGCGTCATGCCAGTACGTCCTCTTCCGCCAGGGGTTTTCCCAGACCGACATTGGTTTTGCCGTTGGGCGCCACCCACAGCCCGGAGGCTTCAATATAGGGCGCGGTCGGATTGGAGCCGTCCGGATTTAATCGACAGGCAATGTCCAGACTGAAAACCGAATCGATCTCTCGGCTGGATTTCTCCAGGATATCAAACAGATCCGGAAGCTGTTCGGTCTTGATGCCGAACTCCAGGATGGCTGAAAGTACCTTCTCGTTCAAAAGGTCATCCTTGAATTTACCTCTTTTCGCATCCGCCATCATGCTGGTCACCGGATTGCACGGCTCAAATTCCACATCAAGCGCCGAGACGGCCATGGCAATCTTTTCCACATCGAACAACCTGGTCCCGGTTATTGGCCTTCCTACCTCGATGGCAACGCCGACCATCCCCCGCTTGAAACGCCCGGTAACCTCATTGGTCTTCATCTCCTCCGTGCCCCTTCCGGAAATCTGGGACTCTTCGGCAATGGTCAATACATCGCTCATGAGGCTTCTGATCGTGCGCGGGTACCTCAGCTCCTGCTGGAAAATGGCGCCGGCAGGACATCGGGCAGATCGCAGGCACACCCCGCATTCCGCGCACGCATCCAAGTCTATAACGGAAACCTTCGTTCGCTCTTTTCCCTGAATCACTACAGGCTTCTCGCGGTTCTTCACGCTTATGGCCTCAACCGGGCAGTACACGAGGCAACGACCACACCCGGTGCATTTATCGCTATCGATTTCCATGGTCCAGCATCTCCTCTGTTGCGCGATCCGGCATTTGGGGCCGCACGCCTGGTGACGTATTGATTGAAAAGGATGGCACGTTGCCGGCAGTACCGCCCGGGCGTCATACCAACCCCGTTGCGGCAGACAACGTGCAGCCATGTTTCCGGGAGGCTATGGCAGCCTTTGCTTGAGCTTTTCCAGCTCTCCTTCCACCATGCGGTACGTATGCTCCGGGGCCGGGAAGGCTCCGCTGCGCACATCCTCGATGTATTCCGTGAAAGCCTCTTCCATAGCTTGTCCCAGGTTGGCGTATTTCTTGACGAATTTGGGAGTGAACGCCTGGAAGATCCCGAGCAGGTCGCTCACGATCATGAGCTGTCCATCCGCTTCAGCGCCGGCACCGATGCTGTAGACCGGTATGCTTAGCGTATCCCGTATGATGCTGCACACTTCAGGGGGAACGGCTTCTACCAGCAGCGCGAAGGCACCCGCGGTCTCAATCGCCTTGGCGTCGTCAATCAACTCAAGGGCGGTTTCTGCAGTCCGTCCCTGGGCCTTGAATCCGCCGAGCTGACCTGAGCTCTGCGGGGTCAAGCCGATGTGCCCCATAACCAGCATGCCTCCATCGGCGATCGCCTGGATCTGTGGCACCACGCGGCGTCCCCCTTCCAGTTTCACAGCATCCACGTCCGCTTCCTTGTGGAAGCGGCCCGCGTTGAATACCGCGTCCGGAACGGAGGTCTGGTACGAAAGAAAGGGCATGTCTCCGATGACAAAGGTGTCGGGAGCGGCACGGCGAACTGCCTCACTGTGAACAACGCACTGCTCCATGGTCACCGGCATGGTCCCCCGATAGCCGTACACGCACATGCCCAGGGAGTCTCCCACCAGAATCAAGTCCATGCCGGCCTTTTCAGCCAACAGGGCGGTGGGGTAATCGTATGCAGTTATCCAGGCGGCCTTCTCCCCGGCTTGCTTCATCCGTTGAAGATCGAATCTGGTCTTTTTCATTCTTATTTCTCCGGAAGGGGCATCGACTATTTGGGCATGAATGCTACCACACCAGGATTGTCAGGATCCTTGTCCTTCTTGATATGAACACCCTTGATAACTTCGATGAAGAGCTCCACCAGGTAACACACCTCACAGCCGTGCTCGATGTGCCCGGTGGAGCACTCACTCGTTTCACAATTATTGAAGGTAGTGTGAAGATGGGGCTCTCCGCCGACGATCATTCCCTGAATACCGCCGATCTCTATGGGGCCTTCAATATCGTAGAATCGATCCTTGGGGGGCATTCCGGTCCAGGTGATCGTGTGGTACCGGAACTTCCGAAAGGAGCCGATTCCCGAGGTTACAACAGCGGTATCGATGTTCTCCGCCTTTATGATCTCTTCAAGGCTTTCCAGGAAAAGATCCCCGGGGGTCAATGAAACGATGATTACCCGATCAACAGTGCCACCAGTGAAGTATCTCATGATTCTCTCCGCTGAGTGATGGTGCATCCGCCGATTAATCGGCAAGTCACAATCCGGCGCTTTGCGGCGGAAATGTGTGACGGATTCGCAAGAGGTGCGAGGACACTGCCGGAGATGCCGGCAATGCCACGCCGGTGCCATCCTTCCTTGAAGGAGTGCCGTAATTCTGTGGTCGCAGTTCTGACGACATGCAGTCGGTGCGCCACATGTGGAGTGGGCCAGGGAGCCCAAGTCCATGGGGTCATTCTGACAGGGTGTGATGGGGGCGGCCGCCAAAACATCGTGTCAGATGGTCATCCAGTCATCGGATGAGTCGATGACTACCACGGCCCTTCGGGGATGTCAAGAAAAATTAGTCGCTGAATGCGATCATTCACTCCATAAGGCTCAACGGGAAATCGACGCTCAGTATGGGCCGGGGCGGTCCCCAGAGCGAGGTTATGCTCTTTGCTGAAAGTCCTGTCTCGCGTTCCGCATCCCCAGGAGATGCAGTTTGGGCATTTTTCGGTGTTGCATAAGAAAGTGACCCCTACTGGAAGGCAATCTATCCATGAGGGACGAAGGGGGACTCGCTGCGGTCAAGTGGTGATCGGCAAAGGGCAGCGGACCTTGTCAGCCTTGCATCTGACAGTGGTAGAACCGGTTGCTCACGCGAGACTCCCATTGGTCTATGGTCGTTTCTTGACCGGCTTCGCAAAGGAGAGGGGTGAGGGCGTCCCTCGCCAGGGTCAGATAAGGAACCGCGACCAGGATGCATCCGAGGCGGTTTTCCTCCACATGGAGTGCTCGGGCCCCCACATAGATCGCGGCAAATTGGATATCGTGGTTTGCACCGATCTCCAGGACAGACAAAAGCAATTCCGTCAGAATTCTTTGCTTTTCGAGGGCCACCTCCTCCTGAGGGGAAAGACCCGGCGTGCTCCCCACATATTCCATGAAAAGCGCGGCAGATTTCCTGTTTTCTGCGGGTACACCAATGGCGAGTCCGCCAAAGAGGGTTGCAGGACCTATTTCGCTCAAACTCCTGTACGCTGCAGGCACCAGAGATCCGGGAATGATCGGGAATCTCTTTTCCCTGGCCGTGCCAAGGAGTCTCTTGCTTGCCTCGAGAAGTGGCTCCACTTCAAATACAGAATGAAACTCGGGGGGGCGTTTCTCTCCCAATGCGGGAACTACTTGTTTGTCGGATTGTGCCACATCGTGCCCCCAAATGAGCCCGTTAGGCCCACAGAATGACGAAATCTGGAACAAGTTGATCTGGCCTATGTACGCGCCTTCCGCCTCCGCGGTGTCAAAGGCCTGAATTTGTTCGAGAACAAGAGACTGATTTCGGGAGCCTTCTACCCTTGTCATTCCAGCAGCAATGATGGGGGTCGTAATGTAGCAGCCCTTCGAATCATTATTCCCAAATCCCTCGCAGTAGAAATCATAGGGACTTCTTGCATTTTCCAGTATTCTCTTGAGATCGTCCGTGCTCTTAAGACTCCGAAACAATCTCGGGACCTCCTGAATGGCCTACCTGTGCAGCGAGAGTCGGGAGACAAAAGCAAAATGTGCAGCCTTTGCCGGGCTGCGATTCGACCCAAACCCTTCCTCTATGGGCCTCGATGATTTCTTTGACAATTGATAGTCCCAATCCGGAACCGTCGCCATTTTCCCGAGGCAAAACGCGGAAATAGGGCTCGTAGATTCTTTGCTGGAACTCCGGTGCGACACCCACACCATTGTCTGAAACGGAGGCAAGCACGAACTCACCGTTATCAACTATCCTAACCTCAATAGCGGGATCCACACGGTTATTCATGTGGTTTATCGCGTTGGCGACGAGGTTGTCGAGGGCCTGTCTGAGCCTCTGTTTTCTCCCGAGAACCATGCCGCCTGAGCCGCTCGCCTGCAGCCGGACAGTTATGCCCTGCTGCTCCAAGTCTTCCTGATGCTGCTGGATCACCTCACGTGCGAGCTGGTCAAGACCGATAGGTTTATAGTCGGCAGGTGTGGGTCCCTTAACGAGCGTTTTCCTCGAATCAGCAACGAAATCTTCGAGAGAAAGACAGACCTTCTCGAGACTGTGGATCGTTGCCTCCCGCTGTGGGTCGTCTGGCAGCCTTGAAAGGAGTCTTTTTAATCGGTTGACAAATCCGCGTATAGCGATCAGAGGCGACTTGAAATCGTGGAGGAACATCTGGGTTCGGCATTCAAGCCTGCTCAGAGATTCCAGCGCCCGTACTTTTGAGTCACGAAGTTGGCTTACCTCTCGTTTGAGCTCAACCCATTTGGTGACCTTCCATTTCAGCAGGGAAGGGGGAGTGGACCTGTCTATGCAGTCAACAACCGCACCTGGCATGCGTTCGGGACAGACGGGTGCGTGGACAGGGTCATCCGTCACCAGAATTACAGGAAGCCCCAGTGAAATCTCACCGGCCAAAGCACGGACCGACTCTCGAATTCCGGGTGTCAAACAGTCCGGGTGGCACAAAACAAGATCCGGTGGGTTCTCCTCGAGTCGAGACACTGCGTCCGCGGGATCACTGGAAACGTAGACAAAGAACCCCTTTCTGAGGACACCTTCCAAGAATCGACCGATTCTGATGTTCCAGTGAAGAATGAAGATCTTGCCTCTGCCGGTGCTTTGAGCAACCATGTGCCAGTCCTTCTCTTTGGTGGCCGCCGGTTTGCTGTAGCCATGCCGTGCCATGCAGTCGCCGCACCCCTCCGCTCCGGTGCGGGAAGATACGAGATCCGTTTTCTCTCTAGGTTGATCTACTGGGGGCCCTCGCCCCTCCGTAGAATTCGGGCTTCTCCGAGGGGTCGGCCATCACGGCACGGCCATCCGGGCTGCCGTGAGTACTCCGACTCCGGCGAGAATGTCGATCGCCTCGGCGCGCACAATACGAGTCTTGAAATAGTGGGTATAGTGGTGATCTTTGCCAAACAGGACCGCGAGACAATCGATAGCTCTCTGCCTCCACATCAGGAAAGCTCTTTCTTCGAACCCCCTCTGCAGCGCATTCCGCCCTGCTTCGATCAACGATTCAATCTGTTTCTTTAATTCCACAACTCTCACCTCGTTGCGAAATCAGAAAGTTGAGAGATTTCCCTCCAGGGCTCGATCCCAAGTAACTTGGTCTAGAACGTCCAGCCTTTCGACACATTAACCCTGCACGGATCGGTGCTGAATCCCGAGTGCTGTCGTCTTCCTCACTGACTTGATCTGAGATTTCCCGGCTGCCCGACAATGCGACGACACTGTCAAAAAATTAGCAATTCCTATGCCACGGATAACCGACGTCCGAGAATAATAAGCAAAGCGAATTACGAGTACTTACAGGCCGATTTCTCGCGAGAATCGAGGCACGCGCGACCATTATCCGCTGTCCGTGCGCGATTCCGTGACACATTTTTCCCTAACACGGTTGCCACGATCCAGACCGGGTTTCCCGTGTCTCGATTGCGCGCGATCCTGTGTCCGGTCCGCAGACCCGATCCCGACCCGCTTCAAATACCGGTAAAACGCTCCCCGAGAAATGCCGAGCATTTCCGCAGCCTCCGTCTTGTTACCTCCTGTCCTCGTAAGCGCCTGTTTGCATGCCAACGTTATGGCATCGTTGACAATGTCCTCCAAGTTCCTGCTGTCTTCCTTAAAGAGCATGGGAGCTACATTCTCCTGTGTCTCAATCGCTGAGGGCAGAGCGAGATTGAATCTCCCCCCTTCCCACAAGATGAGAGATCGCTCCAAGACGTTGCGCAGCTCTCGAATGTTACCAGGCCAGTGGTACCGGGCCAGGGCGGCAATATGGCCGGAGTCGATTTCCGGAATAGACGAAAGCTGCATATCGGACGCAAGTCCGGAAAGAATGTCTCGAAC